>DATKXG010000134.1:0-22777 GCA_035529175.1 Ilumatobacteraceae bacterium
GCCTGCGTCGTGCGCCAACCGTGCCGACAGTTCGCTCGCGACAACCGCGAGTACGGGTTCTGGGGCGGCGAGAACGAAGAGGAGCGCCATCTCGCCGGCTACGAGCTGACCGCCCCCATCGGAGTGCGTGTTCGGCTGGCGCGCGGGGAGTCGGCAGCGAGCTGACCGCTGGGGCGTTGCGTCGCTGTCCCTCCGTGTTCCGCCCGGGGCCTGACCCCCGGCGTAACGCATGGCACACTCTGGCGATGGGGACAGATCACCGGTTGACGACGCGGCAGATGGCCGAGTTCGTGGCCAACGGGTTCATCCGGTTCGAGGCGATCGTGCCGGCCGATGTCAACGAGCGCGGCATCGAGGAGATGCGCCGCCTGGAACTCGAACGTTTCGCTCCCGAGGGACTCAAGCCGCCGCACACCGGCACCTCGCTCGACGAGTGCTACCCGCCTCCGTCCGCGATCGGCGAGTACCTACGACTCCCACGGATACGCGGCATCATCGAGTCGTTCGTGGGGCCGAACCCGACGTTCGACCACGATTTCACCCATCACCTCCAGCCGCACTCGACCTACAACCAGCCGTTGCACGTCGATGCGATCACCGACTCGCCCGACCCCACCTTCGACGTCCAGTTGTTCTGGTACCCGCACGACGTTGCTCCCGGCGAGGGTGGCACACGCTTCGTCCCTGGCAGCCACCTCCGCCGCGTGCGATCGTCGGGCCTCGATCGGTATCAGCACATCGCCGGGGAGAAGCAGTTCACCGGGCCGGCCGGCACCGTGGTCGTGTTCCACCACGGGCTGTGGCACGCCGGACAGCCGAACCCCGGCGACGGCGACCGCTGGATGCACAAGGTTCGGCTCAACCCGGCGGTGCCCCAGGTCAGGCTGTGGAACACCGACGACCTGGAGGCCCTGCAGAACCCGCCGACGGATCACGTCTTCGCGCGCATGCTGCCCGACAGCGTGGCGCAGATCCTTCGCACGATGCATCCCTGGATGAGCATCACCGACTACCGCAACGAACAGGTGCAGCGAGCCAAGCTCTGGCGCTACCTCACCGGCGACGAGACCTACGACGTCGATCACTACCTGAGCCGGCTCGAGGGTCGCGCCGCGCTGGTCGGATCGTGACGCAGCGACAGCAGATCCTCTATCTCTGGGCCAACGGATCCGCCCTCGACTCGGGAACGGTGGGCTGGGCGTTCCACGACGGCACCGACGGAGTCGGTCCAGCCCTCCCCGAATCGAAGCCGCCGTACGCGAGCGGCGTCGCGGCGATGCGAGACGGCTGGATGCTCCTGCAGTCGTCGCAGCTCAGTGCGCCACTGCCCGGCAATGAACACCTCAACGACTACCTCGAGTACGAGTTCGTCTTCGAGCGTCGCGTCGACACCCAAACCCGAGAGGAGGGTCCGTGACCCCCAGCCATCCACGAACGATCTCCGATATGGAGCATCCCCCACACGGGGAGCGCCCGCCGAGCAAGCACTACGAGCGCGAGTTGGAACGCCTCCAGATCGAGCTCCTCAAGGCGCAGCGCCACGTGCAGGAGCGCGGCGAGCGCGTGGTGGTGTTGTTCGAGGGTCGCGATGCCGCCGGCAAGGGTGGTGCGATCAAGCGCTTCACCGAGCACCTCAACCCACGCGGCGCCCGAACCGTTGCCCTGGCCAAGCCCACCGACGCCGAGCGGACGCAGTGGTACTTCCAGCGGTATGTCGCGCACCTGCCGTCAGCAGGTGAGATCGTGCTGTTCGACCGCTCGTGGTACAACCGTGCCGGCGTCGAACGCGTGATGGGGTTCTGCACCGACGACGAGTACGCCGAGTTCATGAGGCAGGTGCCGGCGTTCGAGCAGTCGCTGGTCAACAGTGGGATCAACCTGTTCAAGCTGTGGTTCACGGTCTCGCAGGAGAACCAACGCGAGCGCTTCGAGCAACGCCGAAGCGACCCGCTGCGGCAGTGGAAGCTCTCGCCGATCGACGAAGCGGGCATCGAGTTGTACGACAAGTACACCGCAGCCCGCAACGCCATGCTCCGCGCGAGCAGCTCCGAGCCTGCGCCGTGGACGGTCGTCAACTCGAACGACAAGCGGCGCGCCCGGCTGAACAGCATCCGAGCAGTCCTCGATCGCCTGAACTACGAGCAGAAGGACCACGACGCCGTCGGCGGGCCGGACCCCCACGTCGTACGTCCCGCCGACGCCCTCCACATCGACGACTGATCGGCACGCGGGCACCCTCGATCGGTGGGGTCGTCGGCCGAGCCTACGACGGGGCGGGGCCCTCGGCGCGAAGCCGTTCGACCGCCTGCATTGCGTCGCGCAACTCCGAGAGCCAGTCGCCGGTGTGCTGGCCGACGAGACGCACGCACCAGGCGAGCGCGTCGGCCCGCGAACGCGCAACGTTGGCGGCGACGAGCGTGTCGAGCACCATCCGCTCGGGCTGGCGCAAGCGTGTCATCACCGGCACGGCGAGGTGGGTGAAGCGTTCGGTGTGCTCGCCGATCCTGACGCTCCAGGCGACCTTGCGCTCGAAGCGGTGCTCGGCCTCGCGGGCGACGTGGATACGCGCCTCACGCGTCTCTTCGCGGAATCCCGAGATACGCCCGGCCACCGCCTCGGCGCGGTCGGCGTCGGACGCATCGTCGCCGAGCTCGGGCTCGTTCACGGTGAGCACGATCGTGATCTCGTCGCGGTCGATGACGATCTCGGCAGGCGTCGAGGTCCACGCGTCGGGGAGTCGGCCCCGGAGCCAGGACGTGATGGTCGAGTCGGTGACGGAGTGAGATGTCGTGGACATGACCCGGATTCTAGCGACTAATTACATGATTACACTTAAAGAATCATTTGTGATCGCAAGTTCTGGTCGATAGCTTCCTGCGGATGAACGATTGGAATGCCCAGATCATCGCCGAGTTCCGCGCCAGCGGCGGCAAGGCCGCACAGTTCGGTGACAACCCCCTCGTCATCCTGCACACCATCGGCGCCAAGTCCGGCGAACTCCGCGAGATCCCGCTGGTGACGCTCGTCGAAGGCGACGACCTCTACGTCTTCGCCTCGAAGGGCGGTGCCCCGACGAACCCCGACTGGTACTACAACCTGAAGGCCCACCCGGAGATCACCGTCGAGTTCGGCACCGAGACATTCGCCGCGACCGTCACCGAACTCCCCGAGGACGAGGGTCAGGCCAAGCTGCGCGCCCAGGCCGAGTTGATGCCCCAGTTCGGCGAGTACGTCACCTCGGCCGCTCCGCGCGTCATCCCGGCGTTCCACATCGCACGCGCCTGACTCCCCTTCCGATGAGTGAACAGCCGTATCCGGGCGGTTCGCTCATCGCGGAAGCGGGTCGGATCGCCACCGATGAGCCAAGTGACGCCATTCGGGCGGTTCGCTCATCGCGGACCGGGTGTGACGGCGTGGTGACTACGTCGCTCGCGTGATGCGGCGGCGGGCTTTGGCTCGTTTCGAACCCGTCAGCACCCGCTTGCGAAGGCGGCCGGACAGCTCGGTGCCGGCAGTGACGTGGTCGACCAGTTCGAGGGCCATCGCACGATTGTTCACCCGCTCGATCACGACCGGTGCCTCGCTGCGCACCCCGAGCACGACGACCGGCCCATCGCAGACGTCGAGGCAGGGCAGCTCGCGCACCTCGCCGCAACGCCGGAGCTCCCGCTCGGTGGTGCGAAAACCGTCCGCCTTGCGACAGTCCTTGCCCGTGCACAGACCGACGTCGGCTGCCTTGACCATGGTCGTCCGGGTTCCCGCTCAGTCGATGGAGTAGTCGCGAAGCAGCTTGTTCATCTCGATCACGTGGAGTTCCTCCTGGCCGATCTGGCCACGTGCGTACTCCTCGAGATAGATCGACTTCCCCTCGGTCAACCCCAACAGCTGCCGGTACAGATCGAGCGCACGACGCTCGTGGTCGATCGATTCCCTCAGGATCATCTCGATCGCGTGGTCGTGTGACTCGTCGATCGCAGCGATGCCTTGCTCCGGGTGCCCGCCGAGGCCGGTGAGGATCTCGCCGGCCTGCTGCGCGTGCAGCAGGGATTCGGCCGCCTGTGCCTTCATGAAGTCGACCAACGGCAACCGGTTCGGACCGGTGATCACGAGCGAGTAGTGGGTGTAGCGCACCACACCGGACAGCTCGGCCTTGAGGATCTCGTTGAGGACGGGATTGACGGACTCGGTGTCGATGATGGCGTGCACGAGGTCAGTCTCGCACGGGATCAGGCGAACCGCCCTGGCGATCAGGCGAAGTAGTCCGGGCGGCTCACGTGGACTTCGCTGACGAAGAACACGCCGCTGCGACCCTCGAGTAGACGACGGATGCCTGCGATCAGCCCGTCGGCGCGGTCGATCGGCACCACGGTGATCAGCATCGACAGGCTGGCACGGTCGTTGAACAGCAACCGTCCGTGATGATGGCCGCCGTGCCCGAACCCCGAGAGGCCGGTCACGGCGGTGTAGCCGGTGGCGCCGGCATCGAGGAAGAGGTCGCGCACGTTGGGGACGTCGTCGCCATCGACGACGACTTCGATCTTGGCCATTGCGGGAAGGTCGGTCCAGGTGGTCATGGTTCTCCGTTCAGATCGACAAGGGTGTCGAGAGGTCGGTGTGGGCGAGGGTCGTGCGGTGTTCGGCCATCGAGTCATCAGCGAGGTGCCAGGGCTCCCAGCCGCCGCTCGGCGTGCGGAACGACCAGGCATCGTCGTCGGTCTCCCGTGCGACGACATGGATCCACTCGCCCTCGACGAGTTGGCGCAGCCCGCTGTTGCGCAGGATGATCCCTTCGATGCGGTCGAGCGGGGCCTGCACCACGGCGAGGAGCCGCAGCGGATCGTGGGCGCGCTGCTCGCCGAGCATCACCGACTGCATCGGGAGCCCGACCGCGAGATCACCGGACTGACCGACGACCACGCCGATGCCGCCGACGGGATTGTGGAGCATCTTGTCGCCGGCACCGAAGATCTCGGGCTCGACGGTGGAGAAGTAGTACTGCGATGAGATCCACTGGGCCACGACGAGCGGTGCGGTCATGATCGTCTCGAGGGCCACACCGTCGGGGTCGCGTTCGGCGACGTAGCTGTGCAGGAACGAGCGTCCCTTCAAGTCGTGGCTCGCCGTCATCGAGCGCGGCCCGATGATGAACGACGCGTTCCCGGCGAGGCCCCACTCGGGCCGCACCTGCGCCCAGTCGCGCCCGCGGTCGCGCACCCGCGTTGCGCTTCCCGGCAGACGCGCGGCCCGGTCGAGCGCATTTCGTTCTCCGGCGATGTCGAGGTCGCGCTGCAGCGCATCGACGCGGGCGCTGACGGCGTCGGGGAGGCCGTCGCGATCGAGAACCGTCACCAGGTCGGCCGTCGTGTCGTGCTCGGCGGCGACGAACCACGTGCTGTCGGGGATCACGATGCCACGCTCGACGAGACCCGCACGGACCTCGGCGTCGTTGAGGATCGCCACGGCGATGCGCGCGCTCGCTCCACCCGGCGCGCCGCCACAGGCGCCACAGTCGAGCGACGACGCATGCGGGTTGTTGACGGTCTCGCTGCCGTGCCCGCACAGCACCACGACCGGGGCGAACTCGGCCAGACCGATCGTGGTGACGATCGCTTCGGCGAACAGCGTCCGCTCCTCGAGCGAGAGCCCGGCGTGGAGGCCGGCGCCGTGAACCTCGTCGACAACCGGCGCCGTGCGGGGGGTTGCGCCGAACCGTTTCCACCAGGGACGCTTCGCAACACCGCTCGTGTCGAGTGCCGTACGCGGTGGAAGCAGGGTGCGAGCCGCGGCGACCGGACCGGCGAACCACCCAGCGGACTCGGCGAGCGCGAACGGCGAGGCGATGCCACCCTTGGCCGCGTAGAACGCATCGTGGAGTCCTGCGGTGGCCGAACACGTCGCGAGGTAGGCCGCGTCGTCGTCGACGGCGACCTCGGCGACCTCGTGCCGGGGCGACACCAGGACGGGGCACCGGGCCTGCGCGACCGGCGAGCCCAGCGGGCGCCAACGGACCGGCACGCCGAAGAACCCAGCGAACCCGTAGGTGTCGTAGGACCCGAGCGCTTCGAGGTGGCGGCGGAAGCCCTCCGAACGGACGTCGATGCAGAACACGAGCTGTGCGTCGGGGCGAGCGCCGTCGCTCGTCCCAGTCGGTCCGGCGAGTCGCGCCAGGAGCCGGTCGCGGTAGTTCCACTCGTGCGCCGCGAGCCAGATGGCAGCCCTTGCGTCGGCGTCGATCGAGCCGAGGATCTCCGCAACGGCGCCGTGTTCGTTGCCACCGAATGCTGTCACCACGGCGTCAACGCGCCGATCGAGGGGCGCCTCGGCGCTCTCGGGTGCTGCGTCGAGGTCGGCTCCGGTCAGCTCGAGTTGTTCGGGTGCAAGGTGATCCATCGCCGCGCGGACTGCCGCAAGATCGAGCACACGCAGGCGCACCCCTGGGCGATCATCTGGCGCCCACTGATCGCACCACCGAGCGAAACCCGCCCAGCCGGGGGTGCGCTGGATCCAGGTCCGCACCGCGGCGATGCGTTGGTCGTCGGACACGCCGCGGGTACGCAGGACGAGCGCGAGCAGTTCGGCGGGATCGTCCGGGAGCGTTGCGATCCGAGCCCGGGCGTCGCGCCCGATGACCGCAGCGAGTCGGCGGTCGGCACCGGCAGCGGCGAGCCACGAGCGGTAGAACCCCTGATCGCGGTTCGGCATCTGCCATGGGGTGTGGGCTTCGTCGACGAAGGCGGCACACCAGCCGGTGATGATCTCGTCGAGCGCGTCCGCCACGGTTCCGCTCCGCCTCGGTGGGAGCGGCCCGGCGACCGGACCGTGCAGCAGGTCCCAACGGACGACTTCGACCGGGTCGATGCTGACGTCGCCGAGGTCCACCGGCCCGCGGTCGGCGAGCGACGGGTCGTGACGGTGGACTGCCCGGTCGAGATCGGCGTCGGTCACGGTGCCCCGGGCATGTTCGGCGCGGTAGGCCTCGAGTGGCAGATGGGTGCGGGCGCCGAACCAACCTCGGGCCTCGCTGGCCGCGTCGCCGAACGGGAGATCGGTGAGCCCACCCAGGGGGTTGACGGCGACGAACGTTGTCAGCGGCCAGTACGGCGCAGCGATCGATCCGGCGGTCGAGACGTCGGCGACCAGGCGGGAGCGGTCGCTCGCGGAGAGCACCGTGGCGGTGGTGTCGCTGGCGGTGGCGAGGCTCATGCGTGATCTCCTGCGGTGGCAAGTTCGGCGGGACGGGAGGGGGCCGAGGTGGACGGTGCGATCGGCGTCGACGCCGGCGTTGGCGATGTCGACCGGATCGCGGACACCGGCGTGCTCGTGCTCAGCAACCAGGCGTAGACGCGGCGGCGAAGTTCCTCGCCGCGCAACCCCGGCGTGAAGGCGACGACGACGACACCGGTGCCGATCGTCGCAAGGACGGCCGCAACCCAAACGGGACCGACCGCTGCGGGAACCTCGTAGGGGACGGCGTCGACGACGAAGGCCTCGAACAACGCGATGCCGCCGACGTAGGCAAACGTGGCGACGGCCACACCACCGATCGCCGTAGCGATCGTGCGGGCCGCCCCGAACGGCGTCGCCGACATCCAGCCGTTCGCCGCACGTCCGACCGACAGCGCACCGAAGACGACGATCAGGATGGTGGCCGCTGCCGTCAGGTGCGGATCGATGACCCGCAGCGCCAGCGCGAAGGCGACGAGTGGGGCGAGCATGCCCACGACCAGCCGTGTCCACGTCGCGCTCAGGACCGCCTGGTCGGCGTGGCCGAGGTGAGGCCGCTGGTTCTGACGGCTGTGGGCCGAGATCGCACCGCCGGCGCCGAGGAACATCGCCGCCTTGTAGAGGGCGTGTCCGACGATGTGGAACAGGGCGGCGGCGAAGGCGCCGACGCCGAGCTGCACGACCATGAAGCCCATCTGGCCCGACGTCGACCAGACCAGGCCACCCTTGACGTCGGCGCGCACCAGCATGATCGCCGTGGCGAACAGCGCCGTCACGACCCCGACGGCGAAGGCCAGGGCCATCGCACTCGCCGACGAGGCGAAGACGGGCGAGAACCTGATGAGGAGTACACCGGCACCGTTGATCACACCGGCGTGCAGGAGCGCCGACACCGGCGTCGGTGCTGCGAGCGTGGAGGGCAACCACGCGTGGAGCGGCACCAGCGCCGACCGGGCGATGCCGGCGATCACGAGGCAGACGGCGACGACGGTGACCAGGCTGAGCGAGCCGATCGACTCGTCATCGAGCGCTGCGGCTTCCGCACCAATCCCACGCAGGTCGAGGTCGCCGATCGCGACGATGGCGACGAACAGTCCGATCAGGAGCGCAGCATCACCGATCAGGAAGCTCCTGGCGGTGAGTCGCTGCGAACGGACTGCGGCCGGCCACGGAGCCTTGTGCCCGAGGAGTGCGATGAGGGTGACGCTGGTCGCAACCCAGGCGACCAGCAACCCGGACCCCGTGGCCGCGACGCCCACGAGCGAGGTGGCGCTGGCGAGCACGGCGGCCAGGACGTGGAAGCGGGTGGCCCGGGGATCGCCGAGCAACGAACGTGAGGCGAACGACTGCACGATCAGCCCGACCAGACTCGTGAGCAGGAGCAGAATCGCACCCACCCGGTCCGCCATGAGGCCGACGACGGCCGCCCCGTCGGCGTCGGTGATCACCGCATCGACGGGACCGTCGACGCTCACCGAGATCAGCAGCGCGACGGCGCCGATCGTCGCCAGCGCACTGGCACCCACGACGGCTCGTGCCGCAGTACGCGGTGCCGGGCCGGCGAGTCGGACGACCGCGGCCGCCAGCAGCGGCAGGGCGGGAATGGCGACGAGGATTCCGGACATCGATCGAACTCTAATACCGGAACTATGTTTCATACAACAGGAAATGTGTAAATGAGTGAATATTTCAGCGAGCCCTCGCTCCCGGGGTCGTCTGCGCCAGCGGGACGTGGTCATCATGGCCGGATGGACTTCCCCACCAGCTCCTTCGAGACGATCGAGGTCACCGAGGCCGACGACGACATCGCACTCATCACGCTCAACCGCCCCGACCGGCTCAACGCGATCACCTCGACGATGATCTCCGAACTCGATCAGGTGGTCAGCGCCGTCGACCTCGACCAGCGTCTGCGTGCGGTGATCGTCACCGGCAGCGGTCGCGGGTTCTCCGCCGGACTCGACCTCCAGGATCAGGGCGCGGCCCCGGGCAGCGAGGGCGTCGGGCGCACGGTCAGCGGCTTCATGTGGCAGGACCACCTGGCGACGCTGCACGAGCGCATCCACCGGTCGCGCAAGCCGTGGATCGCTGCGGTCAACGGGCCTGCCGTCGGTGGCGGATTCGCGCTCGGCCTGGCATCCGACATCCGGTTCGCATCGACCAACGCCACCTTCGGTGCGGTCTTCCTGAAGATCGGCGTGTCGAACTGCGACATGGGCACGAGCTACTTCCTGCCCCGACTCGTCGGCGCGTCGCGATCGGCCGAGCTGTTGTTGACCGCCCGTATCTTCGACGCCGCCGAAGCCGATCGGATCGGTCTGGTCGCGGACGTGGTCGAGCCCGACCGGCTGATCGATCGTGCGTTGGACACCGCCCGGCTGATCCGGGCGAACGCACCGTTCGCGACGTGGATGACCAAGGAGACGATGTGGCAGACGATCGACGCGCCGTCGCTACGTCACGCCCTCGACATCGAGAACCGCACGCAGATCATGTGCAGCAGCACCGACGACGTCGCCGAGGCGCGTGCGGCCTTCGTGGCCAAGCGGCCCCCGGTGTGGAAGGGCCTCTGACGGACATGCGCTTCGCCTTCGTGACCTCACCGCAACGCACGACATGGGAGTGGATGCGCGAGGTGTGGCAGCGCGCCGACGCGCTCGACGTCTTCGAGTCGGGCTGGACGTTCGATCATCTCTATCCGCTGTTCGGAGACTCGACCGAAGACTGCATGGAGGGGTGGATCACCCTCACCGCGCTGCTCCACGAGACCAGCCGGTTGCGTGGCGGCGTACTGGTGTCGGGGATGGTGTACCGCCATCCAGGCGTGCTCGCGAACATGGCGTCGACGCTGGACATCACGTCGGGCGGACGGCTGGAACTCGGGATCGGCGCCGGCTGGAACGAGGAGGAGTGCGATGCGTTCGGGATCGAGCTGGGGTCGATGCGCGAGCGATTCGACCGATTCGAGGAGGGGCTGGCGGTGCTCGAGTCGCTGCTGAACAACGAGCGCACGAGCTTCCGCGGCGACCACTACGTCCTCACCGATGCGATGAACAATCCGAAGCCGATCCAGCGTCCGTTGCCGATCTGCATCGGCGGGCGCGGCAAGCAGCGCACGATCCCGCTCGCTGCGCGTCATGCGACCCACTGGAACTTCGGCGGGCAGGACATGGCCGAGTTCGCCGAGTGCCGTGCGGTCCTGCACGACTCGTGCGCAGCGATTGGACGTGATCCGGCGGAGATCACGTGCAGTGCGCTGACGAACTACACCAGCGACGACGAGCTCCGCACCGCGGTGGCCGCAATGGCGACTGCAGGTGTCGATCTGGTGATCGTCGGCATCCCGAAGGCCGAATCGCCGACGGTGATCGAAACCGTCGTCCGAGCCCTCGCTTGACGTCGGCGCCCATCTTCCATCGATCGCTGCGTGGCCAATCACCCGATGTGGGGGACGCACGCGCTCGCGGAGACTCGTAGCGGTGGGTCTCGTTCGCGGGCGTCATGCTGATCGTCTTGGGAATCTTCCAGGGCTTTGCCGGGCTGGTCGGGATCCTCGAGGACGAGGTGCTCGTGCTCACGCCCGACTACCTCGTGCAACTCGATGCGACGACCTGGGGCTGGATTCACCTGATCATCGGCGTGATCCTCATCGCCTCGGGCTTCGGAATCTTCTCCGGCAACGTGCTCGCACGGACGGTCGGCGTGTTGGTCGCTGTCGGCAGCATGGTGTCGATCTTCTTCTGGATGCCGTGGTACCCGGTGTGGGCGATCACCATCATCGCCATCGACATCGCCGTCATCTGGGCTTTGATCGTCCACGGTCGGGTCCTCTCCGACCGCGCCTGACAATCTCGGGGTCACGTCGAGCCCGCCGGGGACGAACCCGATCGCAGTCGGGCGGTCTCGGCATCCCACGCATACACGACGGCCGTCCCGCCGATCAGATCGTGGAGTTCGCGACGGTCCCGACGGATCACACCCAGGAAGAAGCCTGCACCGAACAGCAAGAAGCTCAACGGGAACGCGAGCGTGCGCATCACCGCCGCGCGGGCCGTGACCCGCGTTCCATCGGGCCGGACCACCGAGACACCGAGCACCGCCTTGCCAATGGTTCGCCCGGCGATCGCAGTGAGTCCCGCGAAGTACACGAACTGCCACACCGCGTAGGCCACGGCGACCAGCAAGCGGTGGTCGGCCGCCTCCCACGTCACGTCGGCCACGATCTGTAGCGCCGACACGAGCAACGTGCCGATCAGCCCGAACAGCGCCCCGGTCAACGTCACATCGAGCAGGAATGCGAGGAAGCGGGAGACCGCTCCGGCATAGCGGCCTTGGAGCGCCACGGCGCGATCCTGTGGGGGGAGCCGCCACGTCTGCGTCTCGTGGACCTGTCCGGGCCCGAACTGCGCCGTGGGATCGTCGCGACGCAACACGCGAGCCGCGAGTCCGTGCAGCGTCAGGTCGAGCGCCATCACGGCGATCCGTGCCGCGTCGAGCAGCTGCCCGAACACGCCCGTCGTCGAACGGGCGATGACCTCGCCGAGTTCGGTTCGCGACACCAGGGAGTTGACGTCGACCCGCTCCATCACGGCATTGACATCGACCCGCTCCGCAACCGCGTCGAAGTCCACGCGAGAGAGGAGCCGGTCGGGGTCCACGCGATCCAACAACCGGTCCGGATCGACCCGATCCAACAACCGATCCGGGTTCACGCGATCCAACAACCGGTCGGGGTCGACGCGGTCCAACAACCGGTCGGGGTCGACGCGGTCCAACAACCGGTTTGGATCCACGCGGTCGAGCAGCCGGTCCGGATCGACACGGTCCAGGGCCTTGTCGAGGTCGATGCGAGCGATGACTGCCTCGACGTCGATCCGGCCGATGATTTCGTCGACGTCGATTCGACCGAGTAACTCGTCCACGTCGATGCGGTCGACGACGTCGCCGACATCGACGGCGTCGACGACCGGTTGAACGAACGGGCCGACGACCACGTCCACCATGCGCCCGGCCACGCCGCGACGCGGCTTGCCTGGAACCTTCTTCTCGGCCGGTACCTCGTTCATCGCCGATCGCCTCGCGCTGCGAAGGCTCGGCCTCGGCTGCGTGGTTCGGGACCGGCGGACTGGTCGTCCTCCAGCTGGACGTACATGAGTCCGCCCGGGCGAGCGGTGATGCCGTGGAGGAACACACTGAGCGTCACGGTCAGCACCACGGTGGCGACCGCCCGATTGACCTCCGGCAACGTCTCTCCCAGCTCCTCGATGGCCAGCAGCGCGAACACCACCGATGCAAGTCCCCGAGGGCCGAACCAACCGATGAACACGATGCTGGGTCCGTCGAGTCCCGAGCGCACGAGGCTCAACGCCACCGGAAGCATGCGGATGATCGTCAGGCTGGCCAGCGCGTACAACGCGATCCGCCAGCCGAAGTGGTCTTGGGCCAACGGGATCAGGATGGCACCGAACAAGAACCAGACGACCAGCGCGAGGAGTTCACCGCCGAGCTCGGGAAGCTCGGCAGCCTCATCGAGGTCGACGGCCGCGCGGTCGAGCAGCGCCCCGAAGGCGACGCCGGCGACGAACGCTGCGATGAATCCGTTGGCGTCGAACGCCAATGCAACGGCGAACGCCGCGACCGCCACCGCAAGGGTGGCCAGCCGCCGCCCGCCCTTGTCGATCCAGCCGCGGAGTGAGGCTCGCGAGACGAGCACCGCGCCGGTGATCCCGAGGGCGATACCGACGATGACGCCACCTGCGAGTTCGCGAAGTGCCGTCCCTGCCTCGAACGACTCGCTCTGACTCACGATGCCGAGCTGGCTGGCCGCCACGGCCAACATGAAGACCACGATCGGCGTGGCGATGCCGTCGTTGAGTCCGCTCTCGACGTTGAGCGCACGCCGCAGGCGAAGCGGGATGCGCTCGTCGTTGATCACCGCCACGCTCAGCGCTGCGTCGGTCGGGGCGAGGGACGCCCCCACGAACGCGGCGAGGGCCCACGGGAGGCCGCCCACTATCCAACCCGCGAGGACGCCACCGAGAACCACGGACAGCACGAGCCCGACGCCGAGCAGGCGGACCGGGATCGAGAGGTCGCGCCTGAGCTCACCGAGGTTCACCCTGGCCGCGTCGGAGAACAGCACCAGCGCCAACGTGACCTCGGCGATGACGTGGACCGAGGAGGTGTCGACGTCGACCGTCAGCGGTCCCCAGTCCGGGTTCGCCAGGACATACCCGGCGGCGGCGAACACGAAGGGTCCGGTGACGTCGTGACGGGCCAACGCACCCGACACGATCGACCATCCGAGCACCAGCAGCGCGAGTACAGCGACGGCCGCCTCAGTCATGTTGCGATTCTCGCATGTCGTCGTCCCCTACGAGGTTCCAGTCAGCCGGTGAGGATCTGCTCGTGAATGGCGAGTGAATCGTGGTGCAGGTGCCACGGCTCGTCGTGCCGCAGCGGCACGGGTGACATCAGCTGGTGCGCGCGATGTCGATCAGCTTGCGGGCGCCGTCGAGCAGCCCGTCAGGGGCGGCGGCCGACGGTGACGCACCCGGGTGCCGTGGCGCGATCCGGACGCGCAGCGCCTTCGGACGGATCGTGAACTGCAGCGGCGGCTCGAGCATCAGTGCCTCGCCGTCGACACCGGCGGGGACCGGACCGTCGGAGCCGACTTCGAACGATGTCGCCGTCCACTGCCGGAACCGTGATCGACCGCGAGCTTCCTTCGAGGTCACCTCGGCAACGGCGATGCCGAGTTCGCCGTCGT
The DNA here is from genome assembly GCA_035529175.1 of Ilumatobacteraceae bacterium. Taxonomy (GTDB): domain Bacteria; phylum Actinomycetota; class Acidimicrobiia; order Acidimicrobiales; family Ilumatobacteraceae; genus Sva-07. The sequence goes on from DATKXG010000134.1 coordinate 13,994, forward strand.
CGATGCTCGGTCGGGTACCGGATCCGATGACCGTGCCGAGGCGGTAGGAGTTGTTCGACACCATGAGGACCGTGGCTCGACGTCCGTGGACACCGCCGGGTCCGGTGAACTCCAACACGTGGTCGCCGATGTCGGTGCTGCTGTACTCGGGGATCGTGTCGAGCACGGTGCGAATCTTCGCGTCGCGGTAACCGGATCGTTGCACCGCTTCGGCGTACAAGCCGAGCGAGACGTTGTTGACGAACACGCGCCCGTTGACCTCGGCCAGGTCGACACACCGCTCGCCGCCGTCGACGAACGCGTCGAGGGCTCCGACGACGTCGTCGCGATCGACTCCGAGGTCGAGGGCGAAGTGGTTGCGCGTACCTGCCGGGATACAGGCGAACGGCAGATCGAGTTCGGCGGCGATCGTGGCGACGAGCGCCTGTGTGCCATCGCCACCGGCGGCGGCGAGCGCGTCGGCGCCGTTGGCAACGGCGGTGCGCACCAGGTCGATCAGGTCGTCACCCGCGCGCAGCTCGATCGGTTCGATCCCACGTGCACGAGCCTCGGCATCGAGGTTTGCGGCAAGCGCCTTCCCGCCGCCCGACTTCGGATTCCACACCACCACCGGATGCGTCGGAGCCGGGGCGGCGGGGAGCGGCACGTGGATCCGGAACGCGGTGCGCGCTGCCACCGCAGCCAGTGCGAACAGTGCGGCAGCGACGATCGCCTCGAGGAGGATGCCGCCGGCCAGGAGCGCGACGACGAAGCCGATGAACAGCAGCACGCTGAGGACGGCCAACACCTGCCGCGCCCGACCTCGCCGCAGGAGTGCGTGCCATGCGGCAGCGCCCGAGAGCACCAGCACCGTCGCGGCGATCAACCCTCTCGGGAACGAGCGAGTCGACGTGAACAGCGTGAGCACGATCGCCACGGCGCTCAGTGCCAGGGCGGCGAGTGCCGCCGTGCGCCTCGACCTCATGATCGGATCATCGTTTCGTTGCGTTGCCGTGACCCCAGGAGTCAGGCATCAGCGTTCGTGCCGAGACCGAGGAACGGGTGCTCACGTTGTTCGCGGTCGAGGCGCCGGATCTGGAGCGCCTTGTCGATGGCGACGAAGAGCGGCGAGACGAGCGACAGCCCGATCACCAGCAGCCACTGGGCGCCGGTCAACGACACCGTGTCGAGGAGACGGTGGAGCAGGCGGGTCTCCACGGCGGCGACCGTCAGCGCCCAGCCGAGCATGATCCAGCCCATGTAGGGAAACAGCGGCGCCGACCACGGCACCTGACGTTCGCGACGCATCACGAACCCCATGTTGACCGCACTCAGTGCGACGACCGTGAACGCCATCGTCATCGACGTCGAGGGATCGGTCGTGCTGGGCTCACCCGGGCCCCACGCCAGAAGTGCCAGTGCCGAACCAGCGATGATGAACCCGCTGATCACCCAGCGGACGGTCTGCGCGCCGGTCGCGATCCTGGAGCCGGGGGTGCGCGGTGGCCGCTCCATCACGCCGGGGTCGGGGACGTCGACGATGAAGCCGATGACGACCGTGGCGACGACAAAGAACTTCGCGAACAGCAACTGCATCGGGAAGAGCGCGACGCCGTCGTTGATGTTGAGGATCGTCGCGATCAGCATCAACTGCAGCACCGACGACAGGATCGTGAGCTGCAGCTTCACGTACGACGAGATCCGACGGTAGATGTCGCGACCGAGATCGACGGCGTGGACGAGCGTGCCGAAGTTGTCGTCGGTGAGGATCAGCTTGCCGGCCTGCTTCGTCACCTCGGAGCCGCTGCCCATCGCCACACCGACGTCGGCCTGCTTGAGCGCGGCGGCGTCGTTGACGGCATCGCCGGTCATCGCGACGACCTCGCCGGACTCCTGCATCAGCCGGGCGAGGCGCACCTTGTCCTCGGGTGCCACCCGGCCGAAGACGTGCAGCTGAGACAGCTGGGCCTTCACCTCGTCGTCGCTGAGCTTCTGCAGCTCGGAACCCGTGATCACGCCGGGACCCAATCCCAGCTGGTCGGCGATCGCGCGAGCGGTGACCGTGTGGTCGCCTGTGATCATCCGGACGTCGATGCCAGCCCCGTGAGCGACCCGAACGGCGTCGACGGCGGACGGGCGGAGAGGGTCGATGATGCCGACCAGGGAGACCATGACCAGGTCGCGCACCTCGCCCATCGGGTCGTCCGAGGCCGAACGCATCGTGTCGTCCGAGAGTCCACGGGCGGCGAATGCGAGGACGCGCAACCCCTTCTCCGACAGCTGCTGGTTGGCATCGAGCAGGTCCTGGCGGACCTGCTCCATCGGCACGACGTCACCGTGCCACAGCGCATGCGAACACCGGTCGATCACGACGTCGGGAGCTCCCTTGACCGTCATGAAGTGCGGCTCGGGGATGAGCTTGAACTCCAGGTGCGACGGCCGGTCGTGGAAGGTGGCCATGAACTTGTACTCGGAATCGAACGGCACGAGCGCGACACGCGGCAGCGTGCGACGGGTCTCCTCGGCGTCGACGCCGATCTTGGCGGCGAGCACGACGAGGGCCGCCTCCGTCGGGTCGCCGATGATCGACTCGTCGGCGGCCACGGTGGCGTCGCTGCTCAGGGCCAGTCCGAGTGCCAACGGGGTGAAGTCCGGCGTCGGCTCGCCCGCCGGGCCGAGGATGGCGCCCGTGGTCGAGTAGCCGCTGCCCTCGATCTTGTACCAGGAGCCGCCGGTCATCATCGTCACCGACGTCATCGCGTTCATGGTGAGCGTGCCGGTCTTGTCGCTGTTGATCACCGTGGTGCCGCCGAGCGTCTCGACGTCGTTCAGCGACTTGACGACCGCCTTCGATTCGGCGAGTCGCTGCGCACCCGACGACAGCATCAACTGCACGAACGTCGGCAGCCCGGTCGGGATGGCAGAGATCGCCGTGGAGATGCACAGCAGCATCAGGGTCTCGCGATCCTGATCGCGGGCGATCCCGACGATCGCGATGATCGCCACCGCTCCCCAGGCCAGGAACCCGAAGATCTTCGTGAGCCCGTCGAGTTCCACCTGGAGCGGCGACTTGGAGCGCTTCGTGGCGGTCACCATGTTGGCGATCTGGCCCATCTGGGTCGACTGGCCGGTGGCGACGACGACGAGTTCGGCGGACCCACGGGTGACCTGGGTGTTCTGGAACACGAGGTTGGTCCGATCACCGAGCGGCTGCTCGACGTCGGCGAGGGTGATGCTGTCCTTGGCGATCGGTGCCGACTCGCCCGTCAGGGACGCCTCTTGGACCTCGAGCGATGCGGAGGAGAGGATGCGAGCGTCCGCAGGAACGAGGTCGCCCGCTTCGACCAGCAGGATGTCGCCCGGTACGAGACCGACCGCGTCGACTTCTTCCACCGTGCCGTCGCGCCGCACCCTCGCCGTCGGTACCTGGAGTTGGGCGAGCGCGTCCACGCTCGCCATCGCCTTGCGTTCCTGGTTGGTGCCCATGACGACGTTGAACAGCACGAGCGCCATCACGATGGAGCCGGTCGCGATCTGACCGATCGTGAAGCTGGCGATGCTGACGATCAGCAGCATGATGTTCATCGGGTTGGCGATCTGGCCCCTGGCGATCTGCCAGGTCGTCGGCGGTGGTTCCGTCGCGACCTCGTTCTTGCCGTATGTCGTCAACCGGTTCGTGACCTCGGCCGCGTCGAGGCCCGATGTGGCGTCGACGCCGAGTCGGGCGACGGTGTCGTCGCCCGACAGCGAATACCATCGGATGGTCTCCTGTGTCGACCCGCTCGGCGGTTCGGTCGGTGGTGCGGTCATCGTCATCGTGGTGTCCTCAGCAGTCGTCAGTAGGGATCAGGGATGTGCCGCAGGGGCAGGTCCGGTTCGACGTACCCGCCTGCGGGCTGGCGACGCGGCAGCTTGATCTCCGGCCGCTCGACCTTCTCGTACGGCACGTGCGAGAGCAGATGCGAGATGATGTTGAGGCGGCCGCGCTTCTTGTCGTCGGTGTGGGCGACGTACCAGGGGGCCCACGCGGTGTCGGTGGCCGCGAACATCGCATCGCGTGCCCGCGAATAGTCGTACCAACGGCTGTACGACTTGAGGTCCATGTCCGACAGCTTCCAGATCTTGCGGGGGTCGTCGATTCGACTCTTCAGTCGGCGGGTCTGCTCGTCCGCACTGACCTCGAGCCAGTACTTGATCAGCAGGATGCCGGAGTCGACCATTGCCTTCTCGACTGCGGGTACCTGGTCGAGGAATCGCTTGGTCTGCTCCGGTGTACAGAAGCCCATCACCGGCTCGACGCCGGCTCGGTTGTACCAGCTGCGGTCGAAGATCACGACTTCGCCGGCGGCCGGGAAGTGCGAGATGTACCGCTGGATGTACATCTGCGACTTCTCACGTTCCGTTGGCGCGGGGAGCGCGACCACGCGGAAGGTGCGGGGGCTGACCCGCTCGGTGATCCGCTTGATCGTGCCTCCCTTGCCGGCGGTGTCGCGCCCTTCGAACACGATGCAGATCTTGGCGCCGCTGGCCTTGACCCACTCCTGCATCGCGACCAGCTCGCCCTGGAGGATCTCGAGTTCGGCCTCGTAGTCCTTGCGCTTGAGTTTGCCGTCGTCGTTCGGCGCAGACTCATCGCCGGCGACTGGCGCAGCGTCATGCGCATCGTGCTTCTTCGACTTCTTCTTCTTACCCATGGGACATGCTCCTTCGAACAAATGGTCGCGCCTGCGCCGAAGCGGCCGCACACGCGTACTTGATTCTTGCATCTCGCCGGTCCCGCCCCGTCGGGGGACCGATCTCGTCGACGAGCGGCAGGGAGAGTGGGCGTGCGTCTCCCAGCTCCGGTGCAGCACCGCGCATGCTCTCGTGCCTCACGCGGTGAGGAGCTTCGCCTTCTGTGCTGCGAACTCGGCGTCGGTCAACACCCCGCTCTCGCGCAGTGCGGCCAGCTTGGTCAACTCGTCGGCGGCTCCCCCGGTTCCGGCGGTCTGGCGGACGTAGGTCTGGAACTCGGCCTCGCGCTGTTGCGCGATGGCGATGTCGCGTTCGCCCATGGCTCGCCCGTTGGCGATGACGTAGATGAACACGCCGAGGAACGGCAGCAGGATCACGAAGATCGACCAGAACGCCTTGGCCCAGCCACCCATGTCCTGGCTCCGGAAGATGTCGGCGAACACTCGGAACAGCAGGATGATCCAGGCGACCCACAGGAAGAAGATCATCATGCTCCAGAACAGGCCGAGAAGCGGATAGTCGTAAGCGAGCATGGTCGCCCTCCTTGTCTCGTTGACTCGATTCGAGTGATTGCGTGCGAATCGAGGTAGCTGCCGCGTCCTGCGGCAATTGAACGGTACGACGACGATCGACCCGAAGCGTCACCCACATCGAATGATCCGGCGGCGAGCGACGAGACCGGACCGTCGTGTCCCGGTCCTCCCGCCGGCCTCACCCAGAACGAATGAAATCCGATCGGGCGCGGTTTCGGGCTGTTCGGTCATCGCTGCGGGCCATATGGTTACGCACGATCGGATCATCGGCGCAGCACCATCGACGTCCGCCCGATGGGAGGAAGCGACAACACCGGTGAAGGGAGGGCCGTCGTGAACTCAGACCATGCGGAGGCTGACGCGGACGCGACCGGACCGTCCGGCGCGAATCCGACGCCGTTGGATCCCGGCGAGCCGTCGTCGGCGATCGAACGCAACGTTCCCGGGCTCGTGTCGCTGCGGACCTACCAGCGCCGATGGCTGCGGTCGGATCTCGTCGCCGGCGTCGTGCTGGCGGCGATCCTCGTGCCACAGGGCATGGCGTACGCGGAGCTGGCGGGGCTGCCTGCAGTCAACGGGCTCTACACGACCATCGCGTGTCTCGTGGGCTACGCCCTGATGGGGCCGTCCAAGATCCTCGTACTCGGCCCCGACTCGTCGCTCGGACCGCTGATCTTCGCTGCCATCACGCCGCTCGTCATCGCTGGCGACGATCCGGCGAAAGCGATCGCACTGGCCGGCATGCTCGCGATCCTCGTCGGCCTCATCGAGATCGGCTTGGGCGTCGGCAAGCTCGGTTTCGTCGCCGACCTCCTCTCGAGCGAGGTGCAGGTCGGCTACATGAACGGGTTGGCGATCACGATCATCGTCGGTCAGCTCCCGAAGCTGAGCGGGTTCTCCACCGATGCCGACAGCTTCGTCGAGGAGGTCCGCGAGTTCGTGACGGACTTCGACCAGCGCGACGCGACCGCTCTCGCCGTCGGTCTGGTCACGCTGGCGGTACTCCTCGGCCTCCCCCGCATCACCAAGAGGATCCCGGCTGTCCTGGTCGCCGTGGTCGGCGCGACGGTCGCCACCGCCATCTTCGGATTCGACATCGGCACCGTCGGAACGCTTCCCGAGGGCCTGCCCACCCCCGAGGTGCCCTGGACCCACATCGGTGACGTCGTGCCGCTGCTGGTCGCCGCCATCGGGATCACGCTCGTCTCGCTGACCGACACGATCGCGCTGTCGACGTCGTTCAACGCTCGACGAGGCGAGCAGGTGAAGCCGAACCAGGAGATGATCGGCGTCGGATCGGCAAACATCGCCGCCGGGTTCTTCCAGGGTTTCGCCATCTCCTCGAGCAGCTCACGAACAGCGGTCGCCGAACAGTCCGGTGCCAAGAGCCAACTCGCCGGTCTCGTCGGCGCAGGAATGGTCGTACTGCTGCTGCTGTTCTTCAACGGGCTGCTCGCCGACCTGCCGAACTCGGCGCTGGCCGCGGTCGTCATCGCCGCCGCGCTCTCGTTCGTCGACTTCGGGGTGCTCGCGCGGCTGTGGCGGATCCGTCGATCCGCCGTCGTCCTGTCGGTCGTGGCCAGCGCCGGCGTGATCTTCCTCGGTGTGCTGGAGGGAATCCTCGTCGCCGTCGTGCTGTCAATCCTGCTGTTCTTCCAGCGGAACTGGTGGCCCCACGGCGAAGTGCTCGGCAAGGTGCCCGGACGCAACGGCTGGCACAGCGACAATCAGGGCGATGACCTCGTGGAAGAACCCGACGTCGTGATCTTCCGGTGGGAAGCACCCCTGTTCTTCGCGAACTCCGGCATGTTCGCCGACGCGGTCCGAGAACTCGTAAAGGAACGGCGACCGAGTTGGATCGTGCTGCAGTGCGAGGCGATCACCGACATCGACGTCACCGCCGCCGGCATGCTCGAGCGGCTCGACAACGAGCTGAATGCGAAGGGCATCCACCTCGCATTCGTCGAGCTTCGCAGCCGGCTCCATGAACTCGTGCACGACTACGGGCTCCACGAGGCGCTGGACCGTGAACACTTCTACGGCACGATCGAAGAAGCACTCGCCGACATCGAATCGAAGACCGGCCGGAAGGCGTCGCCGTCGTGAGGTATCGCCTCGCTGCTCGTCAGGAACTCGACACTCAGGCTGTGGATCGGGGCCGTCACCTTTGGGTTGACACGTCTGGGTGATGGCGCGAGCGTGGGAGCGGGGTTCGCATCGTTCGAGATGCCACCTACTCGTGGCGTCGGGTGCGAATGACGAGGAGGGGCGATGAGCGCACCAACGATTGACGAAACACGTGTCGAAGAGTTCATGGGGCAACTCGTCGGACACATGACCGGAACTGCCCTGTGTCTCGGAATCTGGCTCGGTGACGAGCTGGGTTTCTACCGAATGCTCGCGGATCGCGGAGCAATGTCGGCACATGGGCTCGCCGTGCAGAGCGAGTGCCACGAACGCCTCGTGCGCGAGTGGCTCGACAGCCAGGCAGCCGGTGGAATCCTCGTGTATGACGAGGGTGAGGACACCTACGCGCTCCCCGCCGAGCACGCGATGGCCCTCGCCGATGACGAGTCGCCTGTGTTCGTCGCTCGTGCGATGAATGCATTCGGTTCGTTGTTCCTCGACTTCGAGAAGATGAAGGAGACGTTCCGGGGAACCGGGGCGATGTCGTGGGGCGATCACCATCCGTGCCTGTTCTCCGGGACGGAATGGTTCTTCCGGACGGGGTACCGGGCACATCTCGCGAGCGAGTGGATCCCGGCACTCGACGGGATGGCCGAGCGCCTGACCGCCGGAGCACGTGTGGCCGACGTGGGATGCGGGCACGGTGCATCGATCGTCGCGATGGCAGAGGCGTTTCCGGAGGCGACCTTCACCGGCATCGACTTCCATGCACCATCGATCGAGACCGCTCGGCAACGCGTCGAGGAAGCCGGTGTCACGGGCCGCACGTCGTTCCAAGTCGCCAAGGCAACCGAGTACGACGGCACCTACGACCTGATCTGCTTCTTCGACTGCCTTCACGACATGGGTGATCCGGTGTCCGCGGCGCGCCACGCTCGCGAACATCTCGCCGACGACGGCATGGTGCTACTGGTCGAGCCGTTCGCACTGGACGACCATTCGCACAACATGACCGACAACCCGATGGCGGCGCTGCTCTACATGGCCTCCGCCGGGATCTGTGTTCCGAACTCGCTGTCGCAGGACGTCGGGCTCGGTCTCGGCGCGCAAGCGGGCGAAGCCCGATTGCGCTCCGTATTCGAGCAGGCCGGCTTCAGTCGGTTCCGGCGAGCGACCGAAACCCCGATGAACTTGATCATCGAGGCTCGTCCGTAGCACTGGCCGGGCCGTTGACTCAGACGGATCGGCCCGCGAAGGCGGCGATGATGTGAGCAGCTGCAATCCTCTGTCGTCGTCGAGGCGGCCCGCCGTCGAGTCGATCCACCCGAAGCAGATCGCCTCCTCGACGACGTCGGGATAGCGACACGTCGGTCTGCCAGTGACCGCCCTCCATGAGCACAGCCAGACGCCC
>DATKXG010000135.1:0-11926 GCA_035529175.1 Ilumatobacteraceae bacterium
GCCTCGTCGATCGGCAGTGGAACGATGAGATTCGACACCCGGTTGCCCAGGGCTTCCTTCTCGGACTCGCTCCGAGTGCTCACCGGGACGATCGCCCGCAGTTCGAGGTCGTCGACGGCGACATCGTGTGCCGCAAGGAAGTCGCGAAGCGCACCCGTGGTCAGGGCGAGCGCGACATCGTTGACCTTGCCTCCCGCCCGCGCGGCGACGTCGTGCACCTCGTCGAACGGGACCTGCAACCAATCGAAGCGACGATGCGGACCGATCGGCGCATTCAACGGCGTCACGGTGCCGCCGACGGATGTCTCCGCGAATTCGCGGAGCGTGCTCATCGACGGGAGCGGACCTGCCGCACCGGTCCGGGAGCGACGGAGCTGCGAGCCGAGGAACTCGACCGGAGCCATCGTCCGACGCCGGGCCTCGTCGACGATGAGCTGCGCGTCGCTCGGCGCTGGACGAGGGACCCAGGCCGGAGGCGGATCTGGCTGGTAGTCGGGGTCGGCACCGGCGAGCGTCCCGATGATCGCGAGGCCACCGATGCCATCGGCCACACAGTGGTGGACCTTGGAGATCAACGCGAAGCGTCCGCCCTCGATGCCGTCGACGAACCAGTGCTCCCACAGCGGCTTGCCGCGATCGAGCTCCTGGGACATGATGCGACCGGCCAAGCGCTTCAGCTGGCGGATGTCACCGGGCGGTGGAAGCGCTGTATGACGCAGGTGGTAGTGGAGGTTGAAGTTGGCGTCGTCAACCCAAACCGGTTGACCGAATCCCTTCACCCATGTGAGCTTCTGGCGGAGCCGAGGAACCAGATGAAGCTGCGCATCGACGAACGACTCGATCCGCTCGAAGTCGATCCCGCCGTTCGACAAGCGCAGCGGTCCCGCATCGAACAGCGACACCACGCCCACGTGCATGTGGGCACGACCGTCCTCCATGGCGAGAAAGCTCAGATCCTGGCCAGAGAGTCGCTCGTGGTACGTCTCGGTCACGGTGGATGCCTCCTCCCCTCTGACGCTACACACGTCGACGACGCGTGTTCCCACGCTCACGTCGCCCGCCGAGAGGAGTACGCGCAAGTATCTCGAGATGGCCATGACCAACACCCGCGTGACGCTCGCCCGCCGCCCCGTCGGCGAGGCGACACCCGACTGCTTCGCTCTCGAGGAAGAGCCACTCGGCGCGCTTCCGGAGGGGCAGGTACGTGTGGCCGTCGAGTATGTCTCGGTCGACGCCGGCACGAGAACGATGCTGCGTGGAGAGGGCTTCCACCGCCAGGTCGGTCTCGGCGAGACGATCCTTGCAGGCGGCGTCGGGCACATCGTCGAGTCGAGTGCCGCGGGGTGGGAGGTCGGCCAGGCCGTTGCCGGCGGCCTCGGCGTGCAGACGTTCGCCACACTCCGACCCGATCACCTGCACAGGGTCGACGACTCGCTGGGGTCCCTCAGCCACCATCTCGGGGTGTTGGGCCCGTCGACGGGCGTGACGGCGTGGATCGGCATTCGGCGCGTCGCCAAGCCCAAGCCGGGTGACACCTTCGTCGTGTCGGCGGCCGCCGGTGCGGTGGGGTCGATTGCCGGCCAGATCGCCAAGCGCGACGGGGCACGCGTGATCGGTATCGCCGGAGGTCCGGCCAAGATCGAGTACCTCACGTCAGAACTGGGCTTCGACGCCGCGATCGACTACAAGAACGACGACGTCAACGCCCGCCTTCGCGAGTTGGCCCCGGACGGCGTCAACGTGTTCTTCGACAACGTCGGCGGACCGATCCTCGACGCGGTGCTCGACAATCTGGCGATGCGCTCCAAGGTGGTGATCTGCGGTGCCATCTCGCAGTACGACGACATGGACAACGTGACGGGCCCGTCGATGTACCTCCGCCTCGCCGAACGCCAGTCCTCGATGGAGGGCTTTGCCTACTTCCACTTCCCCGAGAGCATCGACCCGGCGGCCCAGGAACTCGCCACCTGGCTGGCCGACGGGTCGCTCCGATGCGCCGAGGAGATCCTGGACGGCATCGATCGCTACCCCGAGGCACTGCAGTTCATGTTCAACGGCGGCAACACCGGCAAGCTGCTCGTCAAGATCTCCTGAGCACGCTGTCAGTAGCTGCGCCTGCGGGCGCCGGTACCGAACCAGCTCGCCAGATCGGCGATGAAGCCGAACACGACGAACACCCAGCCGAATCCGCTGATCGGATCGCCCCACGCGTTCATCGTCGTGTAGGCCAGGGTCGTGAAGGGCAGGAAGAGCCAGCCGGCGAAGCCGATCCAGAAACTGTCGAACGCACGGTCGTTCCAGTCCGAGAACATCTCGATGAGCACCAGCGCGAACCGCGGGAACAGCGCTCCGAGCAGCAAGACGAAGCAGCCACACATCGACAGCGAACCTTAGGACGCGGTGACGCTGTTGGCGCACACCTCACCGGCGAGCACGGCCTCGACGTTCGCCAGCGTGGTCTCGGCGATCGCGCCGAGCGCCTCGTGCGTGAGGAACGCCTGGTGCGCGGTGATCAACACGTTCGGATACGTGAGCAACCGGGCGAAGTTGTCGTCGTCGAGGATCTCGTCGCTTCGATCCTCGAAGAAGAGATCGCCTTCCTCCTCGTACACGTCGAGGGCGAGCGAGCCGATGTGGCCGGACTTGAGCGCATCGAGCACGGCGGTGGTGTCGATCAACGCTCCCCTGCCGGTGTTGACCAGCATCGCTCCGGGCTTCATCTTGGCGATCGACGCCGCGTCGATCAGATGATGTGTGTGTTCGTTGAGCGGGCAGTTCAGTGTGACGATGTCGCCGGCGGCGAGCGCGTCGTCCAACTCGACGTAGGTGACGCCGAGCTCGACGAGACCCTGATTGACGACCGGGTCGAAGGCGACCACCTCACAGCGCAGATGCCAGAGCAGGCGGGCGACGATTGCGCCGATCTGACCGGTACCGATCACCGCCGCCGTCTTGCCCGCCATGTCGAAGCCGACCAACCCGTCGAGTGAGAAGTTGCGGTCGCGCACCCGGTTGTGAGCGCGGTGGATCTTGCGGTTCAAGGTGAGCATCAGCGCCAACGTGTGTTCCGCAACGGCGTTCGGCGAGTACGCCGGCACCCTGACCACCGTGATGCCGAGGCGAGCTGCCGCGTCGAGATCGACGTTGTTGAACCCGGCGCATCGCAGCGCGACGCACGTCGTCCCGGACGACGCGAGCAACTCGAGCACCTCGGCAGCGAGGTCGTCGTTGACGAACGCACAGACCACATCGACTCCGGCGGAATACGCGGCCGTCGATCGGTTGAGCCGTGCCTCGTGGTAGTGGATCTCGATGGGTTCGCCGTGTCGTCCTTCGACGTTTGCGGCGTCGAACGACCTCCGGTCGTACGGCTTGGCCGAGTACATCGCCATCGTCGTCATGCGCCGATCCTTACCCGGCTGGCGCGCCGACGCAATCGGTGCGCGAGGATCGCACGCGCGATCCGAGGAGGGACCATGAGCAACCACGTCACGTCGCCGGAAGCGGTCGGCATGAGCAGCGATCGACTGCGCCGCATCGCACCCGTGATGAACTCGTACGTCGACGAGCGCGGCGTCGTCGGCATCAGCACGATGATCTGTCGGCGCGGCGAGATCGTCCACGACGAGCAGTTCGGCTTCCAGGACAAGGAGGCCGGGGTGCCCATGGCCGCCGACACGATCTTCCGGATCTACTCGATGACCAAGCCCGTCGTGTCGACGGCCCTGATGCTGTTGCACGAGGAGGGAGCGTTCCAACTGGAACACCCGGTCGCGCAGTACCTCCCGGCATTCGGTGCGACGAAGGTGATGTCCGACGATGGCACCCTGGTCGACCAGACGCGGCCGATGCAGATCCGCGACCTCCTGAGCCACACCAGCGGGCTCACCTACGACTTCATGGCCGACAACCCCGTTGCGCAGCTCTACCGGGACGCACGAATCATGAACGATGCGACCCGCCCACTCGACGCGCTGATCGACGAGCTGGCGACGCTCCCCCTCGCATTCCAGCCGGGTACCCGCTGGCACTACAGCGTGGGCATCGACGTGGCCGCCCGCCTGATCGAGGTCCTGTCGGGACAGTCCCTCGGCGACTTCCTGCGCGAGCGCCTGTTCGATCCGTTGGGCATGGCCGACACCGGCTTCGGCGTCGCCGACAATCGACTCCCACGACTCTCGGCGATGTACGGGCTGCCCGACCTCTTCGGCGAGAACTACTCCTTCGTCCAGCTCTTCGAAGCTGCCCTCAGCGGATTCAACGAGCGGATCGACGTGTCAGTCACGTATCCGACGAGCAGCCCCGAGATGTTCCAGCGTGGCGGCGTCGGCTTGTTCTCGACAGCTGCCGACTACATGAGGTTCGCGCAGATGCTCGCGAACGGAGGCCGCGTCGACCGTACAGGCAGTGGCGAGCGGCTGATCGGTCGCAAGACCCTGGAATTGATGCACAGCAACCACGTCCCGTCCGAACTCCTCCCCTACGAGCTGCTCGGCATGCCGTCGCCCGGCATGGGATTCGGGCTGGGTTCGAGGGTGATGCTCGACGTCGCTCAGACGGCCGGCCCCGGCGCGGTCGGCGAGTACGGGTGGGCGGGCGCCGCCAAGACCTACTTCTGGATCGACCCGTCGGAGGACCTCGTCGGGCTGTTCATGTCGCAGTACATGACCGGCATGCTGCTGCCCGAACGCGACCTGCGATCGCTCGTCTATCAGGCGATCGACGACTGATCGACCGCCTCGGCGATCCGGTCGATCACCTCGTCGAGGATCCCCTCCGATGTCGCCACGTTGACGCGAGCAAACCCGGCACCGTTCGGGCCGAACAGCGGTCCGCTCGACAGAGCGACACCGAATCGGTCGAGCAACACCCGGGCCGGGTCGTCGCCGAGACCGGTCTGCGTGAAGTCGAGCCAGCACAGATACGTCGCCTGCGGCGCGTCGATGTGGACCGACGGGACATCTGCGGCGAGACGCCGAACGAGCTGGTCACGCCGTGCGGTGAGCGTGCGTCGTGCGGCGCCCAACCAGTCATCGCACTCGGTCCACGCGGTGATGGTGCCGACGACGCCCAGCGAACTCGGTGAGCCCAGGAGGTGGCCGGGCATCGCCGCGAGCGCGTCGAGGAGCGGCGCGTGGTCGATGTGGGCCACGGCGGTGCGCAGGCCGGCGAGGTTGAAGGTCTTGCTGGCCGAACCGAGCGTGATCAGCCGACCGTGGAACCGCTCGTCGGCGATGGCGAGCGGGCGATGGACGGCACCGGGATGGACCAGTTCGCCCCAGATCTCGTCGGTGATCACGAGCAGGTCGTGGCGTTCCGCCACCTCGGCGAGCGCCGCCGCCTCGTCGTCGTCGAACACGCGCCCGGTCGGATTGTGCGGATTGCAGAACAGGATCACCCGAGTGGTGTCGTCGATCGCCGCGGCGAGCCGGTCGGCGTCGATCCGCCAGCCATCGCGATCGAGCGGCACGTCGACGCGTCGTCGCCCACTGTCAGCGATGGCATCGAGGAACGGGTAGTAGATCGGCGTGAACACGACGACGCCGTCGCCGGGCTCGGTGGTGTTCCACAACGCGGTTTCGAGCGCGTGGAGCACACTCGTGAACGGTCGAATCCGCTCGGTGTCCGGACGCCAACCGTGGTGCCGGTCCTGGAAGTCCGAATAGTGCTCGGCGAGATCCCCGGCGAACGGTCCGTAGCCGAGGTCACCGCGGTCGGCATGGCCTCGCAACGCGTCGAGCACGGGCGTGGGCGGATCGAAATCCATGTCGGCCACCCATGCCGGCACGACGCCCGTCTCGTACTTGGTCCACTTGATGCCGACCCTCGCACGGCACCGCGCTTCGTCCACGGTCAACAGGCCCTCGGCGTCGGTCACGCCTGTCACGGTAGTGACCTACGATCCTCCCGGTGACCACGAACCCCGACGTCGACGCCTACGTCGAGCGATCACACCGTTGGCCGCTGGAGATCGCTGCGATCCGCCCGATCCTCACCGGGTGCGACCTGGTGGAGGAGATCAAATGGGCCAAGCCCTGCTACTCGCACCAGGGCCGCAACATCCTGATCCTGCAAGAGATGAAGGACTTCCTCGCCGTGATGTTCTTCAAGGGAGCGTTGCTGGTCGACCCCGAAGGCGTCCTCGAAGACCAGGGACCCAACTCGCGAGCGGCACGCCGCATGTGCGTGACGTCGGTCGACGACGTCACGCGGCTCGCTGACACGATCGCCGCCTACGTCGCCGAAGCGATCGACATCGAGGACTCGGGACGCCAGGTCGAACCCGCACCTGACCTGGTGCTGGTCGACGAGCTCCAAACGCGCCTCGACGCCGATCCGGAACTGCGGGCTGCGTTCGAGGGACTCACACCAGGTCGCCGACGCGAGTACCACCTCCACATCTCAGGAGCGAAGCAGTCCGCCACGCGGTCGAGTCGCGTGGAGGCGTGCGTGCCGAAGATCCTCGCGGGCAAGGGATTCCGGGATCGCTGACCAAGTACGAACATTTGTTTTGTCTAAGTTGCATTTTTCGTACTGGTGTACTATCATGATGTCATGTCGAAGGGGATCGACGATCTGGCAGGAGTGATCGATTCGCTCCTCGACGTCGACACCGCCGGGCTCACCGACGACGAACTCCACGAGCTGGTGACCACGGTCCAGCGGCAGCGCCACCGGCTCGCCGCCGTCGCCGCCGCGGCGATCTCGGCGTGGGATCGGCGCATGGTGTGGGCCGACAACGGGGCCAGGTCGGCGGCGACTCGACTGGCCAACGACACCTCGGCGTCGACATCGTCGACGGGGACCGAGATCCGACGCGCCCGACAGCTCCGCTCGATGCCGGCCACGGCGGCAGCGCTCGCCGCGGGCGAGCTGTCCCCCGACCAGGTCGACCTGCTCGCCAAGGCGAACCGGCCGTGGCGCAACGCCAGCTTCGCCGACCACGAGGACACGCTGGTCGAGCAGTGCAAGGTGCTGCGCTTCTACGATGCTCGCAAGATGGTCGACTACTGGTGCGTCCGAGCCGACGCCGATGCCGCCGAAGACCAGGCCCAGCGTCAACGCAACGCTGCGCATCTCGATGTGTCGTCCACGCTCGATGGCACCGTGGTGATCAACGGGCTCCTCGACCCGATCGGCGGTTCGATCGTCAGCGACGAACTCACCCGACTCGAGCGCGAGCTCTACCTCGCCGACCAGCGCGACGGTGTCACCCGCACCGCGTCACAGCGCCGGGCTGCCGCGCTCGTCGTGATGACCACACGATCCGCGACGGCCCCCGCCGGCGGACGGCGACCGAGGCCACTGTTCACGGCGCTCGTCGGCGACGAGACGCTGTCGCAGCTGTGTGAACTCGCGAACGGCACGGTCATCACGCCCGGCCAACTCCTCCAGTGGGTCGGTGAGGCCGACCTCGAGACCGTTCTGTTCGACGGTCCATCCACGGTCATCTCGGTCTCGCACCGCCGTCGATTCACGGGAGCCCTCCGGCGCGCCGTCGAGGTGCGCGACCGCCACTGTCAGCACACGAGCGGGTGCGACGTACCCGCCGATCAGTGCGACGTCGACCACATCGTCCCGCACTCGTCCGATGGCCCGACGAGCCAGTTCAACGGCAAGCTCGAGTGCACGCCACACAACCGCGACAGCGACCGCCACGATCACGGCGGTGTCCCCCGTCCGAGCCGGCCGGTCGATCGACTCGACGTGATCCGGTGCCGATTGCGCTGGAAGTTCCTCCGAGAAGAACCCGACGACGACTGGATACTGCTCGACCAGGTCGCTCCGCCGGCTTGACGGCGACGCGGTTGGTGAACCGACGAGTGAGCGTTCTTCTCGTGAACTCGTGCGGGAATAGTTCCGCAACGAGTTCACGAGAAGCAGTTCAGCGCATCGACTCCTCGCGGATGCGCTTCTTGCTCGCCGCCCAGCTGCAGATCGGGCACGTCGCGAGATCGTGACGGCGGGCCGGACAGTACTCGCGCCCGAAGAAGATGATCTGGAGGTGCCGGTCGTTCCACGTCTCGATCGGGAACACCGCCTTGAGATCGGCCTCGGTACGTTCGACCGTGGTGCCGTTGGAGAGACCCCAGCGTTCGGCGAGGCGGTGGACGTGCGTGTCGACCGCGAATGCCGGTACGCCGAACGCCTGGGACATCACCACGCTCGCTGTCTTGTGGCCGATGCCGGGCAACGATTCGAGAAACTCCCAGTCCGGGATGATCTCGCCACCGGCATCGACGATCTTGTTGGCCGCAAGCCAGAGATTCTTCGCCTTCGTCGGAGCGAGGCCGACCTCACGGATGTAGCCGAGGATCTCGTCGGGATCCATCGCCGCCATTTGTTCGGGGGTGCCGGCCACCTCGAACAGCGCCGGAGTGATCTGATTCACTTTCTTGTCGGTGGTCTGGGCCGACAGTGCGACGGCGACGAGCAGCGTGTACGCGTCGGTGTGGTCGAGCGGGATCGGCGTCTCGGGATACAACTCGTCGAGGATTTCACCGATCCGGTCCGCCTTCTCGTGCCGCTTCATATCGGCACGTTACGACGGCGTGTGAGAAGGTGCACCATGACCATCGTCGCTGACCTCACCGGCAGGACCGCCATCGTCACGGGCGCATCGAGCGGCATCGGCCGAGCGATCGCCGAGCGCATGGGGGCTGCCGGCGCCCATGTGATCCTGTCCGGCCGCACCGCCGACGCGATGGCCGACAGCGCCGCACGTATCACCGATGCCGGAGGGCGTGCCACCGTCGTGGTCGGTGATGTGCGCGAGCCGAGTGCCATCGACGAGCTGGTGGCCACGGCGCTCGCGGCCGACGGTCACCTGGACATTTTCGTCAACAACGCCGGCGTGTCGTACCTCGGAGGAGTGCTCGACGGGAACGTCCAACAGTGGCGCGAGATGTTCGACATCAACGTGCTGTCGCTGCTCGCCGGTTCGAAGGCAGCGGTCGACGCAATGCGCGAGGTCGGCAATCGGGGCCACATCGTGAACGTCTCCTCGGTCGCCGCACTCCGCCCCGACTCGGGCGTCTATGGCGCAACCAAGCACGCCGTCAACGTGATCACGAACTCGCTGCGCGAGGAACTCCTCGACGACCCGATTCAAGTGGTGTCGATCATGCCGGGCCTCGTCGCGACCAACATCGGCCGCAATGCCGACCCTGAGCTGCTCGCCGGCATCGTGGCCATGTCGGGAATCGAGGTCGAGATCGTCCCGGGAGAGCGGCTCGCCGACGACGTTCTCGAAGCGGCGCAGGCCGTGCTCGCCGACATCATGATCACGCCGGACGACGTGGCTGACGCCGTGCTCTATGCCGTCACCCAGCCTGCCCACGTCCACATCCCCGAGATCGTGATCCGGCCGAACAAGAACTTCGACTTCTAGCGTGACGGCGAGTGCCGGTCAGCTTCGCCGGCGCTGCTCGAGCAGTTCGTCGAGCAGTTCGCCGCTGGTGGCGGCAAGGGGCGTTCGCCGTGCGGCGTGGTCGAGCACCGTGAGATCGCGTCCGGCGGCGTCGACGACCACTCCCCCGGCCTCACACACCACCAACGTCGCGCCGAGGTAGTCCCACACTCCGTGTGCGTCAGGGCTCATGTCGACGAACCCGTCGAAGGATCCGCTCGCCACCGCGCAGATGTCGAGCGCCGAGGCGCCCATCGCCCGGAACTGGCGCCAGCCGTAGTGGTGGTCGGGCAGGCCGCTGATGGCGATGACGGCGTCGGCGAGCGCCGCTGCGGTCTCGACCTGCAACCGTCGGCCGTCGAGCGTTGCACCATCACCGAGCACGGCGGCGTACCGCGCCCCGGTGGCCAGGTTCGCCACCATGGCAACCGTCGGCACGTCGTCGACCACCAAGCAGAGCGACGTCGCACACCAGGGAAGTCCGAGACTGGCATTGGTCGACCCGTCGAGCGGGTCGACCACCACCGTGCCGAGGGCCGACGGGCCGTCTCCCGGGTGCTGGAGACCGCTCTCCTCCGACAACACCGAGTAGCCCGACGCCAGGAGCGGCGCCACGCACACGGCGTCGACATCGAGGTCGACGAGGTACTGGCCCGGGCGCCGGCCGGACTCGCCCCAGTCGGTCGTCGAACCCAGCACGGCACTCGTGGCGTCGCAGATCGATCCGAAGAGTTCGAGCACGGCATCGGCGTCATTGGGCGAGGGCATCGCCAGTGACGGTAGTGTCCCGACTGCATGGCAGTGATCGACGTTGCAGGGTTCGTCGCCGACGTGAAGTCACAGGCGATCGACCATGGCTTCCACGTGCACGACGAACGGCACTTCGTGGAGACGTACTCGCTTCGCCAGTTGTGGGAGGTCGACCTCCACCCCGAGGAGGCGTGCGCCGGCCCGATCGACCTGCACCTGTCGCTCGACGTCGATCCGCGAGCGATGCTCGGGTTCGAGGACGAGGTGATGAAACTCGACGAGATCGACGACCCGCCGCCCACCGGGTTCACGTTCCCGCTGATCTTCACCTGGACGCTGCCACCGCTGCCGAAGCCCCCCGACCTGCTGGTGCTGTCGATCGACCTCGCCGGTATCGGCGGCATCGACCTGCCCGTCGAAGTATCGGCGATCGACTCGTTCCCGAGCGTGACCGACGCGCCGGAACGCAGCCTGTCGATCGTGGCGAAGATGACCGTCGATCTCGCTGACGTGTACATGAACGTCGACGATGCGATCGAAGCTGCACTCGACCGGTGCAAACATGTCAGTCTGTACCTGCTCGAGGGAGCCCCGAAGTGGCTCGACGAGTAGTGAATCGACCCGTCCATCCATCCCTCCAACCACGCCAACGAGTACGCAAGGGAGCGTCATGCGAGTCCACGAACTGATCGACATCCTGAGCGACCAGCCCGCCGACGCCGAGGTCGAACTCGCCGTGATCGCTCCCGTCGAAGAGGGCTCCGACGACATCACCGTCGACCGTTACTTCGTCGACGGTGTGCTCCCGTGGGAGGACGACGAGGACGACGAGGAGTCAGACGGCGAGCTGACGATCTGGCTCGTCGGTGGCGAGGAGGCCGACGTGAACGCCTTCCTCGACGCCATCGAGCAGCCCGACGCCTGAGCGCCGGGCCACTCTCATCGGCGACGTCGGGGACTCAGGAGAGCAGCTTGGCCTTCTGCGCCGAGAACTCCTCGTCGGTCAGCGCGCCCTGATCGCGAAGGGCGGCGAGCTTGGCCAGCTCGTCGGCGTTCCCCGCAGTCCCGGCCGTCTGGCGGATGTAGGCCTGCATATCGGACTCACGCTGCTGGGCGATCGCGATGTCGCGTTCGCCCATCGCTCGCCCGTTGGCGATGACGTAGATGAACACACCGAGGAACGGGACCAAGATGACGAAGATCGACCACAGCGCCTTGGCACCGCCACCCATGTCACTGCGGAAGATGTCGGCGAACACTCGGAACAGCAGGATGATCCAGGCGACCCACAGGAAGAAGATCATCATGGTCCAGAACAGACCGAGAATCGGATAGTCGTATGCGAGCATCGTCGCCTCCTTGATTGTCTCTCTCTCGGTGCGCACCAGGTGGCGAACACACCAGCGTCGAGGCTGCTTCGGGAAGCAGTCGAACGATGGGGACCACCGTACGTCGCGACGTCACCCCAAATGGATGATGTTGCCGACCGGAGATCCCAGCCAGATGGTGGTGGGGCGGGTGGGGCTCGAACCCACGACCCACGGATTATGAGTCCGCTGCTCTAACCGACTGAGCTACCGCCCCGAACTCGGGTGAGGTCCCAAGTTACTCAGCAGCATCGCCGTCACCTCCTCAGGGTGAACCGACTCGGGCGATGGGTCTGCCCGCGAAAAACCCACTTGCCGGCGGACGGTCGCGACCGCCCCGTCCAGTGACATCGACGGTCCGGTTCCCCTCCTCGACGGCTGCGCCCACGCCATCACGACC
>DATKXG010000136.1:0-4155 GCA_035529175.1 Ilumatobacteraceae bacterium
CGCCAAGGCACTCGGACACCTTCGTGCCGGCCGGACCCCCGCGGAGATCGCGTACGCCGACGAAGCGGGCATCAAGGTGAAGAAGGTGCCGGACTGGATCGAGCGCGGTCTGTCGGCGCAGGCCGCGGCGAGCTGGTCGTCGGCCGGGTTCTCGGCGTCGAGCGCGTCGGCGTGGGCCGAGGTCGTTGCGGATCCCGAGGTGGCTCGCCTGATGGAATCGGTGGGCTTCGACATCGACAGCGCCCGCGAGCAGCGCCCCGACGAGGGATGGACCACGCACGTCGTTCGGTGCCGCGTCGCCCTCGATGCGGGAGCCCCGGAGGAGACCGCCGACGACTGGGCGGCGACGCCGCTGCCGGATCGCAAACTCGCCAAGTGGGTCGCGAGCGGGGTTCGACCGTCCGATGCCGCAGGCTGGTTCGAGCGTGACGTCCGGCCGTCCGAGGCGGCGCGCTGGTCAGCCGCCGGGTTCACGCCCGCCGGCGCCGACGCCTGGCGTGCGACCGGCGTCGATCCCGACATCGCCGCCCGCCGCCGCGACGCCGGCGTGCGCCCGGCCACCCCCGACTGACCGAGCCTCGGAACGCGCCAACTCCCCATGTTTGCGCTGCGATTTCGGTGAGGCGGGTCACCCGAATCTGAGCGCAAACGAGGGTTTGCTCGACGTGGCGTCAGCGGGCGCAGATCTCGAGCATGTCGATGACGGGCTGGACCCGGGCGACTTCGTGGCTGCGCAGCAGGTTGGCCTTGGCCAGCAGGGCGAGCACCGCCATCGCGGTCTCGGCGACGCGGACCTCGTCGTGGAACAGGTACACCGCGGAGGCCATCGTGACGCAGACCGGCCAGCCGAGCTCGCGGAAGCGGAACGACTGGAGCAGGTTGTCGGTCTGGTAGCGCACCCGCTCCGGCCCGTCGGGGAGATTCAGTGCGAACCCGAAGCCGGGGTCGATCCAGAGCTTGTCGACGCCGCACCCGGTCACGAGGTCGAGCCGCTCGCGGAAGAACGCCATCTGCTCGTCGATCATCGCATCGACGGGCGGGACATCGTCGTCGGACCGCGCGGTCCGGCCGGGTGTGTAGCAGAGGATCAGGCCGGCGTCGTGGCGGGCGATCGCCTCGTACAGCGCCGGGTCGTCGACCCTGCCCGTGAGGTTGATCACCTGCGCGCCGGCTTCGAGCGCGGCGACCGCGACGTCGGTGAGGTAGGTCTCGATCGACACGAGCAGGCCGTCGGCGAGGAGGGCCTCGAGCACCGGTAGCAGCGTGGCGAGCTGCCGGTCGACGTCGACGATGTCGGCGTTGGTGCCGGTCGACTCGGCGCCGATGTCGATCATCACGGCCCCTTCGACGGTCATCCGCCGAGCGCGGTACAGCGCGGCGGGAACGTCGTGGGCGATGCTCTCGCGGTACGTCGAGTCCCGCGACAGGTTGATCACCCCGAGCTGGTGGGGGCGGTCGTCGAAGGTCCGTCCGTCGATCTCGAAGGTGCGGACGGGTTGGTCGAGCGCGGCGCGGTGGGCCTCCCAGAGGGGAAGCAGGACATCGGGCGTGATCATGAGGTGTGCTCCGCTTCTGTCAGGGGGAGGGGTTGGACCAGTGCGTGGAGAAGACGGTGAGATCGCCGGGCTCGACGGGAAGGTCGGCGAGGAGTTCGCTCATCGTGCGACCGAGGCGAGGGTGGACGAGGTCCGGGGCGACGTCGCACACCGGGACCATCACGAATCGCCGCTCGTGCATCCGCGGGTGCGGGACCTCGAGCGTCGCGGCGTCGGAGACGAGGTCGCCGTGCACGAGCAGATCGAGATCGAGCGTCCGTGGGCCCCAGTGCACGACGCGCCGGCGCTCGCGGGCCGCTTCGAGCCGATGGAGGAGTGCGAGGAGTTCGGCGGCGTCGAGCGAGGTCTCGGCCACGAGCGCGGTGTTGAGGTACGGGCCCTGGTTCTCGGGGCCGCCGACCGGCGCCGTCTCGTAGAGCGGGGCGACAGCGAGGATCTCGATGCCGTTGCTGTCGCGGATCCCGGCCAGGCCGGCGCGCAGGTGTTCCAGACGGTCGCCGAGGTTCGAGCCGAGGGCGATGAGGCAGCGGGTCACGACCGTGGCCCGCCGTCGCCCGCGGCACGGTGGCGTTCGATCGCCACACCGACGCCCTCGGCCGCAGCGAAGATGTCGAGCTTCTGGACGGTCACGCGAACCGACTGTGCGAGCTCGTTCCGCAGGGCGAACGCAGCAACGTCCTCTGCCCAGGTCTCGACCAGCTCGACGTGCTCGTCGGAGCCGGCTCGGGCCTCGATGAACTCGACCACGTCCGCGTACGAGACGTACGCGCCTGCCGTGCGAACCCGCTCGGCATAGTCGTCGACCGTGTCGATCTCGACGTCGAAGCGGACCCGCTGGCGGGCATCACGCTCGAAGTCGTGCACGCCGATGTAGGCCTGCACGACGAGCCCGTTCACGACGATCCGGTCAGGGGTGCCGGGCCGCGCGGAGGAGGTGGGGTCGGGCATGCCCGCCAACCTTAGGGATCACATACCCGTTCGGCCCCGATCGGTGCCGGCGAGATTGGGGCTTGAGTTCTGGGCCTCGGGTGCCGATGATGCTGAGTGGTGTTTCGTCGTACCGAGCTGCTGGGCGCGGCCCGTGCCGGTGACCGTGACGCGCTCGCCGCGCTGTGGCGTGACCACCATCCGGCGCTGTTGCGGTATCTGCGTGCCAGACGCTCGCCCGCACCCGATGACGTCGCGTCGCAGGTGTGGATCGATGTCGCCCGCTCGATCGATCGATTCGAGGGCGACCTCACCGACTTCCGGCGCTGGCTGTTCACGATCGCCCATCGGCGAAGCGTCGACGAGATCCGCCGGCTCGTGCGTTCGACGGAGCCGTCAGCGCTGTCGGTGCGTGCGTCCGATCGTGTGGCGGGCGCCGACGAGCAGTACGAGCACCACACGGCGCTCGATCGGGCGATCGCCCTCGTGGCGACCCTGCCGGAGAACCAGGCCGAGGCGGTGATGCTCTTCGTCGTCAACGAACTGTCGGCCGCCGATGTCGCCGCGATCATGCAGACCACCGAGGGCAACGTGCGGGTGCTGGTGCATCGGGGCGTCGCGCGGCTTCGTCGGAGAATTTCTGTAACGGATGAGGCGAGGCCAACGATGAAGAGGGTGCCATGAACGATTTCGACAATCTCGACGACGTGTTCGGTCCACTGCGCAGCGACGCGACCGACGCCGAACTCGCCGGGGAGACGTCGCACGTCGACGCCATGGCTCGCCATCACCGTCGCCAGAAGGGACACACCATGTTCACCTCACGTCGCGCCCGAGTCGCCACGTTCGTCGCCGCCGGGGTCATCGGCTTCGGCGGGGTCGCTGCCGCCGGCCCGGGAGGTCCGTTCGCCCTGACCGGCTCGGACGACACCACGACCACCACTGAAGTGACCACGACCACGAGCGAAGCTCCCACGACGACGTCGGAGGTGCCCACGACCACCAGCGAGGTCACGACGACCACGTCCGAGGCGCCCGAGGTGATCGTGGATGACGGCGCGATGGTCACCCGGACGATGATCGAGGAGACCACGGACGCCGACGACGCCTCGCTCGACGATGGCCTCGGCCCGTGCTTCGGCCTCGACCCCGAAGACTTCGACAATCACGGAGAGTTCGTCAGCTCGGTGGCCCGTGGGGACGTGAAGCTTCCCGAGGGCTTTGAGCAGCGCGATGCAGCGCGGTCGTCCTGCGGCAAAGACGATGAGAAGGTCGAGAAGGTCGAGGTCGATGACGTCGACGACGATGATGTCGACGACGACAGCGACGACGACGACAGCGATGACGACGACAGCGATGACCACGACGACGACGACGATGACGATGACGACGAGGGTCGGCCGGAGAAGTCCGACAGGTCAGAGAAGTCGGAGAAGCCCGGCAACCGGGGCAACGGCCCGAAGAAGAACTCGGGCGACTGACCCCGCAATCTGTCTGGCGATCAGTCCGGCGATCTCCCGCCGTCAGGACCCGTCGATCGCGCGCAACACGTCGTCGACGGTACGCGACGCCGGAGGCTCGCCCGCCCGGGCCATCTCGGCAGCGAGCCGCTGCAGCGCCTCGTTCGCTGGAGTGGCAACGCCGTGGAGGCGCCCGAGTAGCACGATCTCAC
>DATKXG010000137.1:0-6651 GCA_035529175.1 Ilumatobacteraceae bacterium
AGCCAGGAAGGCGAGCATCGCCGCGGCTCCGATGGCCGCCCCCGCCCACGAGAACACGAGCAGCAACCCCAACGCGATGGGCTCGCCGGTGAGCCCCCAGCCGCCGTGTTCGGACGGGATCGCCACCGCCTTCCAGGTCGGCCGGGCCGCAACGGAGCGCGGGGCCTCGGTTCGAACGGTCATACCGCGCTCACTTCCGCCAACCGGAGACCGGCGAGCGAGTTGCGGAGTTCGTGGCGGGCACGAGCCCAGGCCACGTGCAGCGCGCACGGTTCCGCCGCATCGCAGAGTCGCTCGGCGACGACACAACGGCCGTTGTCGGTCGGCCCGTCGATCGTCTCGACCACCTCGAGCACCGTGAGCGAATCGAGGTCACGCTGGCGTTCGTACCCACCTGCCGGACCGGGGACCGACCGCACCCAGCCCGCTCGGACCAGGGGCCCCATCACCTGCGGGACGAAGCCGGCCGTGGTTCCGAGAGCGTCGGCGAGGTCGACGCTCTTGAGACGGGTGGTCGCCGACTGCAGGGCGACGAGCGCCCGCACCGCCAGGTCGGCGCGCTGGGTGATCTCCAGTCTCATGGTGACAGCCTGCCCGAGCCGATGCCCCCCGGACAGGGACCGACGTCCTCGATCACGGTTCGCCGTCGCCGGCCTGCAGCAGGCCCACCGCTCCCCGACCCGGGAAGTTGAAGGCGTGGGTCACCATCGGATACAGGCCGTCCTCGGCGGCCTTCAGTTCGATCACCGCGCCTTGAGCCGGTGCCAGATCGACTGCCTGGGATCCCCAGTTGCCCTCGTTGCCACGCTGCAGGTGGACGCCCTCCTTGACCACGTCGTCGAAGATCGTGCCCACGATGTGGAACGAGGAGTCGATCGACGGACCGACGTCGAGAACGAACAGTCGGACCTCTTCACCCGTCGGGATCTCGATCGGGTTGTCCTTGTACTGGAACGCTGCGCCGTTGAACATCACGAAGTCGGGCGCCGGCGCCGCCTGGTTCGCCTTCGCGAAGGAGGAGACCTCGCCCTGGGGTCCGAGGTACCACTCGTGCTGCACGATGAAGAACTCGTTCTCCATCGGAGGGAGCCCGCCCTCGGGTTCGACGATCACCATGCCGAACATGCCGTTGGCGATGTGGTGCAGCACCGGGTCTGTTCCGCAGTGGTACATCCACACCCCCGCGTAGTCGGTGGTGAACTCGTAGATCAGCTCCTCACCAGGGGCGATCGAACGCATCTCGTCGTTCCAAGCAACCTGTGAGGCGTGGAAGTCGACGGAGTGCGACACGGTGGCCTCGGGCGGGTTGATCAGGTGGACGCGAACGGTGTCGCCGACCTGGGTACGGATCACGGGACCCGGCATGGTGCCGTTGAAGGTCCAGATCTGCTGGACGAATCCGTCGGCGACGGTCGCCAGCTTCTCCTCGACCACCATCTCGACGTCGATCAGGTCGCCGCCGTCGGGGGCTCCACCCGGGGTGAGTGTGAAGCCGTCACCCTCGCCGCGAGCCGGAGCCCGCGGATCACGCCATTCGTACGGCGGAGCGTCGGGATCGGCCTCGACGGTCGCCACCTCGCCGGTGTCGCCGTGGCTGTCGGCGGTCTCCGCCGCCGGCGTTGCGTCGGTCCGCACGATGCCTTCCATCCCGGCGTCCGCGTGTCCGGGGATCGAGCAGAAGTACCTGAGGCCTTCCGCCGGCACCTCGAACTCGAACTCGACGGTTTCGCCGGCCGCAGCGAGGATTGCCTCGCCGTTGTCGAACTTGATGTCGTGCTCCATCGTGCCCTCGTTCACCAGCGTTCCGGAGTACATGCCCGCCGTGGCCATCAGCGCCGACGGGGTGAACGCGAACTCGGTGGCGATGAACTCGACGTTGGCGCCGGGCGACACCTCTGCCTGGGCGGTGGCTGCGGCGCCGGTCGCAGCCCCGGATGGAGCAGTTGCGCCGTTTCGCGCGACACCCGCCCCATCCGGAGCATCGGTGCCGCACGCAGCGGCGGCAGCGACGAGGAGCGCAGCGACGCCCGTCCTGATCAACGATCTGGTGAACATGTGCGACCTCCTGGTTCCCCCGGCCGATCACCGAGTCCTATCCATGAGTTTCATACTTACGGACTCATGGATGCAGGGCCCAAGGTCCCAACTACCACCCGGCAGCCCACCCCAGCGATGAGCCAACCGCCCCGATACCGACACTTCGCTCACCGCAACCCGGTGAACCACGTCAGCGATGAGCGAACCGACCCGATACCGACACTTGGCTCATCGCACGCGGGGCGGGGTGGGGACGAGCGGGGCGACGTCAGGCGGTCGAGGTGGAGACGACGGTCACCGGCACGGAGACCTTGCGGCCGATGCGACACGGCAGGTCCTGACGCAACCACCTCGACACCTTGGTGGGCAGCGTCGACACGATGACCTCGTCGAAGGCCTGCGTCTCGACCAGGCGGGCCACTGCCCCCGGCGTGTCGGGATCGAGCGACAACTCCCCTGTCGCCGTCGCGCCGAGCCCACCCAACCACTCGAGCCCGAACGACAGCTGTTCCTGGGCGGCGCGGCGATCGTGGTCGATGTCACGGCTCAACGTCGGGGCCATGTCGGCGGCGGTTCCGCCGACGGCGACAGCGGAGGCGACGGGGCTCGGGACCGGCACGACGAGATGCACCGAACACGGGGCGGCCGCGACCCGCTCTTCGATCAACTGCGCCAACTCGGATCCGCCGAGTGAGCGGTTGCCGACGATCAATACCTTGCCCATCTCGACCCCCGAGTGCGATGTGGTTGGTCGCACCCTAGACGATCGGCCCACTCACTTCGCTTGCGACCGTCCACACCTGGAACAGTGGGCCGATGCTGCTCGACTCGCTCGACCTGACCGCCGAAGCCTTCGCCGGTGCGGCCGGGTGGGTCGCGAAACCGGAGGGAATGTGCAAGGGCGATTCCTGCGTGCCCGTGCCGGGGACAGTGGGCGACGACGGAGGCCTCGATGTCGCTGCGGTTGCCGAGCGACTCGGCATGGCGCTCGTCGCCGACGACGACGCCGGGATCTGGGCGCTCGGTCCCGAGAGCGGCGGACGGGCGCTGACCACCGCCACAGTCCCACCGATCGAACTGCCCGACATCGACGGCAACCCGTTCGACCTGACCGCGATGCACGGACGAAAGGTGCTCCTCGTCGCCTGGGCGTCGTGGTGAGGCTGTTCGGCTGACCTGCCCGTGTGGCAGGCACTCCACGAGGAACTCGAACCGCTCGGTCTCAGCGTCGTCACTGTCGCCCTCGACCTCGACCCCGACAAGGCCCGTCGCTGGATCGAGCGGGCAGCGCCCACCCATCCGTCGCTCGTCGACAGCGACCACCGCGTCGACGAACTCCTCGGCATCTCGAACGTGCCGATGGCGGTGTGGATCGACGAGACCGGCACGCTCGTGCGACCCGCCGAAGGCGCGGCGGTCCAGCCAAGCCCGTTCGCCGCGATGGAGATCACCGACGAGATGCCGGAACGGCTCCGGGCGGTGCTGCACGAGTTCAAGCAGATGCCCGAGACCGGACCCGCCTACCGGGCGGCGATCGTCGACTGGGCCGAGCGCGGCGCCGAGAGCCGCTTCGCGATGTCGCCCGACGAGGTGGTCGCGGCGTCGCAGCCCCGATCCGCCGATCACAGCCGCGCGGCAGCGTGTTTCGAATTGGGCATCGCCGCCGAACGCCGAGGCGACCATCCCGCGGCGATGGCGTGGTGGAAGCAGGCCCACGCGCTGTTCCCCGAGAACTGGACGTACAAGCGCCAGGCGTGGACGCTGGAATCGACACCCGACGGCGCCGATTCCGACAAGGCCCAGGAGGTGCAGGACACCTACGGCACCTCGTGGAGCGACGAGTTCCTCGCCACCGGCGGAGCGAACTACACGGTGATCCCGGAGCTCTGACAACCAGGGCGCGGACGAACGGTCAGAAGCCCAGCAGCGAGCCCGAGTCGAGGTCGTCGACCGCAGCGAACGTGCGACGGACCAACTCGTCGAACAGCGCAGCGCCCCGCTCGTTCGCCGGATCGATCGTGAGCAGGCTCGCCCCGAACGACACCGCATAGAAGAGCATCCCCTCGATGTAGCCGCGTCGGACCCCGTCGAGGGTGACCTTGTCCGCGGGGATGCCGGCCGCGTGGACGCCGTCGACATAGCGTTCGATCAGTTCGTCCTCGAGTTCGCGTCGATCGGCCACGGTCAGGTTGTTGGCGCAGAAGTACACCAGGTCGGTCTGGCCCGGGGCGCGCATGGCGAGCTGCCAGTCGACCACCGCGACCGAACCGTCATCGGCGAAGAACAGGTTGTCGAGGCGGAAGTCGCCGTGGATCAGCGTGACCGGATCGTCCTGGTGGCCCGCGATCCACGTCGGGATCCCGACCACGAACTGTTCGCACCAGCGCAGGCATCGCTGCGGGAGTTCGTCGCCGTAGCGATCGAGGAACCCTGGCCAGCCGATCTCGAACATCGGGCCGAGGGCGAGCACATTCGGGTCGTCGAGGCCCGGCATCCAGTCGAACGTGGACAACGATGCGTGCTCGAACCAGGCACCGTGGTGCCGCGCGAGCAGATCGATCGACCGTTCGGCCTGCTCGCGAGTCGCTCCGGCGAGGTGATCGCCGGGGACGGCCGGAGCAAGATCTTCCAGCACCAGGCACGGCGGGTCGAGCGTGTTGAGGTACACCTCGGGCACGCGGATGTTGAGCTGTCCGGCGACGTCGCGGTAGAAGCAGTGCTCGCGCTCCCAGACCCGCGACATCTCGCCGATCGCCCGGCCGCCTGGGTCGGCCGTCAGCAGCTTGACGATCACGGAGCGAGGAACACCCGTCGCCGTCGAGACGAGGCTCACCCGGGCGAGTTGGCCCATGAAGCCCTCGCCGGCCGCGATCGGGTGGACCTCGATCGACTCGAGGTCTGCACCGAGCGCGTCCGCCAACCACGCGGCGTCGATGTCGGCAATCGTGACAGGAGTCGGCATGACCGAATCCTGCCAGGCGGTGTGCGACGAATCGTTGCCGGAGCGCGCTCGACCGGTTCCGGCGACCATCACGTTCGACTACACCTCGAGCACGATGGCGCGAGTTGCCGAGACTGCCGTATCGTTGTCGGATGCGTTCACGGCCGATCCTTGCTGGTCTCGTTGCGTTGGGCAGCGTCATCGGCGCCACCTTCGTCGCAGCGGTTGCGGCGCCAGCGACGGCGGTCGAGGCTGCCGGAACCACCAGTGCATACGTGGCGATGCCCACCTCGCAGCGCCTGCTCGACACGCGCCAGGCCACGCCCGTCCCGGCCGGGGGCACGATCTCGGTCGCCGTCACCGGTGCCGCTCCGCTCCCGGCACCCGGCACGGTCACCGCCGTCGTGCTCAACTTGACGGTCACACCTCCGTCCGCTCCCGGCTTCTGGACCGTCTGGCCGCACACCAGCCCGCGCCCGGAAGCGTCGAACCTCAACGTCGACGAGAACCAGTTCCTCGCCGGCAACGTCACGCCGAACCTGGTCACCGTTCCGGTCGGGTCTGACGGTGTGGTCGACATCTACGGCAGCGGTGGCGGCAACGTCATCGTCGACCTGCTCGGCTACTACACCCCGGCCGAGTCCGCGACGTCCGGCCGGTTCGAGCCCCTCGCCACGCCGACACGCGTGCTCGACACGCGCGGGGTCGCCACGTTCGCTGCAGGCGAGACGCGGGACTTCACCGTGCCGGGCGCCGCCGGCGCGAGCGCCGTGGCGGTGAACCTGACCTCGGTCACCAACGTTCCCGGCTTCTGGCAGGTCTACGCCAAGGGCAGCCCGGCTCCGGCCACCTCGAACCTCAACTCCCCCGCCGGGTTCTCCGCAGCGATCGCCAACCAGGCAATCGTCACCGTCGACGCGGCAGGCGCGATCTCGATCTACTCCCAGAGCGGTGGCGACCTCCTGATCGACCTCGTCGGCATCTACACGGGCGCCTCGGCGCCGTCGTCGACGACCGGGTTGTTCGTCCCGATGACCACGCCCACACGAGTCGTCGACACGCGCATCGCCGGCTTGAATCCGCTCGGCGGGACAACGCGACCGTCGATCAAGAGCAGCTTCGAGGTGCCGATCACCAGCAATCCGGTGATCGGTCGGTCGGACGTCTCCGCAGTGGTCCTCAACGCCACCTCCGTCGAAGCGCTCACGATCGGGTACATCACGGTCGGTACCGCTGGGGCAACCGATCCGAACGTCGCCCCGACCACCTCGACCATGAACGTGGTCCGACCGGCTCAGATGCTCGCCAACCATGCGATCGTTCCCGTGTCGGCGAGAGGCTTCTCGATGTACACGGAGCCCGGCGGGCACCTGCTCGCCGATCTCGCGGGGTACTTCATCGGCACCCCGGCCGCTGCACCGTTCGGTCCGCGGACCAACCCGACGGCTCCTGCGTGCTCCACTCGGACCGCCGGCGAGCCGGTCGCACCGGTCGGCCCGATCGTGTACGGGTCCTCCCGGGCGGCCGTCGCCAACCTGCAGAACCGGCTGCTCGCGCTGGGTTTCTGGAACGCCGGTGCCGACGGTGGCTACGGGCTGACCACCACCCAGTCGGTGATGGCATTCCAGAAGTGGAAGGGCCTGCCGGCCACGACCGTCGTCGATACGGCGACC
>DATKXG010000138.1:0-8244 GCA_035529175.1 Ilumatobacteraceae bacterium
GGGCGTGAGGGTCTGAGCGTCGACGCGGCGATACTCGGACGATGAGTGAACCTCCGCACCCCACGGAGCCGGCGCCGACGCCGAAGCAACAGCAGGCGGTCGCCCACCGCCGCGGCCGGATCTGCAAGGTCCGCAGCTGCAAGGTGTGCGCGCCGCTGCGCGAGAACCGGCGTCTGAAGAAGGCCCAACGCAAGGCCGACGCGCAAGCTCAGGCGCACGCGAAGGGCGAGCCGTGCGGCCGCAACAGCTGCTCGGTGCCGATCTGCGTCGCGGCACGGCACGCCGCCTCGGAGACCTCCGCCCCGGCGGGGCAGCGCGACGACCTGACCGACGACCTGACCGACGACCTGGCCGACGATCCCGGCATGGCGCGTCGCCGACAGGCCGAGCGTCACCGTGTGGGACTGCCGTGCGGGTTCGAGACCTGCGCTGCTCCCACGTGTGTCGATGCCTTCGCGCAGGAACGTGCCCGGCGCCACCGGGCCCGACGACCCTGCAGGTCGACCGAGTGCACCAACCCGATCTGCGTGGCGAGCCGCACGACCCCCTGACTCGACCCCGCCGTCCGCCTCACCCCGTCCGGACCCGCCCGCCTCACCCCGTCCGGACCCGCCCGCCTCACCCCTCCCGAAGTGTCATCCAAACGTCGGGTTGGGGTGGAGCGTGCACTACTCAGTGGATCTGGTCGCGACAGTCGAAATCAGATCCGCCGATAACTGCACGGACCCTGCCCGTCTGGACCTTGCCCATCTGGCCCACCCCGTCCGGACCCGCCCGCCCACCACGTTTGCGTGAGGATTTGGCTGACCCGGTACATCCGAAATGTCACGCAAACGTGGTGTTGGGCCACGGCGGGGCGCCGGATCGGGTCAGGGGGTGACGACGATCTTGGCGCGGGCGTGGCCGGAGCCGATCTCGGCCAGCGCGTCCGCGACACCGTCGAGGCCGACCACACGGTCGATCTGCGGAACCAGGCGTCCCGACGCCAGCAGTTCGCCGAGGAACGTGAGGTCGTCGACGTTGGCGTCGGCGGTGAACTGGTGGAACGACGTCTCGGACCGCACGAACGCCAGCCTCGCCCGGACGAGGTAGGGGAGCGGGTCGACCCAGCGGTTCGCTTTGGGGCCGCTGACCACGACGTAGCGTCCGCCGGCAACCACCACGCTTCGCACCTCGCGGGGATGGCGGTTGCCGACGTTGTCCAGCATCACGTCGAAGCGAGCGCCGCCGTCGACGAAGTCGTCGCTGGTGTAGTCGAGCACCTCGTCGGCACCGAGCGAGCGGACCATCTCGATGTTGCGCGTGCTGCACACCGCCGTGACGTGAGCGCCCAACGCCTTCGCGATCTGGACGGCCATCGTGCCGACCCCACCGGCAGCCCCGTTGATCAGCACCCGCTCGCCCGGTTGGACGTCACCGTGCGTTCGCAGACCTTGCAGTGCCGTCAGCCCTGCGACCGGGGTGGCGCCGGCCGACTCGAACGACACGCCGTCGGGGATCGCGACCACGGTCGTCTCCTTCACCGTGAGGTACTGCCCGCAACCGCCGCCGGGACTTTCGCCGAACACCGAGTCGCCGATGGTGAACCGGGTGACGCCATCGCCGACGGCGACGACCACACCGGCGACGTCGGCACCGCGGACGAACCGTTTCGGGCGTCGCACCCCGGACATCAGTCGCATCAGGTACGGCGTGCCGGTGAGGAAGTGCCAGTCGAGCGCGTTCAGCGATGACGCCCGAACCTCGACCAGTAGTTCGCCGGCCTGCGGTGCCGGCACCGGGAGGGTCTCGGTGGCCAGCACCTCCGGCCCGCCGTATGTGCGCGCGGTGACCGCGGTCATGGTGGATGGCAACGGGGGGGTGGTCGTGGAGTCGTGAAGGGTGATGGGCGAGGACATGGTGATCTCCGATCGAGAGGTACGTACACTGTACGTTGTAGTGCGTACAGTGTACGTTGTCAAGGGTGAGCGCGGCGACGACCGAACGTGAGCCCCTCGATCGCGATGCGATCGTCGCCCGGGCGGTCGCCTTCGCCGACGACCGTGGGACCGACGCGCTCTCGATGCGCAAGCTCGCCGCCGAGCTCGGCTACGAGGTGATGTCGCTCTACAACCACGTCGTGAACAAGGCCGAGGTGCTCGCACTCATGGTCGACGCGGTCGCCGCCGAGATCCCCCTCCCCGACATCGGGGCCGACCCGCTCGTCGCCGTGCGCGCCCTCGCCGTGGACACGCGCGCCGCGCTCGTCCGGCACCCGTGGGCAGCGTCGCTGTGGTTGCGCCAACTCCCCGGTCCGGCCCGCATCCGGCACATGGAGCATCATCTGGCAGCGCTCGCGGCAACCGACATGACACCCAGCGTCGCCCATCTGGCGTTCCACGCCGTGAACAACCACGTGATCGGCTACACCCTCCAGGAGCAGGCGATGGCCTACGTCGTCCCTGCCGGTGGAGATCCCGATGCGCTCGCGCGGACGTTCATGGAGGGGCTCCCCGCCGACGAGCTGCCCCACACCGTCGCCCACATCCGACAACACCTCGACGGTGACACGGCCAGCAGCTTCGAGCTCGTGCTCGACCTGATCCTCGACGGCCTGGCCCGAACGACCTGATCGACCCCCCGGTCGTGGTCAGGTGGTGACGAGCCGAGGTGTGATCCCCATCGTCAACGGACGAGTGGTGACACCCTGCGAGATCGTCAGACGGTGGGGCCCGCCGACGACCGCGATGTTCGTGTTCTGGAGTCGGTGCACGAGCCGCCGCAGGCGCCACGGTGGCATGTCGTGCACGATGTGGGCCGGCACGATCACCAGGTCGGTGGGCGCGACGTCGTTGATCACGGTCTCCTGCTCCGACTGATCGGTGACGACGATCATCCGGTTGCGGTCGTGGTCGCGGTCGTTCTCGTCCTCGAACAGCGCCGCAGTCTCCTCGTCGTGGCACAACACGACGAGGCCGACGTCGTCGCCATCTCGCAGGTGTCGGACGACGTCGGCGGTCAACTCCACGTCGTCGCGCTGCCAAGCGATGCGTGGCCGGCCGAGTTGGACGACGATGCGATCCCACGGGCGAACGACGTGGGCGGCGATCGTCGGCACAGGGGACGCCTGGCCGACACCGTCGATGTCGTTGCCGAACACGTAGTCCGCCGCCCACTTGGGGCCGTCCCAGGCGAGCAGCACCAGCGAGGCGTCGAGTTCGGCGACGAGATCGACGGTGGCGTTCGTGAACGACTCGCCGACACGAACCGTGCCATCGCCGTCGAGGCCCGCGGCGGCCGCTACCGTTGCGGCTCGGTCGACGGCGGCCCGGACGTCGGATCGTGGAGCGTCGCCGGTGACGCCGTAGGGGATCACCAGACCGCCGTCATGGCGCGCGAGCCCGCCGGCGAACGCAACGAGCGTGCGCAGGTCCCCGGAGCTCGTTCGCGCGTCGAGCAGGACCTGCTGACCGATCGGCGGTCGATCGACGACCACGGGCGGCACCCGCGACGCAAAGAACCGCGTTGCGTACGAGGTGATGAAGGCGGTGATGACGATCGTCAGCACGGCGGCGTTGACCACGTTCTGTTCGAACATCCCCAGCGTCAGGCCGACCTGCGCGATCGCGAGCGTCGACGCGGCCTGCCCGAACGACAGCGACGACATGAGACCCACTTCGTCGCGTGTGAGCCCGAAGATCCTCCCGGCGATGACGGCGGAGGTGGTCTTGCCGACGAGGACGAAACAGGTGAACAGCAGGCCCAGCCCGATCGTCTTCGGATCGACGAGCACCGCCGGGTCGATGTTGAGTCCGATCGAGATCAGGAACACCGGGATGAAGAGCGTGGTTCCGACGAAGTCCAGGCGTTCCATCAACGGTCCGCGAGCAGGGATCAGTCGGTTCAGGCCCAGCCCGGCGAGGAACGCACCGATGAGGCCCTCCATACCACCCAGCAGGGCGACTGTGGCACCGACGGCCATCAGCGCCAGCGTGAACACGAACCGTTGCGGGCGGGTCCGGCCGACCCGGACGAAGAACCACTTCGCCACCCGTGGCAGCAGCCACAGGCACACGAATGCCAGCAGGGGCAGGCCGATCCAGAGCGACAGCGTCGGATCCGGCGTCGTCGGTTGGACCCCCTCCGGTGCGAGCCGCTCTGCGATCTCGGTGCCGAACGGCAGGTCGAGGGGATCGATCTCGATGACTGCTGTCGCCGTCGCGAAGGCGAGGACGGTCAACGACATCAGGTCGGCGACGACGCCGGCCGAGACGGCAGCGCCGACCGATCGGGTGCTCTGCAGGCCCGCCGACTGGACCTCGGAGTAGGCAACCAGCGTGTTCGACGCCCACATCGCGCCGATCAACAGCGCTCCGAGCGTCTCGATGTCCTCGGACTGGTCGACCACGAAGACGCTGAGCAGGAACGGGAGGAAGAATCCGAGCAGGCCGAACGTGATCGCCATCTTGCGGTTGTCGTTGAACGCCTTGATGTCGAACGACAGCCCGGCGAGGAACATCAGGTAGAGGATCCCGATCGCGCCCAGGTCCTGGACGAGCCCGCCGGACTCGAGCCAGCCGATCACGAACGGTCCGAAGATCATCCCGCCGGCGATCAGCCCGACGATGCCGGGGATCCGGAAGCGCTCGGCGAGCGTCGGTCCGAGCACCACGATGGCCAGCAACACGGCCATCGTCGCCTCGACGCTCCCGATCAGCACGAGTGAACCTCAGCGATCACGGGCGGACACTGTCATATGTGGGTGTCCGTCGGCAAGCATCGCCCGTAACGTCGATGGCGATGCGCGTCTTCGTCACACACAACTCCGAGGACCTCGATTCCTACTACGCGCGGGCGCTCGGCGAGCTGCGCTCGATCGCCACGGTGACGACCAACCCTCGCCGTCGCGACCTCACCACCGACGAGCTGGTCGAGGCGGCCTCCGGCTGTGACGTGATCGTCGCTCACCGCAGCACGCCCGGCGAGGCGGCGCTGTTCGAGGCGCTGCCCGGCCTGGTCGCCTTCCTGCGCACTGCCGTCGACATCTCGACGATCGACGTCGACGCGGCGTCGGCCGCAGGTGTGGTCGTGGGGAGAGCCGACAAGAGCTTCGTGGCGTCGACCGCCGAACTCGCCCTGGCGCTGACGCTCGACGTGCTCCGCAACGTCAGCGAGTCGACGATCGACTACCGCGCCGGTGGCCAGCCGGCGCAGCGCGTGGGCGCGCAGCTGCGCGGACGCACTGCC
This sequence comes from Ilumatobacteraceae bacterium, assembly GCA_035529175.1. Taxonomy (GTDB): domain Bacteria; phylum Actinomycetota; class Acidimicrobiia; order Acidimicrobiales; family Ilumatobacteraceae; genus Sva-07. The sequence continues at coordinate 5,227 of DATKXG010000138.1, forward strand.
GGCGTGATCGGGTACGGCAGCATCGGCAGGTACCTCGCCGAGTCGCTGCGCAGTCTGGGTGTGGACGTCGTCGTGCACGACCCGCACACAGACGCGACCGCCGACGGATTCGAGCAGATCTCGTTCGCCGAACTCCTCGAACGCTCCGACATCGTGTACCCGCTCGCGGCGTCGACAGCGGACACCGTTCACCTCGTCGACGCGGCGGCCCTCGCGGCGATGCGGCCGGGAGCGGTGCTCGTCAACGTGTCGCGGGGCGAACTCCTCGACGAGGACGCTGTGGCCGACGCCTACGACTCGGGACGCCTCGGCGGGCTCGCCATGGACGTCGGGCAGGCGCCGGATCAACGGCCCTCGCCCGACCTCGCGGCGCGTCGCGGGGTGGTCGCGACACCGCACCTGGGAGGCCTGACCCCCGAGAACGCCGACGCCCAGGCGCTGAGTTCGGTCGAGCAGGTACGAGCGATGCTCGCCGGCGAGATGCCGCCCCGGGTGGTCAACCCCGAACGAGCGGACCGCCTGCGTGCCTGGTGGGCAGCCCGTTGACCAGCCCGGTGAGCGACGCGGGTGTCCGAGCGTTCCCGGCCGGATCGTGCGACACCCACGTGCACATCTACGACGCTCGCTACCCGGTGGCGCGATCCGCCGTCCTCCGTCCCGATGATGCGCTGGTGGCCGACTACCGCCGGTTCCAGGCGTCGTTCGGCCTCGATCGCGTCGTGGTCGTCCAGCCCACCACGTACGGCCTCGACAATCGTTGCCAGCTCGAGGCGCTGGCCGAGCTGGCCGAGCTGAGCGGGCTGGGCGATGCCGCCCGCGCGATCGTGGTCGTCGATGCCGACACCAGCGCCGACGAGCTGCGCCGCCTCGACGAGCAGGGGGCTCGTGGCGCCCGGTTCCACATGCTCCCCGGCGGGGCGGTCGGGTGGGACGACCTGCCGATCGTCGCCTCGCGCATCGCCGAGTTGGGATGGCACGTCCAGCTCCAGCTCGACGGGCGCGAACTCCCGCACCGGCTCGATGAACTGCTGGCACTGCCGACCCCGCTGGTGGTCGATCACGTCGGCCGGTTCATGCCACCGGTCACGCCCGACCACGACGCCTTCGGTGCGCTGCTCGCGCTGATCGACACCGGCCGCACCTGGGTGAAGCTCTCGGCGCCGTACGAGTCCACGCTCGAGGATGCGCCGACCTTCCCAAGTGTGTCGACGTTGGCGAGGGCACTCGTTGCGGCCTACCCCGAGCGGATGCTGTGGGCCAGCAACTGGCCACACCCCGGCCACGTCGAGCCGCTCACCGACCGCGACCTCCTCGCGCTGACGCTCGATTGGCTGCCGAACCCGACGGTGCGCCACCGTGTGCTCGTCGCCAACCCCGCCGAGCTGTACGGCTTCGACCCGCTCATCGACCCGCTCATCGACCAGAGGAGTTCACCATGACCGATCACGTCACGCACTACGCCACCTATCCGTCGCTCGCCGACCGCACGGTGTTCATCACCGGAGGGGCCGACGGGATCGGGAGCGCCATGGTCCAGCACTTCGCCCGTCAGGGCAGCAAGGTCGCGTTCGTCGACAAGAGCGTGGAGTACGCCGAACGAACGATCGCTGCCTGCGTCGAGGCCGGCGCCGCGCACACCCCGCTGTTCTACGAGGTCGACCTGGTCGACATCGAGGCACTGCGCGCGGCGTGCGCCGCAGCGGTCCGTGACCTCGGCGGGGTCACCGTGCTCGTCAACAACGCTGCCAGTGACGACCGGCACGACTGGCGCGAGGTCACGCCCGAGTACTTCGACGAACGGATGCACGTCAACCTCCGTCACTACTTCTTCGCGATCCAGGCGCTCGCGCCGCAGATGGTCGACGCCGGGCTCGGGTCGATCGTCAACATCGGGTCGAGCAGCTATCTGATGCAGGAGGACATGTTCCCCGGCTACGCGATCGCGAAGTCGGCGGTCGAGGGCATCACGCGGACGATGGCGCGCACGTTCGGCCCGCACAACGTCCGGGTCAACACCGTGATGCCCGGGTGGGTGCCCACCGAGCGCCAGCTCACGAAGTGGTGGTCGCCGGAGGGCGAAGCCCAGACGATGCGCGACCAGGCACTCAAGAAGCGCATCACGCCCGACGAGTTCGTGCAGATGGTGCTCTTCCTGGCCGCCGATGACGGGGGTGGCTGTACCGCCCAGAACTTCATCGTCGACGGCGGCCGGTTCTGACCGAGCGTCGGCGACGGAGGGTCAGATCCGCCGCCGGCTGTACAGGTGCAGCGTGCGATGCCAGTTCCGTTCGGCGCGTGACGAGTCCCAGGCACCGGTGATCGCGACGCCGGCTCCGACCCAGCACACCAACGCGGCGAGCACGACGCCGGCATCGACGATGTCCTCGACGGTGATCCGCCCGTGGGCGAACAGCTTGTCGAAGGGATCGTGCACGACCATGACGGCAGCCGTCAGTGCGCCGATGACCACGAGCAGGGTGGCGCACACCGCGAGGTGACGGGCGCGAAAGACGCGATACGCATCGGAGAACGCAGAGGTGACGATCACCTGGACGGACCGAGCGACGAGGGCCAGCGCGAGCGCAACCACCACGAGCCCGCCCATCACCGCGGATCTCCCGGTCGAGATCGAGTCGTCGAGTTGTCCGGTGACGCGGTGGGTCAGGACGAGGAATCCGAGTCCGGCGCCAAGCAGGGCGAGTCGCAGCCAGAAGTAACGGGTGGGGGAGAGTTCGCTGGTCGATTTCGTCGACATGACTGATCTCCTTTCATCCCCCTGTCGACCAGTCTCCACCGTGCCCCCAGATAGTGCAAGGCGGGCCCCTCCGAGGAGAGGCCCGCCTTGCAGAGGTGGGGGGGTTCGTTGGATCCGTCGTCGTCAGACGCTGGCGGTCTCCATGACCGGCTCGTCGGTCGGGGTGTCGACCTTGGTGCCGGTTTGCTTGCTGGTCGAGCGGACCTGCCAGATGAAGCCGGCGCCCATCACGGTGCAGACCACGCCGAGTCCGGCGAGCAGTG
>DATKXG010000139.1:0-12436 GCA_035529175.1 Ilumatobacteraceae bacterium
AAGGCCCAGGTCGAGTGACCTGGGCCTTCGGCACGTAGCCCCGACGGGATTCGAACCCGCGCTACCGCCTTGAGAGGGCGGCGTGCTAGGCCGCTACACAACGGGGCCGTGCATGCTCAGCGCGCAGAATGGGTGAACCGGGCGGCGCTGATCGTCGGGAAACAGTACCCAGCGGGGTAGCTGCTCCAACGCGCTGGGGTACCAGGACTCGAACCTAGACTAACGGAACCAGAAACCGTCGGGCTGCCAATTACCCCATACCCCAATGGCACTTCCCGGAATCGCTCCGGGACGTGCTGACGATACCGAATCGGACGCGGCGAGCCCAACTCAGGCCTCGATGACGTGTGGGGCCGGTCCGTCCGGACCGGCCCCACACGTTATCTCTGCACTACGAAGTCTGGTAGTACTCGTCAGACTCCTTGTGGCCGTAGAGCGCCCAGATCACGAAGAAGCCAACCAGCAGAGTGACTAGGCCGCTGGTGAAGTACGCGCCATGGGGGTGAATGATCATGGAGTAGAGGGCAAAGGCCATCCGGCCCGAGACGATCAGAACCGTATACAACCGCCACGCGCGGCTCCCTCGCAGGATCCCGAACCCGGATAGAGCCAACAGAACGGCAGCGATCAACCCGCCGATCGCGGTCCCGGTCATGGTGGCGTCCGGAACGGTCTCGCCGTACTCCGCCAGGAAGTCCTGCACGTTGTCACGAAAGGCGAGGAGCACGATGGCCTCAACCAGGGCCAAGAAGGCCTGGATCAGCAGGATGACTCCGACGAACGTGACGACGCCAGGCCGACGTGCAACTTCGGTTGACATACAGATCCTCTCGCAATGCCGAGTGCCCGGCAGATGATATGCCCCACGAACGAAGGGCCTCGCAGAGGTTACTAGTCCATCCCGCCCGTAGCACCCGGGAGGCCGGTCCTAGACGATCTAGTTATCACTCCGTGACCAAGCCAGACGCCAGACGCAAGAGGGAGCGCTCGCGCCCGAGTAGCTCCAGAGACTCGAAGAGCGGCGGCGAGACCCGACGGCCGCACACGGCAACCCGGACCGGACCAAAGGCCACCCGTGGCTTCAGACCCAGCCCATCGACCAGGGACGCGCGCAGCGCTGCTTCGATCGACTCCGTCGACCAGTCGTCGATGCCCCGGAGCGCCTGGTGTGCCGCCTCGAGAACCGGTCGGCCGTCGGAACCCAGCAGCTTGGCGGCGTCCGCCGGATCGACCTCGAACTCCTCCTCCGGCACCAACAAGAACGTGAGCATGTCGACGGCCTGGCCGAGCGTCTCGACCCGCTCCTGCACGAGAGGGGCGGCACTCCGGATGATCCGTTGGCCTTCAGCGTCGAGCGTCACTCCCCGCTGGTCGACGAGGTAGGACTGCAGCCGTGCCACGAACTCGTCGCCTTCCAGCAGGCGGATCCAGTCAGCGTTGAGCGCCGTGCACTTCTTGAAGTCGAATCGAGCCGGGCTGGCATTGACCCGGCCGATCTCGAAGGCGTCAGCCATCTCCTGCAGCGAGAAGCGGTCGCGGTCCTCTGAGATGGCCCAGCCCAACAGCGCCAGGTAGTTCGTCATGCCCTCTGACAGGTAGCCGAGCTCGCGGTACATCAGCAGGTTCGACTCGGGGTCGCGCTTGGAGAGCTTCTTGTTCCCCTCCCCCATGACATAGGGCAGATGGCCGAACTCGGGGATAGGGCCCTCTGCGACGCCGATCTCGCGCAGTGCAGCCCACAGCGCCAGCTGCCTGGGCGTCGACGAGAGCAGATCTTCACCCCGCAACACGTGGGTGATCTGCATCAGGGCGTCGTCGACCGGATTCACCAAGGTGTAGAGCGGCTCACCGTTCGCCCTGACCAGCACGTAGTCGCGGATCTCGCCCGCGGGGACCGTGACGTCACCCCTCACCAGGTCGTGCCAGCTGAACGACTCCCCTTCGGGCATGCGGAATCGGACCACCGATGGTCGCGCCTCGCTCTCGTACGCCGCGACCTGCTCCGCGCCGAGATCGCGGCAATGGCCGTCGTAGCCAGGCGGCCGGTGGGCAGCCCGGTCCGCCTCGCGGCGACGTTCGAGCTCGTCAGTCGTGCAGTAGCACCGGTAGGCGTGGCCCGATTCCACCAGCCGCAGTGCCGCGTCTCGGTAGCGATCGAGCCGCTCCGACTGCCGGTACGGCGCGTAGGGTCCGCCGACCTCTGGTCCTTCGTCCCAGTCGAGGCCCAGCCAACGCAGGGCGTCAACGAGCTGCTCGTACGACTCCTCGGAGTCGCGCTGGGAGTCGGTGTCCTCGATTCGGAAGACGAATGCGCCGCCGTGATGGCGGGCGAAAGCCCAGTTGAAGAGGGCCGTCCTGGCCATGCCGACGTGCGGGTTCCCTGTGGGAGAGGGGCAGAACCGAACGCGAACATTCCGCGGGGAGGTGGCGGTGCTCATGAGTTCCTTTGCGAAGAGGATTTCCCTGAGAGTAGCGAGCGAACCGGCCGTGCCGACAGTTGCTTAGATATCGCCGCGGCGTTGCAGCACGGTGAAGCCGATCCAGCCAGGGATTACGGGAAGCCAGAAGGTTGCCAAGCGGTAGAGGAACACGGCGGGCACCGCCACCGTCGAGGCCAGACCAAGGGCGGTCAGTCCGGCCACCAAGGCCGCTTCAACAGCCCCGATGCCCCCAGGTGTCGGGGCTGCCGACGCGATCGAGGCCCCCGCCAGAAAGACAACAGCGATGCCAGCAATCGGGATCCCACCGCCAAAGGCCTCGATGCTGGCCCACAGAGCGCCGATGTAGCTCAACGTCAGAATCGCTGAACCGAGCACCAGGACCACCAGCCGACCGGGGCTGCGCAGAAGGTCCATGAAGCTGGCGCGGATCTTGGCCAGCTGCGGCCGGACGGTCGTGCGGAAAGCCTTGCGGACCTTGGGCACACCGATCGCGACACCGATCAGCACGAGCACCACGGCCGAGATGACGAAGATGATCGTCCCGGAGGGAAGGAAATCGCTGATCGAGACTGTGCTTCCGGCCCACACGCCAAAAGTCACCAACAAACTGAGGTGAACGACAATGCCAACGCCCTGATAGAGGCCGATCGATGAGGCAGCGACGGCCGGGTCGACTCCCTGCTTCTGTAGGTAGCGCATGTTGAGTGCAATGCCACCGACCTTGGCTGGCGTCACCCGGTTGACGAACGAGCCACCAAGCGTCACCAACGTGGTCCTGGCCACCGACAACCGCTGCTTCACGCTCGCCGAAAGCGCCAAGGCCGCCCCGAGATAGGTGAGCAGCGAGAACACGACGGCTGGTACCGCCCAGGCCCAGTTCGCCCCACGAACCTGCTCGAGAACTCGCGGCAGGTCCGCAAACTGCGGGATGAGCACCCACACCGCCACGAACAGCATCGCGGCATAGAGGACGGTCCGCGGCTTGACGCGCTCGACCTTGGCCAGCTCCACTTCCTGCAGCTGGGTTCGCTCCACGACCTGGGCGTGGACCGCGCCCAGAAGTTCCTTGTCCTTCTTCAAGGCCGCTTGGGTAGCTCCAGCGAGGGTGAGGGGCTGCATGCGCGGTGCAGCCGCGGCGACTGCCTCCGGACCGAGAACGTCGATGGCCGCGTCAACAGCACGCACGGCCCCAACATCGGCGGCCGTTGACATAGTCAGCTGCGCCACATCCTGGGCAAGCAGCAGGTCGTCAGCGGCCACCTCTCCGAACCCGAAGTCGATCAGCATGGGGCGACCTGACGCGGTCAGGAAGACGTTGGCACTGCGAAGGTCTCGATGGGCGATGCGCTGCTGGCGCAGGATGGCCACCTGCTCCCAGACACCTCTGAGCACGCTGTCGTTGATCTCGCTCGTCTCGACGCCGTCAAGCGACCGGCCGTCCACACGTTCGTACACCAGGGCCATGGAGTCGTCCTTCAAGGCCACCGGGGCGACGATCGGCGGTGTGTACACCCCTGCGCGTTCGGCCATCGCCGAGACCATCGCCTCATGCTCGACGGCCCGTCGCAGGGAGCTGAAAGGGCGCTCGTCCCCGACACCGGACAGCCTCAGCCACCGGTACACCCGGAACATCAGGTCGGCGCTTCGCTCGTCGACGCCGAGGACCTTGACGAAGTAGGCCTTGCCGTCGACGCCAACTCCGAAGTAGGGGGTCGACCCTCGTGCGTCCACGCCGGCTCGCCGGAGCTCGGTAAGAACAAGCCCCGAAGTGGCCAGGCCTTCGACGACCTCGACGGCCGTGGGGTTTCGCTGTGGAGCCCCGAACGCGACGACCGTGGCCGACCCGACGAACCAGCCGGTCGCCAGCCCCACTAGCAGCCCCGAAGGTGCGTCCAGCCCGACGAGCATCTCCGAGGGGATCACCAGCAGCAACAGCACCCAGGCGGTGCGCCGCCAGCGCCGGCTCATCCAGGGGGCGCTCACCACCAGAGCGGCAGCCAGACCACCGATGCCCTCGGGCGTCCAGACGAGCTGGGTGGCCCACGATGGAAGATCATCCGGGGGGTTGGGGACGTTCGGAACTCGGGCTTCGATCGGCCCTGAGAGCAGTGTCAATACGACGCTCACGATGGTGCTCGTCAGGAAGTACAGCCCGAGGAGCCGCCACCGGCGCCGCACGACTATCCAGATCAGCACGGCCAACGGAATGAACGAGGCGACGACATCGAACGTGGCGTAGATGCTCAGCGTGAAGAATCCGGGGGCAGTTCGTGTGATCTCCGCGAAGTCACTGGACAATCCCGCCGCGGCTCCCTGCAGGTAGCCGAGCCCCAGCACGCTGAGGCCAACTGCGACGGTCGCCACGATGAGCCGCATGAAGTCGACCGGACTTCTGACCCAGGCGCTGGACTCCGAAGCGACCACCACTACCTGCCGTCCGCCCACCTCGACGGTACCCTCGGAGATTGTTGGAAGATCGCTGTCACCAGTCACGGACGATGATCTTGGCGGATTTTCCTGCTTCGGGCCAATTCACATGCTCAAGGAGTCCAACCGTGCAGATCTCCACGCTCGCTCGCCGCAGCGCTCTGCCTATCGTCACCGCCTTGCTGGCTACCGGTCTGCAGATTCCCATGCAGACCGCTCAGGCCGCCCCGTCAGGTCGGTTTGCCCTTGGCGACTCGGTGATGCTTGGCGCGAAGGCGCGCCTCGAAAACCGCAACTACTCGGTGAAGGCCAAGACGAGCCGACAGGTACAAGGTGGTGTCGATCTGCTCAGAGCCAAGGCCCGCGACAACTCACTACGGACCAACGTCGTCGTTCATCTCGGAACGAATGGCACGTTCACGCAGCAGCAGTGTCGCGCGATGCACTCGGTCGTCGGTAGCAGCCGTCGGCTGTTCCTTGTGACGGTAAACGTGCCCCGCAGCTGGGCCAAGCCCAACAACCGGGTGATCAAACGATGCGCCGCGCGCTACTCCAACACCTACCTCGTTGACTGGAGGGGCTTCGTCAAACGCCACCCAGGGGTGGTTGAGTCGGATGGCTACCACCTCACGTCCACCGGCGCGAGGAAGTACGCCGCGTTGATCGATCAGCGGGTCGACGCCGTCGTGAGGCGAGGCTGACCCGATGCCGGCCCCAGTGGTCCGCTCACGCCGATGGGCATGGAGCGCAGCCGCCAGCGCTGGAGTTCTGGCCACGTCGTCCGCAGTCGCTTCCCGCGGGGTGCCTGGCTGGGAGGCAGAGTTCTTTCGGGCGTTGCACGACGTCCCACGCTCGGTCGACTACCTCCTCTGGCTGCCCATGCAGCTGGGCAGCGCCTGGGCGCCGCCGATTGTGGCACTGGTCGGCTGGCAGGTTTCACGATCGTGGCGCCCCACGGCGGGGGCCCTGGTCACCGGCTGGGGTGGGTGGTGGCTCGCCAAGACCATGAAGGCCGGCATAGAGCGCGGGCGCCCCGCGGCCGAGCTCGGTGACGAGGCGGTGCGATCCACCGCCGTGACCGAAGGGCTCGGTTTCGTGAGCGGACACGCCACGGTCGCCTTCGCCTGTGCTGCTGTCATCTCGCCCTACCTCCCGCGGAGATGGAGGACGCTGGCATGGGTTCTCGCGGCAACGGTCGCACTCTCTCGCGTCGTCGTGGGTGCCCACCTGCCGCTGGATGTCGTGGGTGGTGCTGCCCTCGGCGTCCTGCTTGCCTCCCTATGGCATCTCGCAGTAGGTGCACCGTCAAGACCGAGCGCAACGTGACGGGCGCCCCCGACCGTGCAACCACCTGGCATCGGCGGCCAGTGGACGCCGTTGTGTTCGGTGCTTCGGGGGCGGTGGTCCTCGTCGCGGCCATGATCGCGGCCCGCGGGGTCAGCAATCTTGAGGCGACCCTCTTTCACGCGGTCAACGACCTGCCCGACTGGCTCTACCGGCCCATGTGGCTGGCCCAGTACCTGGGTCTGCTCCTCCTTCCGCTAGGTGTGGCAGTCATTGCTGCTGCACTGCGTCGCTGGCGCTTGGCGGTCGGCTTGGTTCTCCTGGTGCCGCTGAAACTCCTGGTCGAGAAGGGCGTACTGAAGCAGCTCCTCTACCGCGCACGTCCTGGAACCTCTGTCTGTGACAAGGACCCGGCATGCCTCCACCTTCGCGGTGACGTGCCACTCGTAGGCCCGAGCTTTCCCTCGGGGCACGTGATCATCGCGTTCGGTATCGCCTGGTTGGTGGCGCCCTACGTCGGACATCGCGCTCGTTGGGCACTAGCAGCCACATGCGCGGCGGTCGTCCTTGCCCGCATCTACCTCGGGGCCCACAACCCGCTTGACGTCCTCGCGGGGGCTGCATCGGGAATCGCCATCGCCGCGGCTCTGAACCTGATGCTGGGTGTGCCGAACGTCGGCGCAGGTGGTCGTGACGGGGGTCAGCCCGTCGCCGACACCACACGATGATCGAGCCGACCAACTCCAGCAACACTCACTGACACGCGGTCACCGTCGGCGAGTTCACCGACGCCCGCGGGCGTGCCGGTCAGAATCACGTCACCAGGGATCAGTGTCATGACCGAGGACACGAATACGACCAGGTCGGTGATCGAGTGCACCATGTCGGACGCCGGTGCCGACTGTCGAGTTGCGCCGTTGACCTCGGTACGTACTGCCAGCACCCCCGGTTCTGCCTCGGTCTCGATCCAGGGCCCGAGCGGGCAGAAGGTGTCGAATCCTTTGGCTCGGGTCCACTGCCCGTCACAGCGCTGAAGGTCTCGCGCGGTCACGTCATTGGCGCAGGTGTATCCGAGGATGACGTCGTCGACACGTTTGTGGGGGACATCCTTGGCTAGCCGACCGATGACCACCGCGATCTCGCCCTCGTACTCGACCTGCTGCGACTGCGGGGGCAGCACGACTGACTCTCCCGGTCCGATGACACTCGTCGGCGGCTTGAGGAACATGACCGGGGTGGACGGTGGCTCTGCTCCCATCTCGTGCGCATGGTCGGCATAGTTCTTTCCGATGCCTATCAGCTTGTTGGGCAACACAGGAGGGAGCAGTCGCACGTCACCCATCGCGAACCGTACCGACGTCCGTTCAAAGGGGGCGAAGGGGTGCCCGTCGATGGCATTGACCGTCAGGGATGTGAGGTCCCCGTCGTCGCCTTCAACGACTCCGTAGGCGATCTGATCTGCGACTGTGAAGCGGGCAATACGCACGTGTCGGACGTTACCCGGTGGGGAGGCTCGGTCACTTCTCGGGCTGCCGGAGCGCCTCGATGAGCATCCGGGCGTAGGCCTGCTGGCCGCCAGAGGTCAGGTGTGTGCCGTCCGGCTCGAGGTACTCCGGGTGACCGGCCGACTCCCGCGCCCAGTCTGCGACCACGACGTTGTCAAGGCCGGACGCGGCCCGTTTGATGGTCTCGTTGCTCTCCGACATCCACGGCACCTGGGAGCGCACGGTGGTCACGACGACCAGGTCCAGGTCCGCGAGGCTTTCCAGGAAGTCGGGGAAACCCTGCGGGTCCGGTGGGCCGTTGGTCCCCGACTGCAGGATCAGCACGTCAGCGAGCCGTCCAAGCCTGATCCGCTCACGCACTCGGTTGGCGATTTCGACGGGCTGGCGGCCGATCGCTGCATCGACGGCAGCGCGAGGCAGTCGCGCTGTCAGAGCATCGCGGACTCCGAGCAGTACCGAGTCACCCACCGCCGTGATCGGACCCTGCTCAAGCGGCAAAGCATCGATCCGCTTGTCCCGGCGCTTCGCCTGTCGCTTCTCCTGGCGCTCCTTCGCGCTGAGCTCAGAGTCGGGGTCCGAGTCAACCGCGACTTCCTTGGAAGTCAGCTCGCCGGCACCGGCTTCGGTGACACCACCTAGGTATGTCGTGCTGTCGACTGCCGGCAACGACGCGAGGGCGACTCCTCCGGCCGTCACGGTGGCAACCGTGAGGGCCGATACGGCTGCTGCCTCAACCCTCATGCGCGCAGAGCCACTGGACAACCGGGAGCGCCATCGGCTCAGTGCGCCGTTGCGGATCGGCATCTCGAGCCATCGGTAGCTGATCTCAGCGGCAGCGAACGTAAGGCCGAGGGAGAGGACCGCCGACCACCACCCGCGCAGTGGGACATCAAGATCAGGCCGAGTGACCATGAATATCGGCCAGTGCCAGAGGTAGATGCCGTAGGACCGCGTACCGAGCCATCTCATGACGGGGTTCCCGAGTAGGACGCCGAACCGCGCCGCCGGGTGCGAGGCAGCCACGACCAGAAGGGCTGTGACGATCGCCACCCCGAGGAATCCCCCGCGAAAAAGCCAAGCCGACGACTCGGCCCCCCAAACGAAGATCACCAACAACGCGAGGATCGCGGCCACACCGGCGACAGCCACGGCCGCCTGGGCAGATCGGGGGATCTGCCGGGGCAGTGCACCGGGCCGCCATGCAACCGCGAGCGCAGCGCCAACCAGCACGGTCATTGCATGCGTATCGGAGCCGAAGTAGAGGCGGGCTGTATCAGCCGATGCGGGGATGTCGGCCTGCACGGCGAGGAGAGCCATCAGAACCGTCGACATCAGCGCACCCACGACGGCCGTGACTCCCACCCCTCGGCGTCCCCATCGTTTCCATGCGAAGAAGGCCACGGCGGGCCACACCAGGTAGAACTGCTCCTCGATCCCCAGCGACCAGAGATGCTGCAGAAGGGGAGGGCGCCCCAAGACCTCGAAGTAGCTGCGCTCATCGACGATGTACCACCAGTTCGTCGTGTAGGTCAGTGCCGAGATCACGTCCTGCCGAAACACCGCGGCGGCGTCGCGGGCCACCGTCAGTACCAGAACTGCCGAGACAGCCAGCACCGCCAGGAGCGCGGGTAGCAGGCGTCGCGCCCGGCGTAGGTAGAACTGGCCGAACGCGATGCCACCAGTTCGCTCCAGTTCGCCAAGCAGGAGCGTGGTAATCAGGAAGCCCGAGAGCACGAAGAAGACGTCGACCCCGAGAAAGCCACCTGGAAGCAGTCGAGCGGGCAGATGGAAGAGGAGCACCGCCACCACGGCGATTGCACGAACACCGTCAAGACCCGGAAGGTATGGAAGGCGAGATCCATCTTGTTTTGGACGCGCAGAAGCGTCACCGGCAGCTTCGGACCCGGCTGGTAGCTGCGTGGTGATGACGGTCGATGACGTGCGGCGGAGCATCACCTCAATCGTACGGTCTCCCGGCGGAAACCACCCAAAAGGACATAGCCGCTCGATCCCCTACCATTCCCCACCATGGCCCTTCAATTCTTGATCCTGTTCGTACTGGCTGTGCCCACGACCTTGCTAAGCGGCCGACTCCTCGGTGTTCGACGAGGATGGCTGAGCCTGTCGATGGCTGGCCTGCTCGGGTGGGGTCTCGGCCTCGCCGTGGCGTCGGGCCTGGGCGACGCAGCCTTCGGCGAGTCAGGGCTGCTCCTCGACACGGTCCTGCTGTCCCTTTTGTTCACCATGATGCTCGTTGTCGCCTTCGACCTCGCGGCGCCCCAGGGGAGTCTGGCGACCGGGAGCGAGGCGGGGCTGGTCGTCGTTCCTCACCCCATCCGTGATGCTCGCAACACCGTCTCCTACCTCACCAGGTACTGGGAGCTGCTGCGAATCGCACGGGCCAACGGATTGGGACGCAACTCCCTCGACACCACGTCCGACGGGACGACCGCGCCCGGGGTGTCGGCCGCTCGGTCAGTACGTGCCACCGTGGAACAGGCCGGTGGCATGTTCGTGAAGCTCGGGCAGGTGGCGTCCACCCGCGACGACGTCCTTCCGTCGGCATTCTGCGAAGAGCTCGCGCTGCTGCGCAGCTCGGTCGAGCCCGCTCCCCGAGAGGTGATGGCTCGCCGCGTCGAACGGCACCTGAGTCGTCCTGCCGACGAGGTCTTCGCCGCCTTCGACTGGAACCCGATCGCCGCTGGGTCGATTGCTCACGCCTACCGCGCCACCCTCTTCGATGGCACATCGGTCATCGTCAAGGTGCAGCGGCCGGGACTGGAGGAAGCGTTCGAACGAGACCGGAGGGCGCTGATGGCGGCAGCCAGATTTGTCGAGAAGCGCACGACGCTCGGGCTTTCGCTGAGCCCCGAGGCGATGGCCGCCGAGTTCTCTGACGGACTCGCCGAGGAGCTCGACTTCACCATCGAGGCGGGAAACGCCGACCTGCTCGAGGCCGCGACCCCCGATGACATGGGCGTGCACATCCCCCACATCTACCGCGAGCTCTCAGGCCGCTACGTGCTCGTGCAGGAAGCCCTGACGGGAACCAGTGTCGCCGACAGCGAGGCCGTGGCAGCTGGCGCAGAGTCACCGGACGAGCTGGCCAGACGGCTCATCCGCCTCTTCTTCCATCACATCTTCGACGAGGGCGTCTTCCACGCCGATCCTCACCCCGGCAATATCCTGCTGCTCGACGACGGTCGTCTCGGACTCATCGACCTCGGCGCGGTCGGACGACTCGGCCCTACCGAGCGAACCGCCATGATGAGCCTGCTGGGGGGCCTGGCGTCCGGGGACACCGAAACCATGCGCCAGGCCGTCGAGGACTTGGCAACGTTCCGCGACGAGGTCCGTCCACGCGACCTGGAGCGGGCGATCGCGAGCATGCTCGGATCGAGTCTGGCTCCAGGGGCCAAGCTCGACGTCCAGCTGCTCGCTGACCTCGTACGCCTTCTTGGCGAGTTCAAGATCGTGCTGCGCCCCGAAATCACGCTTCTGATCCGCACACTCATCTCCGTCGAGGGGACCCTCCGCACCATCTCCCCCGACTTCGATCTCCTCGCCGAGGCCAGAACAGTCGCTGTTGAACGACTGGGGGCGCCATTGCGCGGTGAAGGCATCCAGTCGCTGGTGATGAAGGAGCTCACTACCCAGTTCCCTAGGATCCGACGACTCCCTCTACGGGTCGACACCGTGCTCGACCAGCTGACGACAGGGAAGCTCGAGGCGCGCGTGTCGTTCCTGCGCAGTGATCATGACGTCCGCATCCTCACCCGCCTGGTCAATCGGGTCGTGCTGGGCCTGGTCGCCGTCATGCTCGGAGTCGGCTCGGTGCTGCTCCTCGGTGTCGAAGGCGGGCCGGAGCTCTCCAGCGCCGTTCCTCTCGATGAAGTTCTCGGCTACCTCGGTCTTGCCAGCAGCGCGATCCTGACGCTTCGCGTGGTTGCCGGAATCGTGCGCGATGGGGTCTAGCCCGATCAGCTCGGCTGATCGATCGTCAGATCCTCGTCGGCCGGGCCCTCCAGGCTGGTGATCAAGAGCGGCCAGGTGAGGTCTGTCTGCTGCAGAGGTTGCTGCGCGTCGACGACATCGTGCACCAGCCCCAGGGAGATGGGGAAGGTGAATGTCCGCACTGCCGCCCCGTTGTTGGCCCAATCTTCGGCCAGTGCGGCGATGTCTTCGTTTCGCACCTGTTCGTCAGCGCCGTTGGCTATCACCGTGATGTCGTCGGTCGCGGGCGCCGTGGTCGCGGCTTCGCTGCGCACGGCGCGACCAAGCAGGAGCATCTCAGCGGCGGCGCGCGTGTTCTCACCCGCGTAGCTGTGGTCAAGATCGCCGGCTACACGGATCGACAACGGAGGCACGCGAGCGAAGAAGTTGGCAAAGGGCTTGTTGGCGAAGCCGGGAAGGCGCGCCAATGCCAGCGCGGGCGCCACCGTCACCACCCTGTCCACGTCACGGAACTGCGCAGACCACGCCGCCGCGGTGCCGCCCATCGACAGCCCCAGCACCCGGACCTTGCCGCCCAGCCCGGACGCGATGTCGATCGAGGCGTCAGACCACTCGATCAGGTCTTCTGCCGTGAAGTCCGATACCAGCGAGACATCGCCAATTGCGTCTTCGCTGGGATCCGCCAGCCCGTGGTCGGGAGCCCTGAGAACCACCACGTTGTAGCCATCGGACTGCAGCTCGGTTGCGATCTCCTCGAACTGGCGCGGACAGTTGGTCAAACCGTGCAGGAGCACCACCGAAACGTCGGTCGGCTCGCCGGTCGAG
>DATKXG010000140.1:0-3082 GCA_035529175.1 Ilumatobacteraceae bacterium
GGTGGTTGTCGACGTGGTGGTCGAGGTGGCGTCGAGGCCGAACGGATCCTCTTCCGGAGGGATCACGGCGAAAGTGTCGTCGCCGGTCTGCACACCGCACGCCCCGGTGAGCGCGATCACGAACGCGATCGCTGCGAGCGATTTCCAACGTGTCGCGATCATCGCTCGGTCCCTGAGAAGGCAACGCGTTCGGGTAGTTCGACGACGAACCGTGCGCCGCCGCCGACGCGGTCCTGCACCCACGCCGTTCCACCCATTGCCGCAGTGTGCTCGGCCACGAGGGCCAGGCCGAGACCCGTGCCGATGCGATGACGCGCGGCCGAGCCGCGAGCGAACCGTTCGAAGATGCGCTCCCGTTCGCCCTGAGCAACGCCGGGTCCGCCGTCTTCGACAGCGAGACGAAACCTGCCGGGCGTGGCGGCGGTCAGTTCGATCCGAAGGGCTCCTCCGCCGTGATTGCGTGCGTTCTCCAGCAAGTTGCCGAGAATACGTTCGAAGCGCACCTTGTCGAGCGCGACCTCCTTCGGGGCGCCCTTCACGGCGACGATGGGAACGTCGGGCTCGCCGTACCGCGCAGCGACGCGTTGGGTCAGGTCGACGAGCGACACGTCCTCGATGTTGAGGTCGGTGGCTCCGGCATCGAGGCGGGCGAGTTCCAAGAGGTCGATCACCATGCTGTCGAACCTCCGCACCTGGTCGACGACCACGTCGAGCGCCTGCTGAGTTCGTTCCGGGATGTCGTCGCGACGGCCGTCGAGCACCTCGACGGCCGCGGTGAGGGCGGTGATCGGCGACCGCAGCTCGTGGCTGACGTCCGAGGCGAAACGTGCCTCGCGCTCGATACGGGCCTGGACCGCGTCGGCCATGTCGTTGAACGACCCGGCGAGCCGGTCGAGGTCGGGGTCGGATTCGGCGGCGAGACGTGTGTCGAGCCCGCCCGAGGCGATATCGGCCGCAGCGTCGGCAACCTGGCTGAGCGGCCGCAGAAGGCGACGGCTCGTGGCGAGCCCGAACAAGGTGGCCAAGACGACCGTGCCGAGGGCGCCCAACAGCAGCGCGGTCAGGATCGCCGTCAGCGTCGATTGCGTCTCAGCCAACGGGAACGCCTCGAAGTAGCCGGAGTCGTACTCCGCGATGTACACGCCGACGGTGACGTAGTCGGAGCCGTCGATGGTCGCGTTCTGGAGCGCACTGGTGCCGGCGAGGACGCTGTCGACGAGTCGCTCCGGGAAGTCGGTGATCGGGTGCAGCACGCTCGTGCTCGCTCGGGGCGCCGTGGGATCGGCTGAACTGAGCACGGCGAAGCCGTCGTTGACGGTGCGCAGCTCGTCGTCGAAGAACACACCGATCCCGGCAGGGTCCAGCGTCAGCTGCTCACGGACGAGGTCGGCGTTGGCGAGGGCCTGCTGTTGGGCAACGTTGCGGTCCTCGTCGAGCAGGTTGTTGCGGGTCAACCCGTAGGTGACCCCGATCAGGACCACGCCGGCGAGCAGTGCGATGAACGCGAAGAACAGCGTGACCCGTGTTCGCAATCGGAGGGTTCGGCGCCGGGCCACCGGTTCAGTGTTGCAGGTGGAGGGCATCGACGACCGTCCGACACGCCGAGCTGAACGTCGGTGAGGGGTTCACCCGCTGCCGGTGGAATGCCAGGGGGAGGAAGGCATCCCACCGGGGCAGCGTGAACAGTCATGATGATGGGGCTCCTGTGTGACGGACTGTTGCGGGAAGTGTGCGATTTCGGTAACAAAGCGCCCGATTCGTGCCCGTCACGCGCAACACTGGCGTGCGCTGATGGAATCGCTGCTGTTCATCGAAGACGACGACGGAATCCGATTGGCCCTGTCGATGGCGCTCGAGGACGAGGGCTACGACGTACGCCAGGCCCCGAGCGGGGAGGCCGGCCTCGTCGAGTTCCGCCACACCCCGCCCGATCTGGTGCTGCTCGATCTGCGACTTCCGGACATGTCGGGCTTCGACGTGTGCCGTGCGCTGCGCGCCGAGAGCATCGTGCCGATCATCATGATCACCGCGCAGACCGACACGCACGACATGGTCGCCGGGCTCGAGGCGGGTGCCGACGACTACGTGACCAAGCCGGTCGTGCCGAAGGAACTGGCCGCTCGCATCCGTGCACTGCTGCGGCGTGTGCACCTGCAGGGCCGGGCGACCACGCCGACGGCCACCCGGTTCGGCGACGTCGAGATCCGTCGCGAGCAGGGGATCGTGCTCAAGGGAGGCGCCGAACTCAACCTCACCAAGACCGAGTTCCGGTTGATGTGCGAGTTCGCCGACCATGCCGGGGCCGTGCTCTCGCGCGACCAGCTGCTCGAGCGGGTCTGGGGCTACGAGTATCTCGGCGACTCACGTCTCGTCGACGCTCATGTACGTCGTCTGCGACTGAAGGTCGAGGATCACCCCGACGACCCCAAGCTGATCGTCACGGCCCGCGGTATCGGCTACCGCCTCATGTCGAGCTGACCGGTTCGGCCCGGTGCCGTTCACCCGGTGTTGCGATGAGCGAAACGCCGGTATCCGGTCGGTTCGCTCATCGCTGGGGTTGGTCTTCCGGTAGCGATGAGCGAAGTGTCGCTATGTGGTCGGTTCGCTCATCGCTGAGGGGTCGACCGAGTCACTTCGCGTAGAGCTCGTCGATCTCATCGGCGAACGTGGCGAGGATACCGCGTCGCTTGAGCTTGGAGGTCGGGGTGAGCAGCTCGGAGTCGGGGAGCCACTCCTCGCCGAGCACCTTGACCTTCTTGACCGCCTCGGCGTTGTTGAACCCCTTCATCACCTCGACGAGGCCTTCGTTGATCTCGGCGATCACGTCGGGATTCTCGGCGAGTGCGGCCATGGTGGCGTCGTCGCCGGAGAGTCCGTGTGCGGCCGCCCAGGCCGCAGCGGCGTCGGGATCGAGCACGACGAGTGCTGACATGAACGGCCGCTGCTCGCCGATCGCGCAGGCCTGGCCGACCAGCGGGATCATCTTCAGCTCGGCCTCGAGGTTGGCCGGGCTGACGTTCTTGCCGCCGGCGGTGATGATCAGTTCCTTCTTGCGGTCGACGATCTTCAGGTAGCCATCGTC
>DATKXG010000141.1:0-4402 GCA_035529175.1 Ilumatobacteraceae bacterium
CTGGTGTGAACGCTCGACCCGCCGAAGCCGGCGCCGACACCGACCCGCGTCTCGACGACGGTCGCCGCGCTGCCGACGCCCACCTCGATGACGACGAAGGTGTTCGAGGTGTTCATCGAGTCCGCACTCGAGTCGGGCGCGGCGACATCGATCACGTGGATCGGTGCGTCGAGCTGCACTCCGTCGTCGACACGGAGGACGACGCCGTCGGTGCCGTACTCGGCGTTGATCGCGCTGTACGCATCGACGATCCGAGCGTCGCCGCGGTGACGGCGCACCACGTCGGCATCGACGCCGGCGGCATCGGCCAACGACGAGAGGTGCACGCCGGCAGCTACATCGAAACTCGAGAGCTCACGATCGACGATGCCGTTGACCACCACGATGCGAGGTCCGTCCAGTTCGGGGACCCGCCCGTCGAGTTCGCCAGCCGACACGGTCGAACCGCCGGCGCTCGGCCCGAAGGTCAACCCGGCGAGCTGGCGGTGCGGGGCGTAGCGCCACGCCTCGTCACGCTTGGTCGGCAATCCGATGCCGTCGAGGACGTCGGGATGCCCGTCGGTGGTTGCTGCGGCGTTCATCGTCACGACGGGGCACCGGCGAGCGGTCGCTCGGGTGCGTCGTTGAGGTCGGTGTTGACGAAGTCGGCGTAGCCGTGGTCTTCGAGGTGCAGCGCCAGGGTGTGGTCGCCGGACTCGACGATGCGCCCCCCGACCAGCACGTGCACGAAGTCGGGCTTGATGTAGTCGAGCAACCGCTGGTAGTGCGTGATGACGATCATCGAGCGCTCGGGGCTGCGCAGCGCGTTGACGCCTCCGGCGATGACGCGCAGCGCGTCGATGTCGAGGCCCGAGTCGGTCTCGTCGAGCACGGCGAGCCGGGGCTGCATGACGGCCATCTGGAGGATCTCGTTGCGCTTCTTCTCGCCGCCGGAGAACCCGGCGTTGACGGCGCGGTCGAGGAAGTCCTGCTTCATCTCGACGAGCTCCATCGCCTCCTTCGCGACGGCGAGGAAGTCGCGGGCACCGATCTCGGTCTCGCCACGAGCGCGCCGAACCGAGTTGAGCGCCGTGCGCAGGAAGTACATGTTGTTGACGCCCGGGATCTCGACGGGGTACTGGAATCCCATGAACACGCCGGCGGCGGCGCGCGCTTCGGGCGACATGGCGAGCAGGTCGGCGCCGTCGAGCGTGACGATTCCGCCGATCTCGTAGCCCTCGCGGCCGGCGAGGGCGTGGGCGAACGTGCTCTTGCCCGAACCGTTCGGGCCCATGATCGCATGCACCTCGCCGGCGCCGACGTCGAGGTCGAGCCCCTTGAGGATCTGCTTGTCACCGATCGATGCGGTGAGGTTCTCGACGTGCAGCATCAGCCGACACTTCCTTCCAGGCTCACGCTCAGCAGGCGCTGAGCTTCGACGGCGAATTCCATCGGGAGTTCGTTGAACACCTCGCGGCAGAAGCCGTTGACGATCATCGACATCGCGTCTTCTTCGGACATGCCGCGCTGGCGGCAGTAGTACAGCTGGTCCTCGCCGACGGTGGACGTGGACGCTTCGTGCTCGACCTGGGCGCTCGGGTTCTTCACCTCGATGTACGGGATCGTGTGGGCCCTGCACTTCTTGCCGAGCAGCAGCGAGTCGCACTGCGTGTAGTTGCGGGCGTTCTCGGCCGAGCGCATCACCTTCACCAGGCCTCGATAGGTGTTCTGGCCGTGGGCAGCGGAGATGCCCTTGGAGATGATCGAGCTGGTGGTGTCCTTGCCGATGTGGATCATCTTCGTGCCGGTGTCGGCCTGCTGACGCTGGCCGGTCAGCGCGACCGAGTAGAACTCGCCGACCGAACGATCACCCTGGAGGATCACGCTCGGGTACTTCCAGGTGATCGCGGAGCCGGTCTCGACCTGGGTCCAGGAGATCTTCGCGTCGGTGTGGGCCCGGCCCCGCTTGGTGACGAAGTTGTAGATGCCGCCGACACCGTTCTCGTCGCCCGGGTACCAGTTCTGGACGGTCGAGTACTTGATCTCGGCACGGTCCTTCGCGACGAGTTCGACGACGGCAGCGTGGAGCTGGTTCTCGTCGCGCTGGGGTGCCGTGCATCCTTCGAGATACGACACGTGCGAGTCGTCCTCGGCGACGATGAGCGTGCGTTCGAACTGGCCGGTGTTCTGCGAGTTGATGCGGAAGTACGTCGACAGCTCCATGGGGCAACGCACGCCCTTGGGGATGTAGCAGAACGACCCGTCGGAGAAGACCGCCGAGTTGAGCGCCGCGAAGTAGTTGTCGCGCACGGGCACGACCGATCCGAGATGCTCGCGAACCAGGTCGGGATGATCCTGCACGGCTTCGGAGAACGAGCAGAAGATCACGCCGGCTTCGGCGAGCGACGCCTTGAAGGTGGTGGTGACCGACACCGAGTCGACGATCGCGTCGACGGCGACGTTGCTGAGCAGCTTCTGCTCGTGCAGCGGGATGCCGAGCTTGTCGAACATCTCGCGGATCTCGGGATCGACGTCGTCCATGCTGTCGAGGACGGGCTTCTTCTTCGGTGCCGCCCAGTAGCTGATCGACTGGTAGTCGATCGGGGCGATCTTCAGCTTGGCCCAGTCGGGCTCGTCCATCTTCGTCCACGCTTCGTACGCGGAGAGCCGCCACTCGAGCAACCACTCGGGCTCGTTCTTCTTGGCCGAGATCAGCCGGACGATGTCCTCGTTCAGCCCTGGGGGCGCGATGTCGGTGTCGAGCTCGGTACTGAAGCCGTACTGGTAGCCCCGTTCGGTCAGTTCCTCGATTTCTCGCAGGGTTTCGCTCATCGCGGTTGCTCTCCTCGCCTGGATCCATCGCTGGTCGTTCTGGGCGTCGGCCACGCTACCGACCGGCATGCCACCTCGGATGCGGATCCGACGGTGCATCCGATGGTGTGATCCAGAGGTCGTGTCGTCATCACACTCTTTGCTACCAGCACGAATCCGATTCTACAAGTTGTTCCTTGCGAAAGTATTGAAACCGGCTACGATCCTCGCATGGCCGTCACCGATGCTGCGCCGTCGCCGACACAGCGGCGCGTGCTCGAGGCGTTGAAGCGCCTGGGTGAGGCGACCGCGGACGAACTCGCGGCCTCTCTGGAGATCACCGCCAGCGCTGTTCGCCAACACCTCGGTGCGCTGCGTGCAGCGGGGTTGATCGACGCCCGCCAGGAGCGCGGTCACGCCGGCCGGCCTGCCGATCGCTATCGCGCCACCACACGGACCGAGCCGTTGTTCGTGACCACCGACGTGTCGATCGAATTGCTCGAGCTGGTCGACGACGAGCATCCCGACCTCGTCGACCGGGTCTTCGACCTGCGCCGGCAGCGACTGGTCGACGACGCCGAGGCGCACCTGGCCGGCACGACCATCGACGAGCGCGTCGCCCGCGTCACCGAACTGCTCGACGCGCAGGGCTACCTGTGTGACTGGGAGCAGCTCGACGATCACCACTTCCGGATCAACCTGCACAATTGCGCCATCTGGACCGTTGCCCAACGTTTCGGCAAAGCGTGCGCGAGCGAGCTGGAGTTCCTCCAGGGTGTGCTGCCGGACGCGACCGTCTCCCGCGTGACCCACAAGACCAGCGGTGCACACACGTGCGCCTACGACATCACCCTCCGTCGCTGACCGGCTCGGTCGCGGGGCCGCCGAGTGACAGCACGATCGCACCGGTGAGCGAACACGCTGCCGCCGCCGCGTAGGGCACCTCGTACGACCCGAACACGTCGTACAGCGAACCGAGCAGCAGCGGACCGCCGGCCGTACCGACGACGGACACGAGCTGGGCTCGGCTGAAGATGCGGGGGTAGTCGCGGACGCCGAAACGTTCGGCGATCACCAGCGGTTGCAGCATCAAGACGTTGCCAATCGTCGCGCCGAACAGCACGATCGCGGCGAACAGCAGCCACGTCGTGTCGGCGATTCCGATCACCGCCAGCGCCACGGCCTGCGCGGCCACGAGGCCGACCGTGAGCCGCATCATCGGAACCCGCAGCACCACTCGCCCGCCGACCAGTCGCGCAACCACCGACGTCGCCGCGATCACCGTGAGCGCGTATTGCGCAGTGCGTTCGTCGGTGCGATCCTCGACGAGCTTCACCAGCTGCTGGATGCCGCCCACTTGCGCAGCGAACGCCAGCAGGAAACCGACCATGACCGCGACGAAGAAGCGTGTGCGGATCGCCTCGGCGAACGGCGTGCCGCTCGGAGGCGGCGGGACTTCACCCGCTGCGCGCCGGATGCCGTCAGGCGCCCACCCCTCGGCCTCGGGATCGGCGCGCACGAGGAACCACGCGACGGGAACGATGCCGACAACGAACAGCGCACCGAGCCACGGCGTGCCGGCGGCGAGTCCGCGGCTGTCGAGCAACTGCTT
>DATKXG010000142.1:0-17409 GCA_035529175.1 Ilumatobacteraceae bacterium
CTCGAAGTCGTCGCCGGCGAGAACGTCCGTTCCAAAGAACTCGGAGGACGCGCCGAGATCGTCGGCGGCGCCGATGACGGAGACTCGTCTGGGTACGACGTCGTGCCGCGTTGCGCGGCGCGCCAGCGCCACGATGAAGGCCAGCTGTGACAGGCCGAGCACCCTCGCCACGTCGGGGCGGTGCTTGCACCGATAGCGAGCCGTCGTCTCGGTGGTGTCGACCTCGACGTCGAGCAGAAACGGTCCCACCAGCTCCATGTGTTCGCCGAGTCGGGTCAGCGCAGTCGTGAGATCGGGCGAGCAGATCGCCGCGAAGTACGCCGGGTCGAACAACTCGGCCGACAGCACGGCGCCGGCACGAATGGCCACCTCAGGGCCGCCGGCTTCGGCTTCGACGGCGTCAAACAGGTCGTAGAAGTCATCAACCGTGATCCACGATCCGGCACCGTCGAACAAGTTCGGTGGTTGCCCAGCCCGCCGGAGCACGGCTTCGGCCTCCAACCCCACGTCGCGCAGCACGACATGCCACGGCTGGCCCACGTACACCGGCTTGTCATGATCTCGGCGCATTGTCATCCTCGGACACGCAGTTCTGGACAGGCAGTTTCCAGCGTAGACACCTCGAGTCCCGACCGGTCAGCCTCCGACCGAGCGTCGCAGCGCGTGCCTGACAGCGATCCAGATCCCCAGCGTCGGGCCAGCGGCATCGCTCATCTCACTCACACCGAAAAGAACTCGCAGTTCAGCCACACAGAGCCAACGCGGCTCTCCCGCCGAGGTGCACAACATCGTTGCGCCAGCCGAACCCGACCGATATCGACTTACGTCGAGGGCGCTCGGACCTGTCCTGGATTCGGCATTCTGCTCATCGGGTTCAGCGCATAACAGGTACTCGATAATCCGCCCATCGACCGGATCGTCGCGCCGCATCACGGCCCAAGCCGTGCACCCGATAATCCCGCGTGCTCCGACGGACGACCTCGACGCACGGCCAGCGGTCGGCGACGAAATGGACTTCCATCGACGTCAGGTACTCTCGGGGCATCGAGCTCTGGCGAGAGGCGCTCTCTCTCGCCGACGGCTCCGCAGCATCCGCCACGCAGAGTGGTCGAGCACTGGAGTGGTTTCATGTACCAACCATGTACCAGCATCACGGTAAACAGCGGTGAACAACGGGGACTCACGGTCAACGAGAAATCGGCCGTGAGCAGGGGCGGAACTCATCCATCAGGGGCGACGCGTAATGCTGGACGAGGTCTCATAACCCGAAGGTCGCAGGTTCAAATCCTGCCCCCGCCACCACTTGGAAGGCCCGGCACTCTCGAAGTGCCGAGCCTTCGGCGTTCACCGGTCAGGCGCCGGATCGGCGTCGCAGAATTCCCCCTTGACGGAAGTTTGTTTGTTAGGTTAACTAACAGACGTGGCCGCCGACCTCCGTTCGTCCCCCCGTGCCGCCCCGCGGCGAGTCGACCAGGGGCTGGCACCCCACCGCATCGGGCCCAGTGAGGCGCGCAGCCACCATCGCACTCTCGTGCTTCAGGCGCTATACCGCGATCGGGGGCGCTCCCGTGCGGATCTCGCTCGCGAACTCGGCCTCAGCCGCGTCACGATCTCGGAGGTCGTGGCCGATCTGCTCGACGAGCAACTCGTCATCGAGCTCGGCACCCGCGCCGACTCGCGGCCTGGCAAGCCGGCGACGATGCTCGACGTCAACCGGCAGGGTCACAGCATCATCGGCCTCGACCTGTCGAGCAGTGGATCGTTCGTCGGTGTGGTCACCGATCTCGACGGCGTCGTCGTTGCTCGTGCCGAGGTGGACATTCCGCAGGCGTCGGGCGATGCCGCAGTAGGCGCCGTCGAAACGCTGCTGCAGGACCTCGTCGCGCTCGCTCCCCGTCCGGTACTCGGTGTCGGTGTCGGCACCCCCGGCATCGTGGACGACCGCGGTGTGGTGGTGTCCGCCCCGAATCTCGGCTGGCGCGACGTGCCCCTCCAGGAACGCCTCATCGCGGTCTGCGGCCTGCCCGTCGCCATCGCCAACGACGCGAACGCTGCGCTCGTCGGCGAGCACTCGTTCGGCCAGGGTCGGCCCGACACGATCCTGGTTCGCATCGGCCGCGGCGTCGGGTCCGGCCTGATGATCGACGGCCGCGTCGTCGGCGGCGGGCGGCACGCCGCCGGTGAGATCGGACACGTCGTCGTCGGCACCGACGAGGGTGAACCGTGTGCATGTGGCAACCGCGGCTGTCTGGAGACATGGCTCGCGATGCCACGGATCGAAGCCCACCTCGCCGAGCCGGGCGCCGACCCGGATGCGGTCCTGGCCGAGGCGGGTCGCCGTCTTGGGATCGTACTCGCGCCCATCGTCAGTGCACTCAACCTCGCCGAGGTGGTGCTCGCCGGGCCGAACGCCGACATCTCGGCGCCGCTGCTCGCGGCCGTCGAATCCACCGTGCGCGATCGCACCCTCGCCGACACCCACGGCGACCTGCGACTGCGACTGACCGAGCTCGGGCGCGACCTGGTCGCGCTCGGCGCCGTTGTGCTGG
This sequence comes from Ilumatobacteraceae bacterium, assembly GCA_035529175.1. GTDB lineage: Bacteria > Actinomycetota > Acidimicrobiia > Acidimicrobiales > Ilumatobacteraceae > Sva-07. The sequence goes on from DATKXG010000142.1 coordinate 2,550, forward strand.
TCCTCCGTGGCCGGCTGGGGGTCGCCTGACCCGTTCCGTCCGAGGCCGATTCGGCTGCGGACACCTACCCAGAAAGAAAAGGAAGCATCATGAGAAAAGTGATCCCGGCAGTGATCGCCGTGACCGCACTCGGCCTCGCCGCGTGCGGCTCGGACGACTCCGGCAGTGCCGACTCCGAGACGAACGACACGACGAACGACACAACGAGCGACGGTGAGTCGTCGGCCGAGGGTGAGAACATCACGCTCTGGCTGGCCGGCACCGACACGCCCGATGTGGCCATCGACTACCTCACCGAGACTTACGCCGAGACGACCGGCGGCGAGCTGTCGATCGAACAGATCGGCTGGGGTGACCTCATCCCGTCGCTGACCGCCTCGCTGCCCGACTCGTCGTCGACACCCGACGTGTTCGAGACCGGCAACACCCAGACCGCAACGTTCAGCGCGGTCGGCGCGTACAGCGACCTGACCCCGTACTACGACGAGCTCGGCGGCGACTCGCTCCTGCAGGGCTTCGTCGAGGCCGGCTCGATCGGTGAGACCGTCTACTCGCTGCCGTACTACTTCGGGTCGCGTTTCGCCTGGTACCGCCAGGATCTCTACGAGTCGGCAGGCGTGTCCCAGCCGACCACCCTCCAGGAGTTCACCGACGTGAACGCCACGCTGAAGGCCGCAGGCTCGGGCGCCTACATCCCAGGTCAGGACTGGCGCAGCGGCATCGCCTGGATCTTCGCCAACGGTGGTGACCTCGCGACGTACGACGGCAGCGAATGGGCTGCGGCCCTGTCATCGCCGGAGTCGATCGCCGGCATGGAGATGTGGCAGGAGCTGTTCACCACGGCGTCCGTCGCCGGCGCGACCGACACCGACGCGACCGCCTACCAGGCGATCAACGACGACTTCCTCCCCGACGCTGCCGTCGGCACCACCCTGGCCCCCAACTGGGCCTACTGGAGCCTCGGTGACATCTCGGAGAACGACGAGGGTGAGGCCGTTGCGACCTGGAACCCCGAGACGTTCGGTGCGTATGCGCTCCCTGGCGTCGACGGTGGCATCGCGCCGGTGTTCGCCGGCGGCTCGAACATCGGGATCTCCGCTGCGTCCGAGCATCAGGATTCGGCGCTCGAGCTGATGAAGATCATCTTCTCGGACGGCTACCAGACGCTGCTGGCCGAGAACGGTCTGGGCCCGGCCAACACCGACTTCGGTTCGGTCTACGTCGACTCGGCTGCCGACTCGACGATCGCCCAGATCTCGCTCGACACGGCAGCCGCCGCGAAGCTGACTCCGGCCGCTCCGGGCTGGACGTCGGTCGAGGAGCAGCAGATCCTCGAGCAGTACTTCCAGGCTGTCGCCGAGGGCGGCGACGTGGCGTCGCTCGCCGCGGACTACGACGACCAGATCAACGCCGTCATCAACGGCTGATCCTTCCCGGTCGTGCGGGCGGGAGCTCCGCCCTCCTGCCCGCACGACCTCGTCGATGGAGCGAGCCCCGGTCACTGAGACCGGGGTCCGCGGAAAGGCCCGACATGTCGATCGTCACACCACCCGAGCTCGACTCCGACATCCAGGAGCCGCCCCCTGAACCGGGCTCGACCAAACCGCCGCGAACGCGTGCGCGTTCGCCGAAGTTGCCGTACTGGCTGACCCTGCCTGCAGTCGCTGCGCTGGTCGTCGGCCTGGCCTACCCGATGGGGTGGCAGATCTTCAACTCGATGCGCGAGTACGGGCTGGCGCAACAATTCGGCGCAGACGCCCCGTGGATCTGGTTCGCCAACTACACCACGCTGCTGAGTGACACCTTCTTCTGGAACGTCGTCGTCCGGTCGCTCGTGTTCATGGCCGCCACGGCACTCGCGACGATGACGCTCGGCATCCTGCTCGCGCTGTTGATGAAGGCGGCGCCGACGTGGTCGCGTCTCGTGCTGCAGAGCGCCCTGCTCCTCGCCTGGGCGATGCCGATCGTCGCCCAGATGACAGTGTTCAGCTGGCTGATCGACCCGCGCAACGGCGTGCTCAACTACCTGCTGAGCCTGCTCCCCGGTGTGGACATGGTTGGACACAACTGGCTTGCGGAACCGCTCAGCTTCTTCTTCGTTGCATCGGTGATCATCACGTGGGCATCGGTGCCGTTCGTGGCGATCTCGGTGTACGCCGCGCTGACCCAGGTCAGCGACGAGGTCCTCGAAGCCGCTCAACTCGATGGCGCCAACGCCAGTCAAGCCCTGATCCACATCATCATGCCGATCATCCGCCCGGTGCTGGTCATTCTCCTGCTGCTGCAGTTCATCTGGGACCTGCGGGTCTACGCCCAGATCCAGCTCCTGCAGGACTTCGGCCCGAAGGGCGACGACTACGACCTGCTGGGCACGTACATCTACGGCCTCGGTATCGGCCAGGGGCAGTTCGGTCTGGCCGCTTCGGCGGCCATGATCGTGCTCTTCATCACGCTCCTGGTCAGCGGGTACTACGTACGTGAACTGCTGCGAGAGGATGCACGCGAATGAGCCGGACCTTCAAGCGCTACCTCGCTGCGGTCGTCGCGGTCGTCGTGGCGGTCATCTGGGCGTTTCCCGTCTACTGGATGATCAACTCCTCGTTCCTGACACCGCTCACGATCAGCGGTCTCACCCCGACGTTCGTGCCCTTCGGTGGCACGTTGCAGAACTATCGAGACGTCACCACCGAGACGCCGTTCTTCGAGGCGCTCACGATGTCGATGATGGTCGTCACCGTCGCCCTCGTCGTGTGCCTGGCGTTCGCGACCTTGGCGGCGCTCGCCATCTCGCGCTTCCGGTTCAAGGGCCGCAAGACGTTCGTCCTCACCGTGATCCTCGTCCAGATGCTGCCAGCCGAAGCGATGTTCATCGCCCAGTTCCAGATGATCTCCGGGCTGGGTCTGCTCAACTCGCTGGCCGGTGTCTCGATCATCTACATCGCCATGGTCGTGCCGTTCACCGTCTGGATGCTGCGTGGTTTCGTGGCCGGCGTCCCGATCGAACTGGAAGAGGCAGCAATGGTCGACGGCTGCACCCGCCTGCAGGCGTTCCGGCGGATCACGTTCCCGCTGATCGCTCCCGGGCTCGTCGCGTCGGGGGTGTTCGCCTTCATTCAGGTGTGGAACGAGTTCGCGCTCGCGTCGGTGCTCCTGACCGACGACGATGTCCAGACGCTCCCATTGTGGCTGCGCGACATCGCACAGCAATCGAACCTGGGCGCCCCTGAGTGGGGGCAGATCATGGCCGGTTCCGTGCTCGTCGCCGTCCCGGTCATCATCTTCTTCGTGATCGTGCAGGGGCGGATGGCGCAGGGTCTCGTCGGTGGCGCGGTGAAGGGATGACCGTGTCCACACCGAGTGATCGGCGTGCGTCGGCGCTCGCTGTCCTGATGCCGGGCTTCGTCGGGACGGATCTGCCCGGCTGGGTCGACGCACTGCTGCGCCAGGGCCTCGGCGGTGTCTGCCTCTTCGGCCACAACGTCGACCATCCGGCCCAGATCGCTGCGTTGACCGCAGCGATCCGCGCCGCTAACCCGCTCGCCGTCATCGCGATCGACGAAGAGGGGGGCGACGTCTCGCGGTTGCATCAACGCGACGGCTCACCGTTTCCCGGCAACGCCGTGTTGGGGCGCATCGACGACGTCGAGACGACACGTGCGGTCGGGCGCGCGGTCGGTACCCAGCTGGCCGACGTCGGGGTCCACCTGACGCTCGCGCCCGACGCCGATGTCAACTCCAACCCCGACAACCCCGTGATCGGTGTCAGGAGTTTCGGTGCCGATCCGGTCGCCGTCGCCGCTCACACTGCAGCCTGGACCGACGGCGTGCAGTCCGCCGGGGTGGCGGCATGCGCCAAGCACTTCCCCGGCCACGGCGACACCTCGGCCGACTCGCACGTCTCCGAACCGGTTGTGACGGCAGACGCGATCACGCTCGCCCATCGCGAACTCGTTCCCTTCCGGGCCGCGATCGCCGCAGGGACCCGAGCGATCATGACAGCGCACATTCGCGTCCCCGCGCTCGATCCCGAGGCCGTGTCCACGTTCTCGTCCGCCGTCCTCGAGGGGCTGCTCCGCGAGGAGATGGGGTTCGACGGTCTGATCGTCACCGACGCACTCGACATGGCCGGGGCGTCCGGAACGATCGGGATGCCCGCCGCGGCCGTGGCCGCCATCGCCGCCGGGGCCGACCTCCTCTGCCTCGGTGCTGACAACTCCAAGCACGAGGTCGAGACACTCGTGGATGCGCTGGTGAGCGCCGAGCTCTCCGGTGAACTGCCGACGTCGCGCTTCGACACCGCCGCCGAGCGCAGTCGTGCATTGGTCGGGTTCGCCGGCGAGCGGCAACAGGCCGGATCCGAACACCGTCCGTCGACCGGTGGGGCCGTCGTCGACAGGCGACGCATCGCAGCGTCGTTCACCCTCTCCGAGCGGGCCGAGAAGCTGCTCGCCGCGCCGGCGGCGTCGATTCGCTGGGTTCGGATCGATCCCGAGCCCAACATTGCGGTCGGTCAGACCCCACTCGGTCCGTTCTTCGACGGTGGCGCGACGCCCTCGCTGGTCGTGCCGCTCGACGATCGTGACGCGGCGGCCCACTACGCCACGGAGCCCGACGTCCTCACCATCGTCGTCGGTCGAGAACTGCAACGTGACGCCGGCGCCCTCGCCGCAGCCGCGATCATCGCCGACTCCTGCACTGCGCTCGTCGTCGACCTCGGCGTCGTCGACTCCGACCTCGTCGACTCCGGCCTCGTCGACATTGCCACGTTCGGTGCGTCCCGGCTCGTCGGCGAGGCGCTGCTCGAGCTGATCGAGGGGTCTGCGTGAGGATCGGCATCGACATCGGCGGCACGAAGATCGAATCCGTGGCGATCGACGCCGACCTGACCGTCCTCGCCACGTCGCGCACACCGGTACGTTCGGGCCCGGAGGGCATCACCACCGGAGCGATCGAGGCGGTCGACGACCTCATGCGCACGGCGGCCTGCCCGGTCGACTCGATCGGCATCGGCGTACCGGGCGCGATCCGGCGCGGCGTCGTCCAGCACGCGCGGAACATCTCCATCGAGTCACTCGACCTCGAAGCCGCCGTCGCGGCGGCGACGGGCGTCCCTGTGCGGGTCGCCAACGACGTCAACGCAGCGGCGCTCGGCGCCTGGAGACTGTGCGGCAGCGGCTCGTCGGCGTTCGCGTACCTCAACCTCGGCACGGGCATGGCCGCCGGATTGGTGCTCGACGGTCACCTCTGGGAGGGCGCACGGGGGCTGGCCGGCGAGATCGGCTACATCTCCGTCGACCCGCACGGTCCCGATCACGTCGATGGGCTCGCCGGGTTGCTGGAGGCGTACGCGTCGGGATCCGGCGTCATCGCCCAATGGGAGGTCGACGGGGCGACCGCCGTCGACGTGTTCAGCGCCGCCGCGGCCGGCGACCCCCGTGCCGCAGCGATCCGTGACGGGGTGTTCTTCGGCGCTGCGAGCGCGGTCCGGGTGCTCGCACTGGCCTACGACGCCGACTCCGTCGTGATCGGCGGCGGCCTGACCGGTCTGGGACAGGAACTGCACGATGGCATGGCGGCGTACTTCGAGGCCTGGTCGGAGGCATCACCGTTCATCGCCTCGCTGGAGCTGGGGCGGATCACTCGCGTGATGCACGACGAGCGACCGGTTCACGCCATCGGCGCAGCGATCCTCGGGGGGAGCCGTGGCTGAGGTCGTCATCGTCGAGAGCCCGGAGGCCGGTGGGGCCCTCGTCGCCCGGCACATCGCAACGAAACTCCGGGCAACTCCGGAGTTCACGCTCGGCGTCGCGACCGGCTCGACACCGTTGCCGGTGTACGCCGCGCTGGAGCGCGAGCGGGCCGCCGGTCTCGACTTCTCCGGTGTCACGGCATTCGCACTCGACGAGTACGTCGGGCTACCCCGTGACCATCCGGAGAGCTACTCCAGCGTCATCCGGCGCGAGGTGACCGAGCCGCTCGGGCTCGACCCTGCTCGCGTGCACGTGCCGGACGGCGACGAGGCAGCGATCGCGACTGCGGGGGAGCGGTACGAAGCAGCCCTGGCCGCGCACGGCGGCGTGGACCTCCAACTGCTCGGGATCGGCACCGATGGCCACGTGGGCTTCAACGAACCCGGTTCGTCGCTTGCGTCCTCGACTCGCATCAAGACCCTCACCGCGCAGACACGAGCCGACAACGCACGGTTCTTCGACGCCGCCGGACAGGTTCCCACCCACTGCATCACGCAGGGGATCGGCACGATCCTGCGCGCCGGCCACCTGGTGCTGCTGGCGTTCGGGGCCCGCAAGGCCGATGCCGTGGCGCGGGCCGTCGAGGGGCCCGTCACCGCATCGGTGCCCGGGTCGTGCATCCAGCTGCACGAGCACGTCACCGTCGTGATCGACGAGCCGGCGGCGGAACGACTCGAGCACACGGACTACTACGGCTGGGTCTACACCCACAAGCCGGCGTGGCAGGGCCTCTAGCGATGCCGTCGATCCTGGTGCACTCAGGCACGCTCGTCGATGCGCAAGGCGAGCGTCCCGGCTGGGTCGTCATGTCCGAAGGTCGGATCACCGCGGTGGGATCGCCGCACGAGCGCGCTCCCGAAGTGGAGCGATCGTTCGACGCCAGCGGGCGCATCGTGACCCCCGGCTTCGTCGACATCCACGTCAACGGCGCTGGTGGCAGCAACTTCGAGGACGGTGTCGACGAGGCGCTCCAGGCGCTCGCGGCGATGCGCACCCACGGCACGACACGGACCGTCGCGTCGTACGTCACGGCGTCCATTCCGCATCTGGTGGAGTCGGTGCGCGAAGCGCAACGCGTGATGGATCTGGATCCAAGCCTCGTCGGGGTCCACGTCGAAGGCCCGTTCCTCGCTCCGAGCCGTCGGGGCGCCCACGACGGCGCACTGCTCTGTCAACCCGATCGCGCGTCGGTCGACCGTCTGCTGGAGGTCCCTCCGGGCGTGCTGCGCAAGATCACCATCGCGCCGGAGTTGCCCGGGGCGATGGACGCCATCACGCGCTTCGTCGACGCGGGCGTGCGCGTGGCGGTCGGCCACACCGAGTGCGACTACGAAACGGCGCGGGAGGCATTCGACCGCGGCGCCTCGCTGGTGACGCACGCATTCAACGCAATGGCACCGATCGAGGGACGCGCGCCGGGTGTCCTCGGGGCAGCGATCGGGGCCCAACATGTGACCATCGAGGTGATCGCCGACGGCATCCACGTCCACCCGGCGTCGATCGCCCTCCTGTTCGCTGCGGCGCCGGGCCGTGTCGCCCTGGTCACCGATGCGATCGCCGCCGCCGCGGCGCCCGACGGGCGCTACCTGCTCGGGGGCCTCGACGTCGACGTCGCCAGCGGCCGTGCGGTGGTCGCCGGCACCGACACGCTCGCCGGGTCCACACTCACTCCGGACCGAGCGCTCCGTGTCGCCGTCAACGAGTGCGGTATCGCGCTCCACGACGCGATCGCCGCGTTCACGCACACGCCGGCGAGCGCGATCGGAGAACGGGCCCCGGCGCTGCTCGTCGAGGGAGCTGCTGGTGCACTCGCAGTACTCGACGACGAGTTGTACGTGTCCGAGGTGCTGTTCGGCTGACGAGCTCACGAGGCAACGCCGTGATGGGGGGCCCGCAAACCCGTCGAACGGAGTAGCGAGACCGTTGACGGCATGTTCGAGGGCGCCGGCAAGGTCGCCCGTGGGCCGTTCACCAAGGTTCAGAATGCCGGTCGTGGTGTGATCCCCGCTGATGCGGTCGACGAGTCGACGTCAAGAGAGACGCTTGTCTTCGTCATCGAGGATGATCTCTTGCATCTGGTCGACGGTCACCGGGAGGTCTCCGTGCTTCACCATCGCGTGCGCGAGGAGGAGATCATCGGAACCCGTGGCCCCCCGACACCTGACCCGCTGTCCACGACTTCGACCTGATGATGCACTTCGCACAGTGGAAGTAGCCGGAGGTGTTCAGAGGTCGAGAATGTGCGGTTCGCTGGACAGTACGACGGGATCCATCTGTCATGGGCAGGGTTCGTCACCACCGAGGGCTACGTCGTCGACCTCGACGGTGGCGGTGTCACCATGCTGCGCTATTGGTTCAGCAAACGCACCCTCTGGTTCGCCGACGTCTTCGGCGAACCGTCCAGCGCGCCCGACCCGCACATCAACTTCGCCACCGGGAACCACGAGCCACCACTCCCACCACACGGCACGGTCAACACCGATTTGATCCGACGCCTCCTTGGACGGCCATCTGCCACCTGACACCGTGCGGCATCCATCGCGACGATCGCCGGGACCGGCTGCATCCGCCGTGAGCCCGCACCTACCCGCCGCTTCACAGCAGTTCACCGCACAGTACGCGCGCCCGATAATCCGCTGATCGACGCTTCGCCCGCGCCACAGATCGGCCCTTACCGGGCGCTCGATATCCGCGACCCACACGTCTCGCCCAACGCTGACTGTGGTCGCGTTATGAGCTGGGTGTCAGACCCATCCAGGCGCCACAGTGCGCCGGAAGCCGAGTGCGGGACGGCGCGTACTTGCCCGCGATTATCGCTCGGGCATGGACGAACGACCGGCCGGTCGCGCGTGCCGTTCTGGGACGAGAAGGTCAACGGGTGCGAGCAGCAGGCCGCTGACCGCAGAACCGATCGCCTGCAGCTCCCAGCAACCGCAACGTGTGGGAGCTGACGGCTTGGTCACCGGGTTGTGGCCGCCATCGCTTCTGCGGTCAGGCCGTGCTGAGAGATTCGGCGCGCGTCTCCGATGTCGGCGGGACGCCCGCGGTCTTGTCGTTGAGAAGGAGCACGCCGACCCACACGAACCAGACGATGAGGCCAATCCCGAACACGGCCCCGACGACTTCGAGCGCAGGGATGACGGTCATGAGGCCCGCCGTACCGGCGGCCAGGCCGACATAGTTCAGTGTGCGTGGCAGCGCTGCGGTCTTCAGTGCTGCCCAACTCACCAGCATGATCCAGACACCGCCGACGATTTCGTTACCGCCGCCCAGCCCGTTCTGCACCGAGTCGAGCGCCGACCACACCGTCTCCGCCCCGGCAGGGTCGGTGTCGTACAGGTCGCTGACCGTGCCGATCGCGATGTTGGAAACCATGCCCGCTGCGATCACGAGTCCGGCCCAGATGAGCCCGAACGCTCCCGAGGCCTGCGCCATCGCAGGCGACAGTGCCTTCAGGCGGTCACGCAGGGTCAGCACCAATGGCACGAGCACGATCCCGAAAATGATGAAGATCACCACGTTCCAGACGTAGAGCGCGGCCTGGTGGTCGACCACGAACGCGACCGACTCCTCTGGCGTGGGGTCCCCAGTGGTGTAGTCGGTCAGGACGGTCGCGAACATCACGATCCCGAACAAGAACGTCGCCGCGGCAATCAGCGCTGCGATTCCAGCGGCCCTTGGTTTCTGATCCATCATCGTCTCCTCTCCGACGGTGAAGGCACCCGGCTGTGGCTCACTAGGAGTTGAGACGCCGCAACGCCCTCTCCTTCCACTCTGAGCCGGTCACCGATCGGGCCACAGAGCCCATTGTCCCCTCCTCGTGACCTCTGCCCCTGTGTCGCCGACTGACACAACGACAGACTTGATGATCAGGAGGACTCGGCGTGGAGGTAACGACCGCGACCTGGGCGATCGCCCTGACCGGACTTGGGCTCATCTCGCTGCTCACCGCGCTGCAACTCGTTGCGGTTGTGCGCCCTCGGGCGCAGTGGACGATCGACAACGTGTACGGGGGGTCACCCGACGACACCGACCCACAGGCGTACTTCGCGTTCAACCGTGCCAGCGCGTGGGCCGACCCGTTCTTGTGGGCACCGTTGCAGGTCACGGGAAGCGTCGGCATGTTGCTCGGCGAACGGTGGGGCTTCCTACTGGCGCTGATGGCCTCGGTACCGTTCTGGTACACCGCAGTCTTCTTCTACTTCTGGGATCGCGACCTTGGTTTTCGTCGCAACACCGCCGCGTATTGGGTCGTCACGTGGGGGATGTGGCCGGTGTTCGGTGTCGTCGAGGGTGTCTACTGCTTTGTTCGGCTCATCGAATGACGAGCAGGAGAGATGGCCGACCATGAACGTGCTGTGGGGTGTGATCGTGGTGCTGCTCTCGTTGCTGAGCTGGGGAGGGCAGGCGTTGTCGCTGTTGGCGCCGGCGAGCGCAGTGCGCTGGAAGCTGATGGAGGCCGAGGACAATGTCGAGCCAACCTTCTGGGCCGATGTTCGAGCCGAGGCGCTCTGGGACACGCTCACACTCTGGACGATGGTGGTTGCCGGGGTGCTCTTGATCGCCGACATTCACGCGTGGGTGTACTTCGGGCTCGTCGGTGGCGGCATGTACCTCTACTTCGGAGGCCGCGGCATCCTCGCGAGAGCCGCGATGGCAAGCCGTGGCTTACGAATCGGGTCGCCACAGAACGTCAGGCTCGGCTACATCTTCAGCGTCGCGTGGGCGGCGATGGCGCTCGTCACGATCGTCGCCGCCATCGTGTCAATCGAGGGCTGACCGATCCAGCCTCCAGAACTCGCCACATAGCAGCACGCAGGACCACCGCCACACAGCACCGGCCAGCGCTGTATCACGGCCCACATCGAGCACTCCGTAATCACGTCCCGGTCACGTCCGATAGGGGGATCTCGAACGGACGGTTCAGACGACTTCGAACGTCGGTGATCGAGTTCGTCCGAACCGTCTCAACTGACGGTCGTCAAGCGGACGGTCTCGACGGCCTGGGTGCCGATCCTCGGCGGGTCGTCTCTGTAGAGGTTCCTCAAACGGACACGTGTCACTGATCCGGCGTCGAACATTCCGGCGGTCGGCTAATCCTCTGGCTGCAGCGGCAGGCTCCGAATCCCGACACGGTCTTCGTCGAGGACAACGATCGCCCCCGAAGCCAGGTCATCGGCAACGGCTTGGAGGTTGGCGACGATCAAGGAAGCGATCTCGCTCGCACGACGGCCTTCTTGACGCCGCAACAAAATCACGAACGGCTCGTTTGCGTTGGAGCGAGCGGAGCAACTCGCCGAAGTCAGTATCTGATGAGATCAGCACAGCGTCGGCGTCCCCGGCTGCTGCGAGGACCACATCGTCCGGCGCCTCACGCTTACCCAGGTCGCGGACGTGTTCTGCGAGGTGATCAGCGTCAGCCAGCAAACCGACCAGCGCCGGTGAGACGTTCTGGTCGAGCAGGAACTTCACGCTGACATGAGAGGCAACTGGCGTTCCTGGACGGCGAGCGCTGCGAATCTGAGCGCTTCGGAGATGTCCTCGGCTTCGAGGTCAGGATGCTCCGAGAGGACTTCCTCATTGGTCATGCCGTCAGCCACCATCGCAAGAACGGTCGCGACCGGGAACCGGAGGCCACGGATACATGGTACGCCAGCCATCTTGGATGGGTCTGAGGTGATCCTGGCGAAGGCTATCTGGCCAGGTTACCCCGACGCGGTGGCTTGGATCCCTACATCGCAGGCCGACATGGCGGAGCACTCGCCACCGTTTCGGAGGAGTTCGTTGGATGTCTCAATCGGCGCACCCATTCGGACGCTCGCGATGGATCAGCGCGACCGGGCGCGTCACGGTTCTCGGATGGATGAAACACTGATTGGATACGCCCGATGCTCGACTGACGAGCAAGACCTCACGGCCCAGCGCCAAGCGCGAGCGTCCCGGCCTCGATCAAGCACTGGCAGCAGTACGCACCGGCGACACCCTTGCCAAGCGTGGAGTGTCACTCTCGCTCGGCGGTCAGATCTACGACCCCGCCGAACGAACCCATAGAGAACCCGGTGAGCGTTCGGCGACTTGGTCAACTCCAGGGGTTGATGACGTCGAGTTCGTCGAAACGCTGGAAGTCCTTGAGGTCTCGGGTCACGACGGTCATGTCGTGGACCAAGGCGGTCGCGCCGATGAGAGCATCGCGGAACGATGCAGGATCCGGTACGTGCAAGCCAGCCGCGCGACGTGCAACGCGCTCGTCCACCGGCAGAACTCGATTCTTGAATGCTGCGGCGACGCTCTGGTCGAGCCATGCACGCAGCACGGCTCCCTGCGCAGGATCTGACCGCTCCATGAGCAACACTCCGTGCTCGAGTTCGTGGATCGTGATCGCAGAGATGAACAGCTCGGCCGACGGGACTTGCTCGGCCCACGAGGCAACCCCGAGATTCGCCTTGCCGCTTCGCACCTTGCGGAGTTCGGACACGATGTTCGTGTCGAGGACGAACATCACTCGAACGCTGCTGGGCGCGCCACGTCGCTGTTCTTCGGCGCCGCGAACTCGATGTCCGCGACTCCTGCCGGCTCGGCGAGCAGGTCGAGTGCTCGATGTGGTCCGACGAGTTCTTCATAGTCGTCGAAGGTCATCAGCACGTGCGCTGGTCGGCCCCGGTCGGTGATGTAGACCGGGCCGTTCTCGGCAGCTTTCTTGGCGCCGCTGGTGTCTTGATTGAATTGTCGGCTGCTCATCTGCGTCGTCATCACGCCTCCATGTAGTTACATATCTACAATAGTCGTGAGGTTCGGGAGCGGCAACCCTCCACATGTCTCGGCAGCCGCGGATTCCAACGCAAGAAGCGAGAATCCCTGATACCGCGCTCAGAGACCGTCCCATTCGCCGGATGTCTCAGAAGCCGGTCGTTGAACGGACGGTTCTGCGTCCGATCAGGCAGGAAGGTCACACGCTTCGCCGGAAGCGCGCTCGTCGCGAGCGGTTTCGATCGGTGATTACCGAGTGGCTTGTTGTCTCAGGTTCGGAAGGTGACCCGTTCGCGAAGCCAGCTCACGAGCCAGGTCTCATCGACCTCCCGTGCCGCTACCGCGAGCATTGCCTCGACGGCATCGTCGGTGCCGGGTTGCTCGTCGTTCCATGACCCGTCGTTGAGGTCGATGAACAGCACGAGACATGCCCACGCCGCGCGCTTGTTGCCATCGGGCAACGGACGATTCCACGCGATCCGACACGCGAGCACGGCAGCCTTGTCGTACACGTCCGGGTAGAAGTCGGTGTCGCCGAAGCCGGCTTGCGGTGCGTGGAGTGCCGAGTCGGCGAGTTCGACGCGGCTGGCTCTGATCAATGTTGCGGCGTTGATGCCGGTGACGTGCTCGGCGAGGTACCAGAATTCAGCAAGGCTGAGATAGCGGGTCATTTGGCGAGGCGGTCAAGGATCTCCCGGTCGCGCTCGAGCAGCTTCTTGGCGCGCGCAGTGAAGTCGTTGTCGGAGCGGACCCGTTCGATCTCGGCGGCGAGTGCGTCGACAATGAGCTGGTTGACGCTTTCGCCCCGTACTCGAGCAACAGCTTCGGCGTCGTCGGCGAGGTCGTCGGGCAGTCGGACGGTGGTCTGCTTTGCCATGACACCATGATATCATGATGCTCTCCGGTGAACTGTTGCAGTTCGCGTGCGCATATCGCCGGCCGGTAGGTGTCCCGCTAACGGACAGCCTTGCGGCCCGCGATTATGGGGCGCCCGGTAGGTGACCTGCCGCAATCGACACCGCTCGGACCTGTTCGCCGGATGTCTCACATACCGTCCTCAACCGGACGCTTCCGATCGGCGTGGATGGACAGTCCCCATCGACAAGAGAATGCGACTGGCTTCGCCGGTCATCGGGCGCGACTCCACAGATCGGGAACACTGCGCCGATCAAGCGTGGTTCACCGTCGTGTTAGCTTGCGCCAATGCGGGACGATGTGCTCACGCTGTCCGAAGGACGAAAGATCTCGTACACGGATTGCGGACGTCCCGATGGTCCTGCAGCCGTCTATTTTCACGGCACCGGTTCGTGCCGGCTCGACCACGTCCACCTCGACGCGTTGTTCTCCGAGATCGGGGTGCGCCTCGTCGCTGCGGATCGCCCCGGCATCGGGGAGTCATCGCCGTGCCCCGGACGGACGCTGGTTGAATCAGCTCGTAACACAGCCGAACTCGCCGACGCCCTCGGAATCGACGAGTTCGCTGTCATGGGCGTGTCAGCGGGCGGACCACACGCGATCGCGTGTGCCGCCTTGTTGCCCGAACGCGTCGTCGGGCTGGGGTGTGTCGGAGGCCTGACCTCACCCGCCTGGGACGGCTACTGGGCACGGGTGTCACCCGAAGCTGCGTCCATACTGAGGCGTGGCGACGAGCAGGCGTACGTCAAGCATTTCGAAGCGCTCTACGGCGCTGACGGATCAGGCTTTCCGTTCGGGCCCGACGGACTCGCCCCGCCCGATGCCGCACTGTTCGATACGCCAGCCACGGTCGCACGCCTCAGACGAGGCGTCGACGAATCCATCCGCCAGGGCGTCGGCGGTCTGGCGCATGACGCGGTAGTTCGCGCACAGCCGTGGTCGTTCGATCCCACCGACATCAGTGTCGAGACCCAGCTGTACCACGGTGTCCAGGATGTCGTCGTCGACATTGCGTCGTCTGAGTACACCGCATCGCTCATCGACCAGGCAACGGTCGTGGCATTTCCGCAGCATGGCCACCTCAGCGTATGGGAGGAGATCCCGACGCTCCTCGCCGACCTCACCCAACCACTTCGCTGACATCGGGTCCGACCACGCGCCAAAGCGCGACAGCCCGGCCCAGATCAAGCACCGCATCGTCAACTGTCGCAAGGTGTCCGAATAGGCGACGGACAACGGACTCTCACGATGCGCAGACTGCGTAGAGATTCCATGGTCTCTCGATGCCCTTCAGTGTTCTGGGACCGAGATCGTCGAACTGAAAGCGAGCGCCAACCGTGACCTGTTCGAGGGCTGAGGTGACGACGACCTCGCCAGGTTCGGCTTCGGCCATGACTCGGGCGGCGAGGTGGACGGCGATCCCGCCGATGTCGTCACCTCGGCGCTCG
>DATKXG010000143.1:0-2293 GCA_035529175.1 Ilumatobacteraceae bacterium
TGGCGGGCCGTGGCAGCGAGATGCAGTTCTCGAAGTCGAAGTAGTGGCCGGAGAAGGTGGTCTTCTCGCCGGACCACAGCGCGCGCATCACCGCGATGTACTCGTCGAGCCGCTTGCCGCGGTCGCCGAACGGCACGTTCAGTGCGGTGAACTCCTCGGCCAGCCAGCCGGCGCCGACGCCGAGCACCATGCGTCCACCCGACAGGTGGTCGAGCGTCGCCAGCTCCTTGGCGGTGATCACCGGGTTGCGCTGCGGCACGATCAGGATGCCGGTCGCCAACTTGATGCGGGTGGTCTTCGCCGCCACCCAGGTCAGCCAGATCAACGGGTCGGGCAGGTCGAACTCCTCGGCGCCGCCGGCCATCTTGCCGCTCGGGTCGTACGGGTACTTCGATTCGTAGCCGGACGGGACGACGACGTGCTCGACGGTCCAGATCGCCTCGAATCCTCCGGCTTCGGCGGCGGTCGCGACGGCGGTCGCACCCTCGGGCGACGATCCGTGGCCGGTGTTGGCGAACATGATTCCGAACTTCATGGTGGCGACCATACGGTGCGCCCGGCGCGAGACTCGGACCATGACCTACGAGCACCTGCTGGTCGACCGCGACGGCGACATCACCACGATCACCCTCAACCGGCCCGAGAAGCGCAATGCGCTCGCGCTCGACGTGATGGTCGAACTGACCGAGACGCTGCAGGAGGTGGGAGCGACGGACACCCTCGGCGTGGTGCTCGCCGCGAACGGTCCGGTGTTCTCTGCCGGTCACAACTTCGGCGACATGGTGGACGCGAGCCTCGACGACGCCCGCCGGCTGTTCGAGGTGTGTACCGACATGATGGACACCGTGCAGGGGATCCCCCAGCCGGTGATCGCCCGTGTGCACGCGCTCGCCACGGCGGCCGGCTGCCAGCTCGTGGCCACGTGCGACCTTGCGATCGCCGCCGAGTCCGCCGCGTTCGCGATCCCCGGAGGCAAAGGCGGGCTCTTCTGCCATACGCCCGTGGTCGCCGTGTCCCGTAACATCGGACGCAAGCGGGCGCTCGAGATGGCGTTGACCGGCGACCCGATCGATGCGGCGACCGCCGCCGACTGGGGGCTGATCAACCGTGCGGTCCCTGACGATCAACTCGACGCGGCCGTCGCCGACCTGATCGGTCGCGCGACTCGCGGTAGTGGGCTGTCCAAGTCGCTCGGCAAGCGGAGCTTCTATGCCCAGGTCGGCCTCGACCAGCCCGACGCCTACGAGGTGGCGATCGACGCGATGGCGAGCGCGGCGATGATCCCCGACGCGCAGGAGGGCTTCCGGGCGTTCCTCGAGAAGCGTCATCCCGAGTTCACCCAACGCGCCTGACCGCGCGCCACTCATGCGGCGACGGCGATGACGAGCGCTGTGCGTACGTGGTCGACCGCGCGGTCTCGGTGGTTGCGCACGGTTCGTGGCGTGACCTTGCGCTGCTGGGCGACGATGCCGGGCGATCCGACCCGAACGAGCTGGCGCAGGAGGTCGAGGTCGTATGCCGGCACGCCCGCGCGCCGTGCCTCGCGCAGCACGGTGACGAACTCGTCGAGCGCGGTCGCGGGACCGTCGTGGTGCGCGGCCCCTGCGAACGACCCTGGGGCCGTCGCCTCCTCGCTCGCCGCGCAGCGGCGGAGCTGGCGCCGGAAGGCCTGGAACACGGCGTCGGAGGTCAGCGACGCGGCGACGTGGTGGCGTCGGCGTTCGACGTCGTAGGAGCGGATCGCGAGCCAGGCTGCCGGCACGATCTGCGCGATCGGGTCGGCGCGATCGGTGTACGACCGGTAGCGGCGGGCGTTGGAGATCAGCGCGGGCAGCAGGTGCTGGAGGATGATGCGCCCGGCGAGTTCGTCGCTGCGCGCCAGCTCGACGAGGGCGAGCAGGATCGTGTCGTCCGATCGTTCGGCGCCGTCGCGCCGCTGTGTTGCTCGTCGGATCTGCTCGAGGTCGGTGAGTCCCTCGACGAGGTCGGCGAGCGGATGGTCGGGATAGCGCTCGGCCCAGCTTCGAGCCGTGCGCAGCGCCCGGCGGGAGGTCCGCAGGTGGGCCCACTCGACGTCGAGACGTTCGAGCAGGTGCGAGCGTTCCGGCGTACCGACAGGTGTCGGTCGGTGTGCCGTGTGTGTGGGTGTGTTGGTCATGGCGGCCACCGTGACGAAGCACCCTCACCGCCGGCCTCACAGCTCGCCTCCCCGCCCCGAATTTCCGCGGCGGTTCGCCCTCACCGCGCCTCGATCCCAGGACCCGCTCCAGCTCACAGCCCCAGCTCGACCCCC
>DATKXG010000144.1:0-3874 GCA_035529175.1 Ilumatobacteraceae bacterium
TGTCGCCGGCCTCCCGCATCACCCGGATCGTCTGGGCATAGTCACCGACCTGCTCGGCGATCCACCCGAGATCGCCGCCCGCCGAGAACGCCGTACCGGCGCCGGTGACGACGACCGAACGCACCGTCGGGTCGTCGTCGACCGTGCGGAAGACCCGCGACAGCTGCAGGTGCATGTCTGCGCCGGTGGCGTTGAGCCGCTCGGGATCGTCGAGCGTGATCAGCAGGACACCGTCGCTCGGGCGCTCGAAGCGCAGGCGAGTGTAGGCGGCGTAGAGATCGTCGGTGCGTGGAGCCACGCCGCGAGCCTACGGTCCGCCCCGTCCCCGGGAGGACCGAGGGCTCAGGTCGCTCGGGCGAGGGCGACGATGTGGTCGGCGTCGAGGCCGAAGCGTGCGAGGATCGCGTCGGACTTCGGGTCGTGGGGGATGAACTTGGTCGGCAGCCCGAGGACCTCGACGTGGGTCGACTGGTCGATCGAACACACGGCGTCAGCGATCGCCATGCCGATCCCACCGTCGCGAATGCCGTCCTCGATCGTGATCACCCGATCATGCCCGGCCGCATCGGCGATCATCTCGGGGTCGAGCGGGGCGCAGCACCGGGGGTCCCACACGGTGACCGCGATGCCGTCGTCGGCGAGAATCGCGGCGGCCTTCTCGGCGGTCTCGACCATCTTGCCGACTGCGATGATGCACGTGCCGGAACCGTCGAGCACCTTGCGTGCCGAGAGACCCGAGCCGACCTCGAGCTCGCCCACCTGGCGAGCGGCGCCTCGGGGATAGCGGATCGCGATAGGGCCGGCGTCGACGAGCGTGGTGGCGTCGTGCAGCATCTGGCCCAGTTCCTGCGCGCTCGACGGTGCGAGCACTCGCATCCCCGGCACCTTCGATAGCAGCGCCATGTCGTACACGCCGTGGTGGCTCGCGCCGTCGGGTCCGGTGACGCCGGCGCGGTCGAGGCAGAAGACCACGGGCAGCCGGTGCAGCGCCACGTCGTACACGACCTGATCCCAGGCCCGGTTGAGGAACGTGGAGTAGATCGCGACGATCGGGCGCAGACCGCCCATCGCCATGCCGGCGGCGCCGGTGACGGCGTGCTGTTCCGCGATGCCGACGTCGAAGAAGCGGTCCGGGAAGCGTTCCTGGAACGGCAGCAGTCCGGTCGGGCCCGGCATCGCGGCGGTGATCGCCACGATCCGATCGTCGGCCTCGGCCTCCTTGAGGATTGCCTCGGCGAACGACTGGGTGTAGCCGGTTGACACGGCCTTCGGCGGTCCGACGAGCGGATCGAACACCGGCGCGTCGTGGAGGTGTTTCTCGTCGTCGTCCTCGGCGGGGGAGTAGCCGCGACCTTTCTGGGTGAGCACGTGCACGAGGATCGGACCTTCTTCCGACAGCTCGATCGCGTTCCGGAACGCGTGCTCCATCTCCTCGACGTTGTGTCCGTCGAACGGACCGACGTAGCGGACGCCGAGCGCCTCGAAGAACGACGGCGGCTGCAGGAACTCGCGCACGCCGGCCTTGAACGCGTCCATCGCCGAGCCTGCTTGGTGGCCGACGACCGGAAGGTGCTGGAGGAACTCCTCGAGTCGGCGCTGACGGCGCACGTAGACCGGGTTGGTGCGGATGTCGGTGAGGGCGTGCGACAGCTTGTCGGTGACCCGGTCGGTGACGCTCGGATGGTTCTCCTGCACGTCGCGACCCTGGGCGCTGGCCGACAGCATCGACACCGTCGGCGCGTAGGAGCGGCCGTTGTCGTTGAGGACGATGATGACCTGCTTGTCGCCGTGGCCGATGTTGTTGATCGCCTCGTAGGCCATGCCGCCCGTCAACGAGCCGTCGCCGATCACCGCGACGATGTGGCGGTGCGGGTCGGTGCCGAGGTCGCGGGCCACAGCCATGCCGTATGCGTACGACAAGACGGTCGAGGCGTGGCTGTTCTCGATGTGGTCGTGCTCGGATTCCTCGCGGCTCGGATAGCCGGACAGCCCGCCCTGCTGGCGCAACTGCTCGAACTGCTTCTGGCGGCCGGTGACGATCTTGTGGATGTAGGCCTGGTGGCCGGTGTCCCACAGGATCGCGTCGGTCGGTGAGTCGAACACCCGGTGGAGTGCCAACGTGAGTTCGACGGCGCCGAGATTCGAACCGAGGTGGCCGCCGGTGTCCGAGACCGCGGACACGACGAAGTCACGGATCTCGCCGGCGAGATCGCGCAGCTCGTCGTACGACAGGTCCCGCAGGTCGGCGGGTTGGCGGACGCGCTCGAGATACATGCGGCCTCGACGCTATCTCCACTGCTGCTCCGGTGCGAGACGGACCCGTACAGTCGACCTCATGACGCTCCCCACTGGCTCACCGTTCGACCTCACCGGACACGTCGCACTCGTCACCGGAGGCAACGGCGGCATCGGGTTGGGGATGGCGGATGCGTTGGCCGCGCACGGCGCCGACGTCGCGATCTGGGGCACCAATCCCGACAAGAACGACGCAGCGATCGAGCAGCTCGGCCGACACGACGTCGAGTTGCTGTCGATCGTGTGCGACGTCGGCGACGAGGACGCGGTGGTCCAGGCGATGGCCGACACGATCGGCGAGCTCGGCCGCGTCGACTCGTGCTTCGTCAATGCCGGCATCGGTGGGCAGGCGCCGAGCTTCATCGGGATGACCTCGGACGAGTGGCGGCGGGTGATGCGCGTCAACCTCGACGGGGCGTTCTTCACCTCCCGCGAAGCGGCCAAGCACATGGTCGAACGCCACGGCGGGGGTGACGAGTCGGGTGGCTCGATCGTGTTCACCACATCGGGGTCGGCGTTCTTCGGCCAGCAGTCGGGGCAGCATTACGGAGCGTCGAAAGCCGGCGTGAACTCGATGATGAAGGCGATCGCCGTACAGCACGCTCGGCACGGCATCCGCTGCAACTCGGTGCTGCCCGGCTGGATCGAGACCGACATGACCGCCGGCGCGTTCGGTTGGGACAAGTTCGTCGCGAACGTGTTGCCGCGAGTGCCGATGCGCCGCTGGGGCACCGCCGACGACTTCGGGGGCCTCGCCGTCTACCTGGCCAGCCGAGCCTCCAGCTACCACACCGGCGATGTGATCACCATCGACGGCGGCTACCACTCCTTTTGACTGCGCTCGCCCCTCACCCACCCCACCCCGTCACGTTTGCGTTGCGTCTTGGGTGACCCGGGTCGCCGGAACTGCAACGCAAACGTGGGT
Organism: Ilumatobacteraceae bacterium; assembly: GCA_035529175.1. Lineage (GTDB taxonomy): Bacteria > Actinomycetota > Acidimicrobiia > Acidimicrobiales > Ilumatobacteraceae > Sva-07. Next base: position 3,221 of record DATKXG010000144.1, read on the forward strand.
GGCTGGGCGCGGCCATCCCGGCGGGGGCGGGGTGTGGCGTCCTAGATTTGGGCGATGTCCGACTCGCAGTCCGCTGTCACGCGCCCGCCCGCGGCAGCGCCTGGCAATGTCGCTGTCATCACCGGTGGAGCGAGCGGGATCGGCCTCGCCGTTGCCGAGGCGATGATCGCCGAGGGGATGAGCGTCGTGCTGGCCGACATCGACGCGCCAAAGCTGCGCGACGTCGAGGCCCGCCTCAGCGAGGACGGCGCATCGGTTGCAGCGATGGTCTGCAACACCACGGCGGAATCCGAGGTGAACGCGCTGATCGAGTACGCCGTCGAGCGGTTTGGTGGCGTCCACGTGATGTTCAACAACGCGGGCATCCTCGGGGTCGGCGACGCGTGGACGGATCCGATCGACCTGTGGAAGCGCGTCCTCGACGTCAACGTGCTCGGCGTCGTCCACGGCATCCGAGCGGCGCTGCCAGTGATGCAGCAGCAGGGAGTCGGCCACATCGTCAGCACCGCCTCAGACGCCGGTCTGCGGGGTGCGCCGGGCATCGCTCCGTATGTGGCGAGCAAGCACGCCGTCGTCGGCCTGAGCGAAAGTCTGTTCCTCGAACTCGGACTGATCGGATCCCCGGTCGGTGCGAGTGTCCTCTGCCCGTTCTTC
>DATKXG010000145.1:0-5516 GCA_035529175.1 Ilumatobacteraceae bacterium
CGCGCTCGTGCTGAACGCCACCTTCGAACCGCTCAGCATCGTGTCGACTGAGCGTGCCGCCTGCCTGGTGATCGCCGAGAAGGCGGACGTTCTCGAGGACGACGGGCGCGTGATCCACTCCGAGCGGCTGAGCGTTCCGTGTCCGTCGGTGATCCGGCTGCGCTACATGGTCAAGGTGCCCTACGTCCGTCGGGCGGCGCTCTCCCGGCGAGCGATCTTCGCCCGTGACGACTACCGCTGTCAGTACTGCGGTGAGCGTGCCGACTCGATCGACCACGTGGTGCCTCGTTCGAAGGGCGGGCCGCACAGCTGGGAGAACGTTGCGGCAGCGTGTCGGCCGTGCAATCTGGGCAAGCGCGACCGGACGCCGGACGAGGCCGGGATGCGGTTGGCCCGACCCTGTCACGCCCCCCGGGCGACGGCGTGGGTGGTGGTCTCGGTGAGTGGGGTGCCGGACACGTGGCGTCCGTACCTGCCGCTCGCTTCGTGAGCCGCGTCTCGCCGTACCGGGTCGTCCGATCACGCTCCACCGCCGGGGACTTCCATTCCCGGACCGTGCCGGTCCCTGCGAGCCGCGAGATCTGGCGTCACGACGTCACCACGCCGGCGCTGGTGCTCGGTTCGACCCAGGACCGCTCCGACGTCGACCTCGACGCCTGCCGACGGGCGGGGGTCGAGGTGGTGCGACGCCGGAGCGGCGGGGGAGCGGTGCTGCTGGTCCCCGGAGAGGTGACGTGGCTCGACGTGATCGTGTCGGCCTCGATGCCGGGATGGTTCGACGACGTCCACGGACCGATGGTGTGGCTGGGCAACGGCCTCGCCGGGGCGATCGCGCGGGCGACCGGCATCGACGACCTCGCCGTGCACGATGCGGCGATGCGCTCGACGCCGTGGTCGAGGCTGGTCTGTTTCGACGGCCTCGGTGCCGGCGAGGTGTCGCTCGGGGGTCGCAAGCTGGTCGGGATCAGCCAGCGCCGGACCCGCGACGCCGCACGTCTGCAGTGCTGCTGGTACTCCGAGTACGACCCGCAGCGCCTCGTCGCCCTGCTCGACCCTGCCGCGGGTCGTCCCGCAGCGGCGGACCTCGCGCAGGTCGCCACGTTGCCGGCCGGATCGGCCGACGCGATCGTCCGCGAACTCGTCACCGTCCTCGCCTGATCTGGGCCCGCTCCGCACCACCGCCGAAGGTGAGCGTCTGCGATGAGCGAAGCGACCGGATACCGGTTTTTCGCTCATCGCAGCCGGGTCGACCGCTTCCGCGATGAGCGAAGCGACCGGATACCGGCTTTTCGCTCATCGCAGCCGGGGGTGGCGATCGGTGGCGATCGGTGGCGATCGGGGGCGATCGGTGGTGGTCGGGGGTGATCTGGGGCGGAATGGGACACAAATGGGGAATGATGGTTGACAATGGGGGCAAATGGGGGAAGAATGGGGAGCGCTGGGGAGAACTCCCGCGTTCCCGGCACGGCAGGTTCGCCGCGGGGGTGGAAAGCATGAGGAACGCGGCGCGTGTTTGTCGGGGTCTACGAGCGTCAGCTCGACGAACGGGGGCGAGTCGCACTGCCCTCGTCGTACCGGGGGGAACTCGGCGACCACTGCTACCTGTTCTTCGGAGACGACGGCTGCGTCAGCGTCCGCAGCGTCGAGTCCTTCGAGGCCGAAGCGGCTGAACTGGTCGCCAAGGCCAAGCGTGGCGAGGTGTCGCGCAACCGTCAGCGGGCGTTCGCCTCGTCGGCCACCCAGGCCACGATCGACAAGCAGGGTCGCGTCACGCTCGATGCCCGCTTGCGTGAGCACGCCGGACTCGCTGCGCAGGCAGCGGTCGTCGTGCTCGGCAACATCGACCAGATCGAGATCTGGGACCCCGTGGCCCACCGTCGCAACGAGACCGAGGGTCAGTACGAGATCGCCGGCGGGGCGCGGTGAGCAGCAGCGACGGCGCAGTGGCATCGGACTTCGAGCACGCGCCGGTCATGGTCGACGAGATCACTGCGGTGTTCGCGAGCGTGCCGGCCGGCACCGTCGTCGATGCCACGCTCGGGGGAGGCGGTCACACCGCGGCGCTCCTCGACTCACGCGTCGACCTCGACGTCCTCGGCATCGACCAGGATCAGGACGCCCTCGAGGCTGCGACGACCCGGCTGGCGGGCTACGGCGTCCGGCTCCGCACGAGCCAGCGCCGGTTCGACCAGCTCGATGAGGCCCTCGCCGAGCACGATGTCGAGCGGATCAGCGGAGCGCTGTTCGACCTCGGCGTGTCGTCGCCACAGCTCGACCGCGGCGACCGGGGCTTCTCGTACCGCCACGAGGGGCCACTCGACATGCGGATGGACGCCGACCAGACCTGGTCAGCCGGCGACGTCGTCAACGGCTACTCGGAGTCGGATCTTGCACGCATCATCAAGCGCTATGGCGACGAGCGGTTCGCGTCGCGGATCGCACGAGCCATCTGCGCCGCTCGCCCGATCCAGACCACCACCGAGCTCGCCGCCGTGGTGACGTCGGCGATCCCAGCCGCCGCTCGCCGCACAGGCGGCCACCCCGCCAAGCGAACCTTCCAGGCGATCCGGATCGAGGTCAACGACGAACTGGGTGTGCTCCCCGACGCGCTCGACCAGGCCGTCCGGGCGACCCGACCCGGCGGGCGCATCGCCGTGTTGTCGTACCACTCCGGCGAGGACCGGATCGTCAAGGACCGCTTCGCCGTGGCCGCCGGCGCCTGTGACTGCCCCGACGACCTGCCGTGCGTGTGCGGTGCGATCCAGACCGTACGGATCGTGCGGGGCGTGCCCAAGCGTGCCAGCGACGCCGAACGCCAACGGAACCGTCGGGCGGCATCGGCACGGTTGCGTGTCGTCGAACGAGTCGAGCCCATCAAGAAGAGCGACGGACAACCCGTGGAGGATCGATGATCGCGCTCCCGTTGCTCCGCAACAGCGAGCCGCGAGGTTCAGCGTCGCGGATTGCGGCTCAGCAGCCGGCCCCGAAGCCGACGCTGACCGTGGTGTCGCGCCGTCGCCGGTGGCCGGCGGTGATCGCCGGGCTCGCATGGACCCTCGTGTCACTCGGCCTGCTCGGTGCGGCGGTGTTCCACACACAGCTCGCCGAACGCCAGCTCCGCCTCGACCGACTCGACCGTGAGGTCGCGCTCGAACGCGAGCGCTTCGACGAGTTGCGCTACGAGCGCGCCGAACTGCGCTCGCCGGTCCGTCTCGCAGCCGCGGCCTCCGAGCTGGGCATGCGACGTGGCCGGGCGAGCACGTTCGTGTCCGTGACGCCCGAAGCGGTCGCTCGGCAACTCGCCGCAGCCGGACCGATCGGCGACAACGCCGTGCGGATCGTGATCCACACCGATCCGCTCGATCAGTTCCGTGCCGTCAAGAGCGTGACCGAGGCGATGCCGTGAGGCCCGCAACGCGGTCGCACGGTGTCCCGTCGGAGCAGCGCCCTCGCGTGGCGGGCACGTCGACAACGCGCTCGGCGGGAAGCTCGCGTCAGCGTGAAGCCCTTCGCCGTCGTCAGGCGTCGCCGGGGTCGGATCGATCCAAGACGCACCGCCCGACCGCGGATCGGCCCCACCGCAGGGCTCAGGGCGCCCCGGCCCGGACCCGTCCTGCGACCCGAGCGAAGGTTCGCTCGACGCCACGACGGCGACCGGTGTCGAGGTTCCGGGCCGGTTCGCCGCGCCGTCGGTTGATCGCTGCGCTCGTGTTGATCGGTGCCATCCTGCTCGGTCTGATCGGCCGCGTTGCCTATCTGCAGACGACCGAGGCCGAGAACCTTCGATCGGCAGCTGCGGATCAGTGGACCCGCTCGGTCTCCATCCCGGCGCAGCGCGGGACCGTGTTCGACCGCCACGGCGCCGAATTGGCGATGTCCGTGCCTGCCGTCACGGTGTCGATCAACCCCAAGCTGATCGAGAACGGGACCGCGACGGTCCAGATCCTCGACGATCTGTTGGACCTTCCCGACGACAAGGTGGCCGAACTGCTCGCTGAGATCGAGTCGAAGGACCGCGGGTTCGTCTTCGTCCGCAGGCAGGCCGACGCGGACGTCGGTGACCAACTGGCGGCCATGAAGCTCGCCGGTGTGAACGTCGACCGTGAGAGCCGTCGCGAGATGCCCGGTGGTGACACCGGCCGCAGCATCATCGGTCGCGCCAACATCGACGGCGTCGGGATTTCGGGCCTCGAACTGCAGTACGACGATCTGCTCACCGGCACGGGCGGCGAGATGCGCCGAGAGGTGGCACCCGGCGGTCGCTCCATCCCCGGGTCGGAGACCGTGACCGCACAACCGGTCGCCGGCGACGACCTCGTGCTCACGCTGGATCGATCGGTCCAGTACTCGACCGAGCAGGTGCTGCTGGAGCAGGTGGCAGCGATCGGTGCCAGGGGTGCGACGGCGATCGCGATGGACACCGACACCGGTGAGATCTACTCGATGGCGTCGGTGCGTCGCGACGACGAGACCGGCGCCTATGGGGTCACCTCGGGCAACTTCGCCGCGGTCGACGCCTACGAACCCGGGTCGGTCGCGAAGGTGATCACGATCGCGAGTTCGCTCAGCGAGGGTCTGGTGACACCCGAGACGTCGTACGTCGTGCCCTGGCGCAAGCAGTACTACGACGACCTCCTCAAGGACTCCCACGAGCACCCCGACGAGGTGATGTCGGTCGCTCAGATCCTCACCGAGTCGTCGAACATCGGCACGATCTTCGTGCAGCAGGAGATGGGCCGTGAACGCCACCGCGAGTACATGGCGGCGTTCGGCCTCGGCTCGAAGACCGCACTGGACTTTCCGGGCGAGTCGCCCGGCATCTTGAAGCAAGCCAAGGACCTGTGGGGCTCCGAGCGCGTCACGGTCGCGTACGGTCAGGGCGTGTCGAGCACGTCGCTGCAGCTGGTCGCCGCGGTCAACACGATCGCCAATCGGGGGACCTACGTCGCTCCGAAGCTCGTCAAGGCCACGGTGGGACCGGACGGCAGCGTGGTCGAGACCGCGCCGTCGGAGGCCCGCTCCGTCGTCACCGAGCAGGCGGCGGTCCAGACGACCGAGATGATGCGCAACGTCGTGTGCTCCGGCACTGCCACGCGAGCTCAGGTCGACGGTCTGTCGATCGCCGGCAAGACCGGCACGGCGTTCAAGGCCGCCGACAACGGGACGTACTTCGACGACGACGGAAACCGGATCTACTACGCCAGCTTCGTCGGATTCTTCCCGGCCGAGAAGCCCCAGGTCACCGTGTTGGTCTCGGTCGACGAGCCTCCGGCCGGCACCGACGACCGCTTCGGTGGCACGGCTGCGGCCCCGGTGTTCGCCGAACTCGCGCCGACGCTCATCCACGAACTCGGCATCGTTCCCGCCCCCGGCGCAGCCGACTGCCAGCCGTGAGTTCGCCGATGCCGGATGCCGTCGGTTCGCCGGGCGCGGATCCCACTGGCCTGCGCGAGCTCCGCACGATCCGCGACCGGGGCGTCGTCGTCGATTCGGTCGTGCACGACTCGCGTCGGGTC
>DATKXG010000146.1:0-15613 GCA_035529175.1 Ilumatobacteraceae bacterium
TACTCGTCGCGCAGCGTCTTCTTCGAGAACTTGCCGACGCTGGTCTTGGGGACCTCGTCGATCCACACGACGCCCTTGGGCATCTGCCACTTGGCGATCTTGCCCTCGAGGAACGTGAGCACGTCGTCCTCGGTCAGGTCCTGCCCGTCTGCCGCCTTGACGACGCATGCGAGCGGCGCCTCGCCCCAGCGCTCGTGGGCGACGCCGATCACCGCGGCCTCGGCGATCTTCGGGTGGGCCATCAGCTCGTTCTCGAGTTCGACCGAGCTGATCCACTCGCCACCGGACTTGATGAGGTCCTTCGTGCGGTCGACCAGGCGGACGAATCCGCGCCCGTTGACGGTTGCGACGTCGCCGGTCTTCAGCCAGCCGTCGTCGGTGAAGCTCTCGCCGGAGCGCTCGTCGTCGTAGTAGTCCGACGCGATCCAGTTGCCGCGGCATTGCAGCTCGCCGCTGCTCTCGCCGTCCCATGGCACCGGCGTGGTGGTGCCCGGCTCGACGACCCGGCACTCGGCGCCGAACACGATGCGTCCCACCTGGGTGCGCAGTTCGGCCTGCTCGTCCCGTGGGAGCTGTTCCTGGTCGGCGTCGAGTCGGCACACCGCCGCGATGGGGCTGGTCTCGGTCATCCCCCACGCCTGGAGGATCGGCAGGCCGGTCTGCTCGCGGTAGGCCTCCGACAGCGACTTCGGCACCGCCGAGCCACCGCAGGGGATGCTGCGCAACGAGGACGTGTCACGGCCCTTCAACTCCGGCAGCACCGCCATCCAGATCGTCGGCACGCCGGCGGCGACGGTGACCTTCTCGTTCACGATCAGGTTCGCGATCGCCGGGCCGGACAGGTCGGGGCCGGGCATCACGAGGGTCGCGCCGGTGGCGACGGCGGCGTGGGCGAGCCCCCAGGCATTGGCGTGGAACATCGGCACGACCGGGAGGATCACGTCGCTCTCGCGGGCCCCGAGGCTGTCGGCGGTCATCGCGCCCATCGTGTGCAGGAACGTCGAGCGATGGGTGTAGACGACCCCCTTCGGGTTACCGGTGGTGCCGCTGGTGTAACACATGCTGGCAGCGCGGTGCTCGTCGTCGACGCCGAACTCGACGGGCTCGGCAGCGGCGAGCAGTTCCTCGTAGTCGAGCAGGTCGTGCCCGTTGAGATCAGCGGGGATGTCGCCCTTGCCGTCATCCATCATCACCAGATGCTTCAGGCGCTCGAACGTCGGCAACAGCGGGGCGAGGAGTCCGAGCAGCGAGCGGTCGACGAAGATCACCTCGTCGTCGGCATGGTTGACGATGTAGGTGAGCTGCTCGGGGAACAGGCGGATGTTGAGGGTGTGCAGGACCCGGCCGGTGCCCGGGGCGGCGAAGTAGAGCTCGAGGTGACGGGCTGTGTTCCAGGCGAAGGTGCCCACGCGTCCGTCGGCGGAGATCCCGAGGTTGTCGAGCAGGCCGCCGAGCTTGCGGGTGCGAGCTGCCCAGTCGCCGTACGTCGTGCGTTCGAGTCCGGCCCCTGTCGCTGTGACGATCTCTTTGTGCGGGTGATACTTCTCGGCCCGCTCGAAGATGTGGGGGATCGCCAGTGGAACGTCCTGCATCAAGCCCTGCATGACGCGCGAACGTAGCGCACGCCGCCGAGCGGACGTCCATGGAGAGCGGTACCGTTGCGAAACATGACCGACAGCGCGGCGATCGACGCCGCCGGGCCCGCACACGTGCGCCCGGCGTGGGCGCCGCTCACCCTCGTCGCGTTCGTCGGTCTCGTGATCATGACCAACGTGGCGAGCGGGCTGTGGGCGCGCTGGGTCGACACGAACCCCGAGGGCCTGTTGGTGCTGTCGTCGCGGAACCGGTACCTGGCGCTGACGCTCGCTGCCGGCGTTCCGGTCAGCACCTATGTGGTCATCGCCTTCCTGCGCGTCGGCGCCGCATTCGTGGTGTGCCACATGATCGGTCGGGCCTACCACGACGACGCGATCGGCTGGTTCCGCAAGTACCTGGGCGTGTCACACGAGACGATCGGCTCGTTCAATCGGGGATTCGCCCGAGCCGAGTGGTTCCTGATCCCGTTCTTCGCCGGATCGAACATCGTGGCGGCGCTCAGCGGCGTCCATCGCACTCCCCCGGTCCGGCTGGCGGTGCTGCTCTCGGTCGGCATCGCCGGACGTCTCGCGCTGATGTGGTGGCTGGCGCGGACGTTCGAGGCGCAGTTGGTCGACTTCCTCGAGTGGCTGCAGCGCTACCAGTGGTGGGCCGTTGGGATCTCGATCGGACTCGTTCTCCTGGTCAACCTCCGCAACTTCCGCGGCGCCTGATTACATCAGGGGTCAGACCCGCGATGTAATCGCACCGTCGACGGCAGCTCGCCTGGCCCGAATCTGCCAATGGTTGCTAGAACAACAGTCATGGCTCAAGTCACCCTCGGCGGCAACCCCGTCCACACGTCCGGAGACCTCCCTGCAGTCGGCGCCTCGGCCCCCGCGTTCTCGCTGGTCGGCGCCGACCTGAGCGAGTTCGACGCCGGCGAGTTCGCCGGGAAGAACGTCATCTTGAACATCTTCCCGAGCATCGACACCCCGACCTGCGCGACGAGCGTGCGCCAGTTCAACGAGCGCGCTGCCGGCATGGATGAGACGGTCGTGGTGTGCGTGTCGGCGGACCTCCCGTTCGCCATGGGCCGGTTCTGCGGCGCAGAAGGCATCGCGAACGTGAAGGTCGGTTCCACGTTCCGCTCGGACTTCGGTTCGGAGTACGGCGTCATGCTCACCGACGGCGTGCTGCAGGGCGTGCTCGCCCGCGCGGTCGTCGTCATCGGCCCCGACGGCACCGTGAAGCACACCGAACTCGTCCCCGAGATCGCCCAGGAACCGAACTACGACGCCGCCCTCGCCGCGCTCTGATCACGCCAGGGGTCAGACGCCAGGCGTGAGACCCGGATTACATCACGGGTCAGACCCGCGATGTAATCGAGGCCCCGGCGAGGAGTTGCACCGCTCGCTGTTGTGCGTCGCGTAGACCGGGTTCATCGCGAAGCAACGCCCGCGCTCGAGAAGTCGCCGTGCGAAGCGCTCCGATCCGTTCGATGCCGAGCCATTCCATCACCGCCTCGTCCGAACACGACGAGTGCGAGACGAGCCAGTCCAGCGCGAGTTGACGAGCGACCGCACCGAGGCGGCGATCGGAGCCGAGACCCCGTTCTGCCAACACGAGTTCGATGGTCTTGACCAGCGCTATGGCATCTGGCCGCGCCGGCTGAAGAGCCAAGTCGAGCGGCGAGTCGACGAACTGGTCGATCTTCTCCGGTGTTCACACGGCGAAGACATGGTCGACGCAGAGCCACGGCGGAGGCCTTCGAAAGCCAAGGTACGCCCGATGACTCGACCACCGGTAGTCACGAGCACGCTGGACACCCGGCAGATCCAGCGTATTGCGATGGATGTATCGCACCGCCGCCATCAGGTGCGCGTCGTCGGTGATCAGCCTGGAGTGAAACCTCCCCCGGAACAAGGCGCCATCGCGTCCGAGACGATCGTTGACGTGGCGCGTGTAGAGCGATCCGAGGCGCTGCATCGCTTCGGACAGACCGGCGTGCGGGCAATGACAGAGCAGATGGAAGTGTGTCCCCATCAGGCAGTAGGCGTGTATGCGAACACCGAAGAGCTCGAACATGTCTCCGAGGCGCTGTCCGAACTCGACCCGGTCCGTGTCGGCCAGGAACACGGCGCCGTGATCGATCCCACGGTTCATCACGTGATGCCAACCGTCTTCGATGTCGATGCGCTGGGGTCGGGGCACATCGCCGATCATGAACAAGCGGTGTTACATCGCGGGTCTGACCCGTGTTGTAATCAGCCAACGAAGGGGTCGAGGGATCTGGACAGGCCTGGCACTGCCGGGATCTTCTTGCAGGCGAGGATGACGCCGGGCATGAAGCTGTCACGGTCGTAGCTGTCCTGGCGGATCGTCAGGGTCTGGCCCTGGGCACCGAGGATGACCTCCTGGTGGGCGACCATGCCGCGCATGCGTACGGAGTGCACACGGATGCCGTTGGGGCCCTTGCCACCGCGTGCGCCCTCGTAGACCTCGTCGGTCGTCGGGTCGGGATCGAACGCTCCCCCGCGAGCTTCGGACATCCGCTCGGCGGTCTTCACGGCAGTGCCCGACGGGGCGTCGACCTTGCGATCGTGGTGCAGTTCGATGATCTCCGCCGTGTCGAAGAACGGCGCCGCCATCTCGGCGAAACGCATCATCAGGACCGCCGAGATCGCGAAGTTCGGGGCGATCACACAGTTGGGTCCGCCGTCTGCGCCGAAGATCGACTCGAAGACCTCGAAGTCCTCAGAGGTGAACCCGGTGGTGCCCACCACGGCATGGATGCCGTGATGGCCCAGCAACGGCAACGTCGTCCGGGCAGCATCGGCAACGGTGAAGTCCACCACGACGTCACACGAGGCCTCGGCGAACGCGTCGAGCGACGGGCTCACCTCGATGCCGTCGATCGTCTCGCCGGCGCCGAACGGGTCGACGGCGGCTGCGAAAACGAGATCGGGGTCAGCGGCCACCGCCGCACAAACGGTTCGACCCATTCGTCCGGCAGCGCCGCTGACCCCGATTCTCATGTGTTCAGTCTGGCCGATGCACCAGCATCGACCGCGATTACGTCGCGGGTCTGACCCCTGATGTAATGATCAGCGGTGGCGGCGACGGCCACCGCTGCGGCCCGCACCGTCGCCCGCCGGACGCTCCGACTTCGGGCCGAGGTCGCCGAGTTCGTCGGCGAGCTGGGCATCGAAGCTGTCCTCGAAGCTCACTTCGACGACATCGACGCCGCCACCCGAGCTGGCGGGCGCTGCGTCACTGTCGCTCGAGCGCTCCTTGCGGGGCGCACGCTCGCGACGCTCGCCCCGATCGGACGAGCCACTCGACTCACCGGACGACGCGCCCTCCTTGGCGGGAGGCGGATCGCCGGCGGGGGTCAGGCTGACCTTGCCCTTGTCATCGATCTCCTCGACGCGGACTTCGATCTCCTGGCCCAGCTCGAGCACGTCCTCGACCGAGTTGATGCGCTTGCCGCCACCCAGCTTCGAGATGTGCACGAGACCGTCGCGGCCCGGCAGGATGTTGACGAACGCGCCGAACTTGGTGATGTTCACGACGCGGCCCGTGTAGACCTTGTCGAGCTCGGCCTTCGGCGGGTCGACGATCGCGAGGATCGCGGCCTTGGCCTCTTCCATGCGCCACGCCTCGACGGCGCCGATGGTGACGATGCCGCGGGCACCGTCGTCGTCGACGCCGATGTCGGCTCCGGTCTCCTGCTGGATCGTGTTGATGACCTTGCCCTTCGGGCCGATCACTTCACCGACCTTGTCGAGCGGGATGTAGATCGTCGAGATCTTCGGTGCGGTCTCGGCGACCTCGTCACGGCTCTGCGGGATGCAGGCGTTCATGACCTCGAGGATCTCCAGGCGGGCGACGCGCGCCTGGGCGAGCGCAGCGGCGAGCACGTCGGCGGGGATGCCGTCGATCTTCGTGTCGAGCTGCAGCGCCGTGATGGCGTCCTCGGTACCGGCGACCTTGAAGTCCATGTCACCGAAGGCGTCCTCGGAGCCGAGGATGTCGGTCAGCGTGATGTACTTGCCGTCCTCGTAGATGAGGCCCATGGCGATGCCGGACACGTGGCCCTTGGTGGGCACACCGGCGTCCATCAGCGCGAGGCTGGAGGCACACACCGACGCCATCGACGTCGAACCGTTCGACGACATGACCTCGGAGACGAGGCGCAGCGTGTACGCGAAGTCCTCCTGGTTCGGGATGACGGGCAGGACCGCACGGGCGGCGAGCGCACCGTGGCCGATCTCGCGACGCTTCGGCGAACCGACGCGGCCGGTCTCACCGTTGGCCCACGGCGGCATGTTGTAGTGGTGCAGGTACCGCTTGGTGTCGTTGGGTGACAGCGAGTCGATCATCTGGTTCATGCGGGGCATGGCCATGGTGAGCACGGTCATGACCTGGGTCTCGCCACGCTGGAAGAGGCCCGAACCGTGCGCTGTCGGCAGTGCGCCGACCTCGGCCGAGATCGGACGCAGATCGGCGACGCCGCGACCGTCCATGCGGACGCCCTCGTTCACGACGCGGGCACGCATCAGCTTCTTGTTGAGCGAACGGACGGCCTCTTTGACCATCCCGTTCTGCCCGGCGAACTCGCCCGGCTCGTCCTTGGTGCCGCACAGCTCGGCGACGATCTCGGCCGTGACGGCGTCAGTCGCTTCGTTGCGCTCGGACTTGTTGGCGATCGTGATCACCGGGGCGAGCTTGTCGCTGCCGGCCTTCTCGACGGCGGCGAAGATCTCCGGCGTGTAGTCGAGGACCGGGGTCCACTTCATCGGGGTGATCGGGCCGTGGGTCGCGATCACCGAGGCGACGAGCTGACGTTGCAGCGCGATCGACTCCTTGATCCACACCTTGCAGGCGTCGAGGCCGTCGGCGAGGACTTCCTCGGTGACCTTCTTGGCCCCGTCGTCGTAGTAGTAGAACGCGTTCTCGGAACCGCCCGCCTCGACCATCATCACGGCGACGTCGCCGTTGTCGAGTTCACGACCGGCGACGACCAGCTCGAAGGTGCCGTTCTCGGCCTCTTCGTAGGTGGGGTGCGGGATCCACTCGCCACTCTGGCTGTAGGCCATGCGGATGGCGCCGATCGGGCCCTCGAAGGGAATGCCCGAGATCATCAGCGCGGCAGACGCGGCGTTGATCGACAGCACGTCGTGCGGGTTGACCTGGTCGGCGCCCATCACGGTCGTGACGACCTGGGTCTCGTTGCGGAAGCCGTCGGGGAACGACGGGCGCAGCGGCCGGTCGGTCAGACGGCAGGTGAGGATGGCATCCTCGGTCGGACGTCCTTCACGACGGAAGAACGAGCCGGGGATCTTGCCGGCGGCGTACGCCCGCTCCTCGACGTCGACCGTCAGTGGGAAGAAGTCGACACCGTCACGCACGCCCTTCGCGGCGTTGGCGGTGGTGAGGACCTTCGTGCCACCGATCGATGCCACAACGGCACCCATCGACTGGGGGGCGAACTTGCCCGTCTCGAAGGTCAGGGTCTTCTCGGTTCCGGACACAGGTCCGGACACGATGATTGGGTCAGCCACAAGGGCTCCTTTCGTGTGCACTCCCCCTCGGGAGTGCGCCTCTGGAGCGATCGGCCGGTTCCCAGTTGGTCAACCCGACAACATGCAGTCCCGACAGGGAAGCGCTTCGGATTCAGCAACCGGCAACCGACAACGGTTCGCTCGTGTTGCGAAGCCGGACGTTCCGACTCCGGACGGCACTCTATCTGGACGCGCCACCAATCCGCCGCGGATCGACCACGGACACAGACGCGCCGCGACACGTGTCGCGACGAATATCCACACTGAATTCGAGGCGGGATCAGATGGTTCGAGGACAAGGCGCGCAGCGAGGAAGTTGCCTTGGGGCAACGACGAGCTTGCGGAACGCAGTCATCGGGCCATCTGGCCCGCCGCCCACTACCTGCGGAGGTTCTGGGCGGCGAGGATGTTGCGGTAGCGCTCGACGTCGATCTTCTTGACGTAGTCGAGCATGCGGCGGCGGCGGCCGACCAGCATCAGCAGACCACGGCGGCTGTGGTGGTCCTTCTTGTGGACCTTGAGGTGCTCGGTGAGGTGCGTGATGCGCTCGGTGAGCAGTGCGATCTGCACCTCGGGCGAGCCGGTGTCGGTCTCGTGGGTGCGGTACTTCTCGATCGTCGCCGTGGTGTTCGGGGTGGTGTCGGCAATGTCAGCCATGGGTGTGTCGCCTTCTTCGTCGGAGGTCGCATTCAGGTACCGGACGGCACCCGTGTGCATCGCGCCCGCGCCGGAAATTCCAGCCCGAACGGACCCGGCAATGCTACGGGCGCGATGACCGCTCCGCAACGAGACCGCCACGAGACACGTGACGGGACGGATGGATCGAGCCCACACAAGTACGCTCGCCGGTCGTGCCGGCCCGGATCGAAGTGCGCAACGTCGCGAAGTCGTTCGGGTCGCTCGACGCCCTGGCACCGTTCGACCTCACCGTCGGCGACGGCGAGACCGTCACGCTGCTCGGGCCGTCGGGCTGCGGCAAGACCACCTTGCTGCGGCTGATCGCCGGGCTCGAACAACCGACGTCGGGCGAGATCGTCGTCAACGGCCTGTCGCCCACCGAAGCCCGTCGCCACAAGCAGATCGGCTTCGTGCCCCAGTCGCCGGCACTGCTCCCGTGGCGCACCGTCGAGGCGAATGCCCGACTGCTCCTCGACATCAACCGGCGAGCGTCGCCGATCACGCCGAGTGCCTCGGTCGGCGATCTGCTCGACGAGGTCGGCCTCGGCGACTTCCGCGAGGCCTACCCGCACGAACTGTCCGGAGGCATGCAGCAACGGGTCGGTCTGGTGCGCGCCTTCGCCCTCGATGCACCAATCCTGCTGATGGACGAACCGTTCGCAGCGCTCGACGAGATGACCCGCACCGACATGCGCCACCTGCTGGTCCGCCTGCGCGAGCCGCTCGGGACCACGGTGTTGTTCGTCACCCACTCGATCCCCGAGGCGACGTTCCTGTCCGATCGCGTGGCCGTGATGTCACCACGTCCGGGTCGGCTCACCGAGGACATCACGATCGATCTGGACCACCCGCGGCTTCCCGAACTCGAGGACACCGACGACTTCTTCCACGCGACGACACGGCTGCGCGCTGCTTTGAGCGACGGGATGCAGCGATGAGCCCGAAGATCCGTCGCATCGTCGCCCCGCTCGTCGGTGTCGTTGTGTTCTGCGTGCTGTGGGAGGCGGCGGTCCACGTCTTCGACATCCGGCGGTTCGTGCTGTTGCCGCCGTCGGAGATCATCAGCGAGCTGGCCGAGGCGCCGAGCTTCTACTGGTCGAACGCCGTCACCACCGGGTGGCACATGATCCTGGGTCTCTCGATCGCCATGGCGTGCGCAGTCGTCGTCGGGGCGGTGATGGCGTCGTCGCGGTTCATCGAAGAGGCAGCCCAGCCCGTTCTGATCCTGATCCTGGTGACACCCTGGGTCGCCTACATCACCTCGGTCGTCCTGTGGCTCGACGGGGGGACGCCGACCATCTTGTTCATGGTGGCGTTCACGTCGTTCCCGGTGTTCACCTTCGGCGTGGTCGGCGGCATGAAGTCCACGGATCCCGCAGCGCGCGAACTGCTCGCCAGCGTCGACGCCCGCCCGTGGGAGGTGTTCTGGCGGCTGCGGCTGCCGGCATCGCTGCCGTCGATCTTCACCACCTTGCGCTTCGCGCTCGGGCTCGGACTCGCCGCGGCGTACTTCGCCGAGGGCTCCGCACTCACCCGCGACGGTCTCGGGGCCGTCGGGCGGACCGCTGCGGCGAGCAACCAGGCCGAGACGCTGTGGGCCACGATCACGTCGGCCGCACTGCTCGGCATCGTCGGGTTGTCGATTGTCTCGGTACTCGAACGCAGCCTGCTCAGGTGGCACGCCTCGCAACGCGCTTGACCGGGGCCCTCGCCACGAACCGACTTCGGTGACCACGCCATCGAAGTCGGTTCGTGGCATCATGCACTGTCCCATTTCACGGAAGAACTGGATCACCGATGCGTCTGCGCACACCTCTTGCCCTCGCACTCGTCGCCGGCGTCGCGCTCGCTGCGTGCGGCAGCGACGACTCCTCCACCGACGGCACCGACGGCACCGGCACCACCGACACGAGCACCGATACGAGCATCGACACCAGCACCGACACGAGCAGTGCTGGATCCACCGCGCCGGAGTCGCCAAGCGGTGGCTCCGCGGTCGTCGCCGGCGAGGCGTTCCCCGACGACCGCTGCGCCGCCAACGAGGCGGCCGGCACGATCAAATACCTCACCGGGTTCGACTTCGCTGCGACGGCGTCGATCGTCGACGTCATCGTCGCCGACGCCAACGGCTACTACGACGCGATGTGCCTCGACGTCGAGATCCGACCGAGCTTCTCGACGGCCAACTACCCGCTGGTGGCCGAGAACGACGCACAGTTCGCGTCGGGCGGGTCGTTCAGCGAGGTCGTGGCATTCGCTGCTGCCAATGACACCAACTTCGTCGTGACCGCCGTCGAAGGACCGACCGCAATCGATTCACTGATCCTCAAGCCGGGCGTCGCAGCCGAACTCGGCGACCTCGCCGGCTCGACGATCGGCGTCAAGGGCAAGCTGCCACCCAGCGTTGCGGCGATGCTCGCCACCGCCGGGCTCGTGGAGAACGAGGACTACGAGACGGTGTTGCTCGACGGGTTCGATCCGACCGCTCACATCGCGATCGAGTCGATCGACGGATTCCCGGGCTACAAGAGCAACGAACCCGGAGCGCTCGAACGCGCCGGGATCCCGTTCGACCTGTTCGATCCGCTCGAGTACGACATCCCCGGCTCGTTCGGCGTCATCTATGGCAACGCCGACTTCATCGCCGAGCACCCCACCGCGGCCGAGGACTTCATGCGCGCCACGATGCTCGGACTCGCCGATGCCATCGCTGACCCGGAGGCGGCAGCCAACGCCGCGGTCGAGTTGATCAACTCGGGCGGCAACGAGAACTTCCTGTCGCCGGAAGGCGAGGTGTTCCGCTGGAGCACCGACGCGGCGTTGATCTCGGAGCTGACCCCAGCGGGCACGGGGTACGGCGTCGCCGATGCGGCCGCCCTCCAGAACGAGCTCGACACCTACGGCGAGGTCGGCTTGTTCGGCGACGCCGAGACGCCCACCGCTGCCGACTACCTCAGCAACATCCTCGACGGCGTCTACGACGCCGACGCCACGGTGATCTGGCCCGCCGGCTGACCGGCATCGCCCACAAACCCACGTTTGCGTTGCACTCTGGGTGACCCGCCCCGCCGGAACTGCAACACAAACGTGTTCAGGCGAGCAGGTCGCGGGCGTGGGCGACGTCGTGGCCGAGCTGCGCGATCAGTGCGTCGACGCCGTCGAACTTGCGCTCGCTGCGCAAGAAGTGTTCGAAGCGCACGTGGGCGGTCTCGCCGTAGAGGTCGACATCGACATCGAGCAGATGCGCCTCCAGCAGCGATGCATCGGCGTGCTCGTAGAACGTCGGCCGACGGCCGAGGTTGATCGCGCAGCCGTACAGGTCGCCGTTCGGGCGCTCGTAGAACCCGGCGTACACGCCGTCCGCGGGCAGACACATGCCCCCGGGCACTCCGACGTTCGCCGTCGGGAAGCCGAGCAATCGCCCGCGCTGATCGCCCGCGAACACCTCGCCACGGACCTCGTAGGACCGTCCGAGCATCGTGTTCGCTCGCTTGATGTCGCCGCCGGCCAACGCCCGTCGGATCGCCGTGCTGCTGATCGGCTCGTCGATTCCGTCGAGACGCTGCACGAGCTGTACGGGCTCGACGTCGAAGTCGGCGTCGACACCGATCTTGCGGAGCAGATCGACGTTGCCGTCGCGGTGGCGACCGAAGTGGAAGTCCTCGCCGACCACGATGGTGCGGGTCCTGAGGCATCGCACGAGCACCCGGTCGACGAACGACTCGGGGCTCTCGGCCGCCTGGGCCTCGTCGAACGGGACGACGACGACGGCGTCGACACCGGTCGACTCGAGTAGTTCCAGCTTCTGCTCGTATCCGGTGAGCAGGCGGGGCGCCGACTCGGGGCGGACCACGCTGGCAGGGTGGCGATCGAAGGTCACGACGACCGACTTCGCACCGAGCTCGCCGGCGCGTCGCCGAACCTGATCGATCACGGCCCGATGGCCCAGGTGCACACCGTCGTAGGCGCCGATCGTGATGACCGCTCGATCGTCTGCCCATGGACAGTGCTGGGGGTCGGTCACGACGAGCACGCCGCAACGCTATCGGAGCGATACCACCCGGCAAGCGGTCAACGCGGCAGCACGACGGCGGGCTTGGCCTCGCCGCGGAACGCCTCGTAGACCGCGAGCAGTGTCCCCGACCGGTCGAACACGGCCCAGGGGCCCTCGCCCGGCCAAGCGTCGAGCACACGTCCGTTGCCGATGAGCGCAGCGACGTCGTCGTCGACCGTCACCGCGTCGAGCGCACGGACCGCAGTCTCGACCGGGAGCAGCTCGCACTCGTCCGGAGGCGCTGCCTCGCCGATCGTGAACTCGCCGACGTGGGTTCGTCGGAGCCGCCGCAGGTGTGCTCCCCCGCCGAGCAACCGTCCGAGATCGTCGGCGAGCGTTCGGATGTACGTCCCCGCCGAGCACTCGACGTCGACGGCGAGTACCCCCGGTTCCACCCAGTCGATCACGTCGAAGCGGTGGATCGTCACCGTTCGTGGCGCTCGCTCGACCTCGACGCCCTCGCGAGCGAGTTCGTGGAGTCGCTTGCCGTCGACGCGGATCGCCGACACCATCGGCGGGATCTGGTCGATGTCGCCCACGAGGTGCTCGGCCACGGCGCGGCGGGCGTCGTCGAGCGTCACGGCGGACATGTCGAACGTGGCCAGCACGTCGCCGGAGTCGTCGAGCGTCGACGTCGCGGCCCCCAGGACGATCTCGCCGGTGTAGCCCTTACGGGTCTTCTCGACGAAGCGGAGCAGCCGTGTCGCCTTGCCGACCGCGACGACGAGGACGCCGGTGGCATCGGGATCGAGGGTGCCGGCGTGACCAACCTGGCGCTCGCCGAATCGACGCCGCAGCACGCCGACTACGTCGTGACTCGTCACACCGGACGGCTTGTCCACCACGGCGACGCCGTGCGTGGTCGCCGGCTTGCGACGCGCCATCAGGCCCCGGTCGAGTTGGGTTCGTCGGGTTCGTCGGTCAACACCGCGGACTCGCGTTCGAGTCGGGCCTGATCCGACTTCAAGATGTCGTCGATGCGGGCGGCCGACCGGATCACCATGTCGGGCCGGAAATCCAGGATCGGCGTCTTCTTCGCCCGGATCTGCTTGGCGATCGATGCCTGCAGACGGATCCGGTGATCGGCGAACGCCTCGAGGATCTCCGCGTCGCCCTCCTCGTCAGCGAGCGAATCGAAGAACACGATCGCCCGATTGAGCTCCGGATCGACGTCGATGCCGGTGACCGTGACGAACGTGAGGCGTTCGTCGTCGATCCGGACGAGTTCGTCGGCGATGATCTCCTGCAGCGTCGTGCTGACCCGCGCGCTTCGCGAGTACTTCGGGGTGCTGCTGCGGCTGCTGCGCTTGCCTGCCATCGGTATCTCCTCGGTGAGGATTACATCAGGGGTCAGACCCCTGATGTAATCAGGTGAAGTCGGGGGCGATCCGGTTGGATCGCTTGATCTCGGCCATCCCGGACATCGTGGCCAGCTTCTCGACGGCGTCCCACAACTCGACCGCCTCGGCGCCCCGCGGCGCCTTTGAGATCACCGGCCCGAAGAAGCTCGCCTCGTCGTCGGTGCCAGGATGGAACGTGAGGATCGGCGTGCCGACGTCCCTGCCGGTACGGCTCAACGCCAGCTCGGTGTCGGCGCGGATGTACTGGTCGTGTGACTCGTCGTCGGCGGCGTCGAGGTGGACCTCGTCGAGTCCGGCACCAGCGAGCAGGCCGCGGTACCACGTCAACGTGTCGCCACGTGCCGCCTCTCGCTCGGCACCGACGTGCAGCGCTTCGCCGATCGCCGTGTACCACCGACCGACCGCAGTCGGGTCGTCCTCGCCCAACCGGATCGCATCGCCGATGCGCAGACCCTGGTGGCCGAGGTAGTGACCCGCTCGGTACTGAGGCGTGTACCACTCACGGGTGTTGTTCTCGTTGAGCATCCACAAGGAGATGAAGCGCCACTCGATCTCGTAGTCGCGCTGCTCGCTCACGTTGACCACCCAGCGCGACGTGATCCACGCCCACGGACAGACCGGGTCGAAGAAGAAGTCGAGGTCGGCGGCCATCAGTGCAACCTAGCGGGACGATCCCGCCACCAATATCAGGTACGGGCGATTTCGACGTCCTGGTAGGTCTCGATGAGATCACCAGGCTTGAGGTCCTGGAAGTCGGACAGGCCGATACCGCACTCGAAGCCCTCACGGACCTCGCGCGCATCGTCCTTGAACCGCTTGAGCGACGTGATGTCGCCCTTCCAGATGATCGTGCCGTCACGCAGGAAGCGCACCTTCGAGCCGCGGGTGATGACGCCCGAGCGGACGTAGCACCCGGCGATCGCACCGAGCTTGGGAACCCGGAAGATCTCACGGACCTCGGCTTCGCCGGTCACCTGCTCCTCGAACTCGGGCTCGAGCATGCCGATCACGGCCTGCTCGATGTCCTCGATCAGCTTGTAGATGATCTCGTACGTGCGAATCTCGACTTCTTCCTGCTCGGCCAGCTTGCGGGCCTTGCCGTCGGGGCGCACGTTGAAGCCGATGATCGTGGCGTTCGTGGCATTCGCCAGCGTGATGTCGTTCTCGGTGATTCCACCCACGGCGCGATGCACGAAGCTGATGTCGACCTCGTCGCGCTCGAGCCGCCGCAACGACTCGGTGACCGCTTCGAGCGACCCCTGCACGTCAGCCTTGAGGATCAGGTTGACCGAGGCCTTCTCGCCCGACTGGATCTGGGCGAAGATGTCCTCGAGCTTGGTGCCGGTCTTGACGCGGGCGTCCTCTCGGAGATGCTTCGCCTTCAGGCGCAGCTCGCGTGATTCGGCGACGGTCCGGGCGATCTTGTCGTCCGGGGCGGCGCGGAACTCGTCACCCGCCTCGGGGACGAGCGACAGACCGAGCACCTGGACCGGCGTGGACGGGCCCGCCGACTTGACCTGCTCGCCCTTGTCGTTGATCATCGCTCGGACCTTGCCCCACGCGGCACCGGCCACGATCGGGTCGCCGATCTTGAGTTCGCCCTTGTCGACGAGAATCGTCGCCACGGGGCCGCGACCCTTGTCGAGCTGGGCCTCGATCACGATGCCCTTCGCTCGCCCGGTCGGGTTCGCGGTGAGCTCCTCGAGTTCGGCGACGACCTGCAGCTGTTCGATCAGCTCGTCGACGCCGAGGCCCTGGAGTGCGGACATCTCGACGACGATCGTGTCGCCGCCCCACGACTCGGGGACGAGTTCGTACTCGGCCAGTTGCGTGAGCACGCGCTGCGGATCGGCGTTCTCCTTGTCGATCTTGTTGACGGCCACCACGATCGGCACGTCGGCGGCGCGGGCATGGTTGATGGCCTCGATCGTCTGGGGCATGATCCCGTCATCGGCGGCGACCATCAGGACGACGATGTCGGTCGCGTCGGCACCGCGAGCACGCATCTGCGTGAACGCAGCGTGGCCCGGGGTGTCGAGGAACGTGACCGAGCCGTGCTCGTTCTGCACCTGGTAGGCGCCGATGTGCTGGGTGATGCCACCGGCCTCACCCTCCACGACGTTGGCGCCGCGGATGCGGTCGAGCAGCGTGGTCTTGCCGTGGTCGACGTGGCCCATCACGGTGATCACCGGCGGGCGCGGCTCCTGCATCTCGTCGTCGTCGGAGTCGTCGAACAACTTCTGCAGTTCGACCTCTTCCTGCTGGCCGGGCTCGACCAGGAGAATCTCGGCTCCCACCTCGAGCGCGAACAGCTCCATCTGCTCGTCGGCGAGCGTCATCGTTGCCGTGACCATCTCGCCGTTGTTGAGCAGGAAGCG
>DATKXG010000147.1:0-20140 GCA_035529175.1 Ilumatobacteraceae bacterium
GACTCCGATGCCGTGCTGGCCCACATGGGCAACATGGGCGACACCCTCGGCCAGTTGGTCGAACTCGGGGGTGGGCTCGAGATCGACGTTTTCGGGAATCCCTCGGCGGCGCTCGTGGAAGCAGCAGCCGAACTCGCTCCGAACGTCTACCCGTTCCACGCCGGCAAGTAGCCGCCGTGAGTTGACAGAGCGCTACACGCTGGCTGGCTCAGACACGCGGCGGCGTGGTGAGCGCGAGCCGCCTACCTTGGAGGTGATGCAACCGCCGAGCCGAACCAAGGTCGTGAGCTCGGTGGTCGCCCTGGTGACCGCCGCGCTTGCACTCGCTCTGGGAGGGTGCGGAACCTCCGACGAGCCGACCGCCGAAACTCCGACGGCGGCAACCTCGTCACCCGCGCCGACAGAGGCCACCGAGCAGCAGCATCCTGACGTGATCGGTGTCGTCGCCGAACAGCAGTCCGCGGGTGTGTTCGCGTTCACCGTCACGATCAGTTCGCCCTATGACACGCCTGATCGCTACGCCGACGGGTGGCGGATCGTCGGCCCGGACGCGACCGTGTACGGCGAGCACACGCTCACCCACGATCATGCGAGCGAGCAGCCCTTCACACGTGTCCAGCGCGGCGTCGACATCCCGCCCGGAGTCGACGAGGTGACAGTCGAAGGCCGCGACCTCGAGTACGGATATGGCGGCGCGACGGTCACCGTGTCGATCGACAACTGAATGACGACGGGCTCGTCGTACAGCCTCGGACCATCCGTGGAGGCACGTCAGCCGTCACACGACGCGCGAGACTGGAGCGATGCCGCTTCGCCTGCCCCTGATCGTTGCCCTCGGTTCGATGGTCCTCTGGGGTTGCGGTTCCGACGACGGCTCCGACGGCGCATCAGTTTCTTCTGTCGCCGGTGATCCGCTACCGACAGCTGCCGAGGGCAGTGACGACGATCGAGAACAGGTTCAAGTCGAGATTGCGATTGCGGACTTCCAGTTCGTGGGCGACCAGGACGTACTCGTCGGCGGACGGGTGGTCGTGACCAATACTGACGACGCGTCACACACCTTGACCGCGGTCGATGGTTCGTTCGACTCGGGAACACTCGCGCCAGGAGATTCCTACGAGTTCACTGTCGACGAATCCGGCACCTTCGAGTACCGATGCGAAATCCACCCGTCGATGACGGGCAGCATCACAGCCACTCGCTGAACGAATGAGCGCAAGGGGGCGGAGAGCGTGCCCTACACGCTGGACGTTTGCTCGTACCCCGGGTCGCTGGGCCAGTTCGGCTGGAACATGTGCCACTGCGACGGTGCACGCTTGATCAGGATCTCGAGTTCGTGTGCGAGGTCCTGGGTGATGCGTTGAACGTCATCGCGCAGGCGCTTCTCGACCCGCTCGACCTCGAGCGGTGGTCGCACCCAGGCGAAATGTCCGTCGACTCGACCCGTGAAGTAGACGGCGGTCGGCAGGATCGGGGCCCCGGTACGCAGCGCCAGCGTCGCCGGACCCGCGGGCATCGTCGTGCGCTCGCCGAAGAACTCGACCTCGGGACCGCCACCCTGCAGATCACGATCGGCGAGCAGGCACACGACGTGGTTGTCCTTGAGCGCGCGCATCACGGTGGTACCCGCGCCGGCACCCAATGGCACCACGTTCATGCCCAGCGCGGAACGGAGCTCGACGAACCAGTCGAACAGCTCCGGCGGTTCGATCTGTTCGACGACCACGGTGATCTGGTGACCCTGCTCGGCAATCCAGCGGCCGGCCCATTCCCAGCCGCCCAGGTGCGGCAGGACCAGGATCACGCCGTTGCCGGCCTCGAGCGCAGTGACGATGTTGTCGTAGCCGTCGACGTCGAATCCGCGCTCGACCGTGGCACCGGAGAGGTTCGGGAGCCGAAAGCTCTCCAGCCAGTAGTGCGCATAGGAGTCGAAGGCCTCCTGGACCGCCCGACGCAACCGCAGGCCGCGGAGGGTGGGATCGACCCGCTGGAGATGGCGGCTGATCATCTCGCGCCGCTCGCGGCTCGCGACATTTGCGCCGACGCCGAACGGCGCCGTCAGGCCGGCGGCCAGGCGGGCCGGCATCAGCTGGGCCGCAGCGGCGCCGAACCGGTACGACGACGTGGTCGCCAGGTCGGTCAGCCGGCGGGGATCGGTGATCGGTCGAGACGGCACGGCTCAGGTCGGCCGACGCGGCACCCGGGTACGGCGCCGCTCGGTGCGGGCCACCCGACGACTCTGGCGCCGCGACCGGCGCATCTCGATCTTCGCGGCGGTGACCGGAGCGACCGCCGCCTGCTTCCAGACCTTGACGAACCGCTGGATCGCCGTGATCGAGGTGAGCACCAGCATGATCCACAGGATCGGGATCAGCAGCACGGGGATCAGCAGCCCGAGGCAGATGGCGATGATCCGCTCGGCGCGCTCCATCAGTCCGCCCTTGGCATCGATGCCGAGCGATTCCGCCTTCGCGCGCTGATAGCTGATCAGGCTCGACACCGCCATGACCGCGTAGGGCAGCAGCGCCATGTGCGGCGACTCCTCGCTCGCGAGGTACCAGGCAATGCCGCCGAGGAGCAGCGCATCGGTGATGCGGTCGACGGTCGAGTCGAAGAACGCGCCGCGCTGGCTTGCGCTGTCGGACGCCTTGGCAAGGGCGCCGTCGAGCAGGTCGGGCAGCGCGGCGAGAATCACCAGCACCAGACCGAGTCGCAGCTGGCCGGCGCCGATGGCGACGGCTGCGCCGACACCGACGAGCAGCCCCAGAATCGTGAGGTGGTCGGGGGTGAGGCCCGTCTTGCGCAGCGCGGCGCCGAGGGGCTTGACGGCCTTGTCGACCGGACCACGAAACTTGCCGTCGAACATCGAGGCGACGCTATCGCGACTCGGCGGGGAGATCAGTGTTGTCGAGTTCCGGATTCTTCTCGCGGAGGTGTTCGACGACGCGCCCGTCGATGGCGTCGACGAGGACGAGGCCGCGCTCGGACGGCGGGTCGTCGGCGGAGTAGCACAGCACCCGCCACGTGGGCCGACTGCGAAGACCACGCCAGACCTGCTGGGCCGACGCGTGGCCGACCGGGAAACCGAGGGCCTGCTGGGCGGCGACGAGCGCCTCGGTCTCGTCGACGTGCATCCTCCAACCGCTGCTGATCGAGAACACCCCGACCGCGGCAAGCACGACAGCAGCGACGAGCCATCCCTCGTTGACGATGGCCGATTCCTCGAAGCCCACGTAGATCCCGACGCAGATCGCAGCGATCACGAGGTACAGCACGCCAGGCCACCGCCGCCGACTGTTGTCGGGGAACTGGTACGGGCCGACGAACAACGACGGATCGAGATCCGCGGGCAGCTCGTCACGAAGATCGTCGGTCATCGCCGGACAGGCTACTGACCGTCGGGCGTCGCGGCGGCCCAGCCGTCGCGGAGTTTCGCCGCGGTGTCGACGATCGCCTCGGGCAGCGTCTGAGTGTTCGAGATCGCCGACATGAAGTTCGAGTCCCCGGTCCAACGCGGCACCACGTGGACGTGCAGGTGGTCGGGCACCGAGCCCCCCGCCGGACGGCCGAGGTTGAGTCCGACGTTCAGGCCGTCGGGGGCGTACACCGAGCGCACGACGCGGACCGCATCGGTGACGGTGGCCCACAGATCGGCCGTCTCCTGCTCGGTCAGGCCGTCGAGGTCGGCCACCTCACGGTACGGCACGACGAGCAGATGCCCGGACGTGTACGGGAACAGGTTCACGACCACGAAGCAGGTGTCGCCACGGTGGACGATGTGGGTGTCGGAGTCGGGGGCACCGGAACGGAGCAGCCGGGTGAACACGCTGCCGCTCTCGGCGGGTTCGTCGCCGTTGCGGACGGGCGCGGCGCTGACGTAGCTCGACCGCCACCCCGACCAGATGCGCTCCAACATGCTCAGTTGTGGAGCGCCGCCGATTCGGCGTCGGCGATCTCTTGGAGGAACTGATCGACGAACCGTCCGAGTGCGACGCCGCGCTCGACGTCACCGCCTCGCGGGTTCACACCCACTGTGCCCGCCGCGACGTCGTCGTCGCCGACGACGAGCACGTACGGGATCTTCTCCAGCTTGGCGTTGCGGATGCGCTTGCCGAGACCGTCGTCGGCCGGTGACGTGTCGACACGGGCGCCGGCAGCGACGAGCGCGTCGACGACGGTCGCCGCGTACGGCTCGTGGGCTTCGGCGACGGCGAGCACCCGGACCTGCGTCGGCGCGAGCCACGTGGGGAAGGCGCCCGCATAGTGCTCGAGCAGCACACCGAAGAACCGTTCGATCGAGCCGAACAAGGCGCGGTGCAACATGATCGGACGGTGACGTCCGTTGTCGGCGCCGACGTACTCGAGGTCGAAGCGCTCCGGGAGCTGGAAGTCGGCCTGGATCGTCGAGAGCTGCCACGACCGCCCGATGGCGTCCTTGACGTCGATGTCGATCTTCGGACCGTAGAACGCGGCGTCACCGTCCTTGACGGCGTAGTCGAGGCCGTGGGAATCAAGCGCCTGACGCAGCGCCTCGGTGGCCTCGTCCCAGATCTCGTCGTCGCCGATGTACTTCTCGGGATCCTTCGTCGACAGGTTGAACGTGAAGTCCTCGAAACCGAACGCCCGGAGCACCGACAGCACGAAATCGAGCAGGCCGGCGACCTCGACGGCCATCTGCTCCTTGGTGCAGTAGATGTGGCTGTCGTCCTGTGTGAACCCGCGGATCCGCATCAGGCCGTGCAGCGTGCCGGCACGCTCGTAGCGGTACACGTTGCCGAGCTCGAAGAGCCGCAGCGGCAGCTCGCGGTAGCTGCGCTGGCGACTGCGGAAGATCAAGCAGTGCATCGGGCAGTTCATCGGCTTCATGTAGTACGTGCCGTTGTCCATCTCCATCGGCGGGTACATGCCGTCGGCGTACCACTGGAGATGACCGGAGGTCTCGAAGAGCTTGCCGTTGGCCAGGTGTGGCGTGTACACGAACTCGTAGCCGCCGTGCTCGTGGCGCGTCCGGCTGTAGTCCTCCATCAGCTTGCGCACGATGGCGCCCTTCGGATGCCAGACCGCCAGGCCGCCGCCGAGTTCGTGCGGGAAGCTCAGCAGGTCGAGTTCGGTGGCCAGCTTTCGATGGTCACGCTTGGCTGCCTCCTCGAGCTGGTGGAGATGGTCGGCGAGTGCCTGCTTCGACTCCCAGGCGGTGCCGTAGATGCGCTGCAGCATCGGGCCCTTCTCGTTGCCTCGCCAATAGGCGCCGGAGACGCGCTGCAGCTTGAAGAAGCCGAGTTTGCCCGTGGAGGGCACGTGGGGGCCGACACACATGTCGACGAAGCTGTCGGTGTTGCGATAGGCGCTGATGACCCCGCCCTCGCCGACCTCCGCGGCGTCCTCGTTGTCCGACTCCGCGGACTCGACGCGCTCGATGATCTCGACCTTGTAGGGCTGGTCGGCGAAGAGCTCCTTGGCTTCGGCCATCGACATCTCGGAGCGCACGAACGGTTGGTTCGCCTTGACGATCTCGCGCATCTCGGCCTCGATGCGTTCGAGATCGTCGTCGCTGAACGTCGCCCCGCCGGGCAGCTCGAAGTCGTAGTAGAAGCCGTTCTCGATGGCAGGGCCGATCGAGAACTTGGCGCCCGGGAACAAGCGGGTCACGGCTTGCGCCATCACGTGGGCCGTCGAATGGCGCAGCACATGGCGACCCTCGGGCGTGGCCGCCGTGATGATCGCCACGGTGGCGCCGTCGCGCAGCGGCGCGGTGAGGTCGGTCTCCTGTCCGTCGACGACGGCAGCGACCGCGGCCTTCTTGAGGCCGGAGCCGATGGCGGCGGCCAGGTCCAGTGCGGTGGCGTCGTCGGCCAGTTCGCGAACGGAGCCGTCGGGGAGTGAGACCGTGATGTTCGACATGCGGCCCTCAGGATAGGAGCAGCCGCGACCGTCCGACGGGTGAGTTGCCGGACGGCTTCAGTTCCCGGCGACGAGGGTGAGCTCGCGTTCGATCGCCGAGTTCTTGTTGACGACGGGGATCGGGTTCGGCTCGGACACCGACGCGACCCTGGCAGCGACGGTCGGTTCGGTCTCCGCGGTCGAACCGGCGTACGTGTTGACGTAGGTCTGTCCGGTGAGTTCGCGGATCTCGAACATCACCTCGTCGATCATCGAGCGCCATGCGATGTGCTCGGCGCCGCGGCCGCGGTAGCGCTCGGGACGGATCGGGCGGCCGATCTTGATCTGGCAGCCGCTGAACAGCTTGGGGACCTTCGCGTCCGGCGGCTGGATCTCGTCGGTCCCGATCACGCCGACCGGGAAGATCGGGCAGTCGAGCTTCATCGCCAAGCGGGCCGCTCCCGTGCGGCCCTTGTGGAGATCGCCGTTGCGGCTGCGCGTGCCCTCGGGGAAGATGCCGAACAGCTCGCCGCGCCGGAGCACCGCTTCGGCTGCGTCGAGCGCAGCGGTGCTCTTGTCGCCGCCCGACCGATCGATCGGGATCATGCCCATCGCCGGGAACAGGTACTTGGTCTTCCACGAGTCCATGTACTCGGCCTTGCCCACGAAGGAGATGTTGCGCGGCACGGTCAACATCAGGAACGCCGAGTCGAGGAAGCTGATGTGGTTCGGGCACAGGATCGCCGGACCCGACACCGGGAGGCGTTCGTAGCCGCTCAATTCGATGTTCCACAGGCGAGCGGCCACCGGACGGCCGATGCGGCGCACGCGTTGCTGCATCGCTCCTGCTCCCGGCCGTGACGTCATGCCTGCAGAGTAGACCGCACGATCGCGCAAATGAAGCCCAAACCGTGAACTTCGTGTCAACAGCCGATCACCCACCACCCCCACCCCACACCCCACCACCACCCCACCGAAAATTCGGAGCCCACGTTGCGCCCACCGCATCGCTCGCTCCGAATTTTCGAGGGCACGACGCCGGCAACCCAAATTCGGAGCCGATGTTGCGCCCCGCGCAGGGTTCGCTCCGAATCTCGGGATCGAGAAATGACCGCGGAGAGGTGCGCGGCGGTCAGTCGAGATCGACGCCGAGCAGGGCGGCAGCTTGGCCGACCCCGGCGCCCATCGCCGCTGCTGCATCGATCGCTGCGAGAGCGCCCGGAGTGTCGAGATCGTCGTCGAGCCGTCCGCGCACCTCGTCGAGGAGGTCGGGGTTCGAGCCGGCGCGCTCGTTCCAGGCGTCGAGTCGGGCCGCGTTGCGCGGCATCAGCTCGTCATCCCACTCCCACTCGGTGCGGTAATGGTGCTCGATGATCGACAGGCGGATCGCTCGCGGGTCCCAGGTTTCGCGGAGCTGATCGACGAACACGAGGTTGCCGAGGCTCTTCGACATCTTCTCGCCGTCCTTGTGGATCAAGGCCGTGTGCATCCAGTGCTTCACGAACGGCTCGCCCGTCGCAGCTTCGGACTGTGCGCGCTCGCACTCGTGATGGGGAAAGATCAGATCCGCTCCCCCTCCGTGCAGGTCGATGGTCGTTCCCAGCTCGCGCAGCGCGAGCGCGGAACACTCGATGTGCCAGCCCGGGCGTCCGGGTCCCCACATCGTGTCCCACGACGGCTCGTCGGACGCCGACGGGTGCCACAACACGAAGTCGAGCGGCGAGCGCTTGTTGGGATCGTCGATGTTGCCGCCGCGCTCCTTCGCGAGCACCAGCATCTCCTCGTCCGAGTAGTGGCTCAGCGATCCGAACGATCCGAACTTCGACACGTCGAAGTACACCGAACCGCCGGACTCGTAGGCGAAGCCCCGGTCGAGCACCATGCCGATGAAGCCCCGGATGTCAGGAATCGCCGACGAGGCACGCGGCGCCGCGGCGACCGGCAGCGCATTGAGCGCCTCCATGTCGCGCTCGAAACGCGCCTCCTCGCCCGCAGCGAGGTCGAGGTAGTGGATCCCGAGCTCGCGGGCCTTGGCGAACAACGGATCGTCGACGTCGGTGACGTTGCGGATGCAGCGCACGGTGTGACCCTTGTCGATCAGGCGCCGCTGGAGCACGTCATAGGCGATGAAGGTGGCGGCGTGCCCGAGGTGCGTGGCGTCGTACGGTGTGATCCCGCAGGTGTACATCAGCACGTGGTCGTTCGGTTCGAACGCCACGATGGCGCGCCGCGCGGTGTCGTAGAGCTGCATCACCCGGGCACAACAGCGCGCGGGTCGCGTTTGATTCCCGTCAGTTTCGGCGCGACGCGCGTCTTGTAGCGCACGTTGAGCTGCAACAGCACCGCCGTGAACGCCTCGATCGCCATCGCGTTCGACAGCTCACCCGCATCGAGGGGTCGACATCCGGGGAACTTCTCGATGATCTCGCTGACCAAGTGGACCGCCGCCGGGTCGTCGCCGCAGATCAGCACGTCGGAGTCGATCGGGTCGTCGAGGTTGCCGAGTTCTGCCGCAGGAAGGTGGTGGAACGCGGCGACGACGTGCGAGTGGGGAACGGCCGCCTGGACGTGTGCCGCGACGCTGCCGCGGGGCGGCACGAGCGGCTGGAACTCCTTGTTCACCCGCACGAGCGCGTTGGCCATCGACACGACGACCTTGCCCTCGAGGGCGGCGGCGTTCTCCTGCGCAGTGCGGGCGGCGGAGTCCCACGGCGTCGCGATCACGACCAGGTCACAATCGGCGGCCTCGGCATTGTCACCGGCGTCGAGGAGGCCGACGAGATCGGGCCACGCTGCGAGCAGTTCGTCGACCTTCTCCGCAGCCCGCTCCTTCGATCGAGAGCCGATGACCGTGGGATATCCAGTGCTGGCGAGGCGTGCTGCGAGCCCGCTTCCCGCTGGTCCGGTTCCGCCGAAGATGCCGATGCGCATGGCGACAGCGTGGCACACCAGCCTACGGAATCACCAAGGGGCGCAGGTCGGTGGCACCGATCATCTACGGTCCGGTGCATGGGTCTGCTCGACGGCAAGAAGATCGTGATCACCGGCGTCCTGACCGACGCCTCGTTGGCCTTCGGGGTGGCCCGGCTGGCGCGGGCCGAGGGGGCCGACATCGTGCTCACCGGCGCCGGCCGAGCACTGAAGCTGACCGAGCGAACCGCACGAAAGCTGGGCGACGACATCGACGTGTTCGAACTCGACGTGACCGTGCCCGAACACGGGGTTGCGGTCCGCGAGGCGCTGGCCGAGAAGTGGGGGCACGTCGACGGGGTGCTCCATGCCATCGGGTTCGCTCCGGAGGTCTGCCTCGGCGATGACTTCCTCCGCGCGCAGTGGGACGACGTCGCCATCGCCATGCACATCTCGGCCTACTCCCTCAAGGCGTTGGCCGATGCGTTCCTGCCGTTGATGGGCGAGGGCGGTTCGTTCGTCGGCCTCGACTTCGACAACCGGCAGGCGTGGCCCGCCTACAACTGGATGGGCGTCGCCAAGTCGGCGCTGCAGAGCGTGTCGCGCTACCTCGCCAAGGAGGTCGGACCCCGAGGCATCCGCTCGAACCTGGTCGCCGCCGGCCCGATCAAGACGATGGCCGCCAAGTCGATCCCCGGGTTCGCCAAGTTCGAGGACGTCTGGGACGACCGGGCGCCGTTGGGCTGGGACGTCACCGACTCCGAACCGGTTGCACGCGCGGTCATCGCGCTCCTGTCGGACTGGTTCCCCGCCACCACCGGCGAGATCATCCACGTCGACGGCGGCTACCACGCCATCGGCGCCTGATCCGACGTCGCGAGTCCGTTCTCGTGAACGAGATGCGCTCCAGATGCGCACGTTGTTCACGAGAAGGGGGCGGGTACGGTCGGAGGGGTGAACCGGCTCGCCGACGAAACCTCGCCGTATCTCCGCCAGCACCGCGACAATCCGGTGGATTGGTACCCCTGGGGTACTGAAGCGTTCGCTGCCGCCGAGGAGCGCAACGTCCCGATCCTGCTGTCGGTGGGGTATTCGGCCTGTCACTGGTGCCACGTCATGGCCCACGAGTGCTTCGAGGACGCCGAGGTGGCAGCGAAGATGAACGAGCTGTTCGTCAACGTCAAGGTCGATCGCGAGGAACGCCCCGACGTCGACGCCCTCTACATGGATGCCGTGCAAGCCCTGACCGGGCGGGGTGGCTGGCCGATGACCGTGTTCATGACGCCCACACGCGAACCGTTCTACGGAGGCACCTACTTCCCGAAGGCGGCGTTCATGCAGCTGATGGATGCCATCGACGACGTCTACCGCAACAAGCCCGAGGACGTGACCCAGAACGTCACGGCACTCACCAAGGCGCTGTCGACCACCGCCGAGCTGCGTCCGAAGGACGATGCGCCGGGCCTCGACGTTCTCAACGCCGGACTCCAGAACCTGGCCAAGGCCTTCGACACCGAGTGGGGTGGCTTCGGCCAGGCACCGAAGTTCCCCACGACCTCGCACCTCGAGCTGATGCTTCGGGCCTACATGACCACCGCCGGCGACGGCCCCAAGCGCATCATCGAGACGACGCTGGATGCCATGTGCTCCGGCGGCATGTACGACCACGTCGGCGGCGGATTCGCCCGCTACTCGACCGACCGCGAGTGGTTGGTGCCGCACTTCGAGAAGATGCTCTACGACCAGGCGCTGCTGCTCGGCACCTATCTCAAGGGGCTGATCGTGACCGGTCGACCCGACTGGCGCCTCGTCATCGAGGAGACGATCGAGTACGTGCTCACCGAGCTCCGACACCCCGACGGCGGCTTCTACTCGGCCGAAGACGCCGACTCGCTCGACCCCGACGGCAACACGGTCGAAGGCTGGTTCAGCACCTGGACGCCCGACGAGGTCCGCGCCGCGCTCCCCCACGTCGAACCCTCGGTGGTCGAGGCGCTGGCCGACTGGTACGGCATCACCGACGACGGAAACTTCGAGGGCCGCTCGATCCCCAACCGCATCGCCTCCCGCGGGAAGTTGATCCGCCCACCCGAACTCGATGCTGCGGTCAGCGCACTCCGCGCCGCCCGGTCGCAGCGCCCCCACCCCGGCCTCGACGACAAGGTGCTCACCGAGTGGAATGCGCTCTTCCTGTCGTCGCTGGCGCAGGCTGCCGCCGTGTTCGGGCGCCGCGACTGGCTCGACGCCGCGGTCGCCAACGCCGAGTTCCTGCTTCGCGAGCTGCGCGCCGACAACGGCCGCTGGTTCCGCAGCTGGCAGGCCGACGGCCAGCCTCGAGCACGCCACATGGCCCTCGCCGCCGATCATGCCGCGCTCGTGGACGCGTTCACCCGTCTGGCCGAAGCGAGCGGCGAGGCACGCTGGATCACCGAGGCAGCGCGAACTGCCGACACGATGCTCGACTGGTTCTTCGATCCCGAGCAGGGCGGGCTGTTCACCACCGCGGAGGATGCCGAGGCCCTGGTGGTCCGCCAGAAGGACCTCACCGACGGTGCCACGCCTTCCGCCAACTCCACGGCGGCCATCGCGCTGTTCCGGCTGGCTGCCCTCACCGGCGAGCAGCGCTACACCAACCAGGCCGACCGGATCCTGCAACTGCTCGCCGCTGCGGTCGAGAAGTCGCCCGGCCAGTACTCCAACGCGTTGGTCGCCACCGACCTGCGACGCCGCGGTCTCACCGAGGTGGTCGTGGTCGGTGATCGGCCCGACCTGGTGCGCCTCGCGCAGTCCGTCTGGCGGCCCGACACGGTGCTCGCCTGGGGCGAACCCTACGACTCGCCCCTGTGGAACGAACGCGCAGAGGGTTTCGGCTACGTGTGCCGCAACTACGCCTGCGAACTGCCCCAGGACACGCTGCAGGGATTCGCGGAGAAACTGACCGGACGCAAGGTGACCATCACCGGCGACAGGATCGTGACCGAACCTGTCGAGCCGCCTACCAATGCCCCCGATGAATGATCTGCTGAGCCTGGCGACGGCCGCGGCCGGCGCTGCGCCCGGGTCCTGACGCCGGATCGCCCGACGCCGCCGAGCGATAGCCGAGCGCGACGGCGCCGAGCAGTTCGAGTCCCGGCGGGATCCCGAGCCGCTGTCGCAGTTCGCGTTCACCGCGGAAGACGCCGAAGAACAGTGCGCCGAGGCCGACATCCTCGGCAGCGAGCAGCAACGTCATCACCGCCATCGACGTGTCGATCGTCCAGTACGGCACTGGCCATGCCGACGCACCGGCGCCGAGTCCGGTCTGGACCTTGTCGGGTTCGGCGTAGCGATCGACGTACGCCTTGGAGTCGGCCAGCGGCAGGGCGATCACCGGGGCGGTGAGCAGGTGCTGCCAGCGAAACGAGTCCCGCTTGACCGCCGGCAGCGTCGAGTCCCAGAAGAGCTCGGTGTCGGTGCCTTCGAGGACGACGAGGTGCCAGCCCTGGGTCTTTCCGGCGCTCGGCGCCCGCGACGAAAGGTCGACGAGACCATCGAGGACGTCCGCGTCGATCGGCCGGCTGTCGAACGCGCGGGTCATCCGTCGTGAGCGGACGACCTCGGCGAACTCGGTCATGTCATCGCGAACTGCGCGGTGTTCAGCGCTTCCCGAGCTTGAGGAGGTCCTCGGCCATCGTCCAGCCGTAGACGATCATGGCTCCGCCCTTGGAAACCGGCACGGCATCGAACATCTCGACGACGGCTGGATCGAACTTGTCCGGCTTCGAGGACTCGTGGTCGAGGTAGCCGTCGGCGCTGCCCGTGGCGGCGATGAAGGTGTTGGCGTCGTACTTGGCGTCGACGGCGAAGCGCTTGGCGAGGCGGCGGCCCCAGGCGCGCTCCTCGCCGACAGCCTGCGAACCTGGTGTCGGGGTCACCTCGCGGAGGTCCTTGAAGGCTTCGAGACCGTCCGCGTTCACGAAACGACACCCGACCACGACGTCCTCGTCGGGAAACGCCATGAGTGCTCGGTGATAGGCCTCCCCGATCAGACCCCGCAGCACCTGGTCGCGCTTGGACGAACGCTTGACCGACATCAATCCGATCAACACACAAGGCGTGCCACCGATGCGTTCGAGGGTCGAGAACGTGAATCCGTGCAGCGCGCCGCCGAATCGGGCGGTGGTGATCAGGACCCAATCCTCTTTCGCCTTGGAGAGCTGTCCAGCGCTGAACGCATCTTCCATCGACGCCAATTCGTCGAGGTCGGTGTCGGTCAGGGCCGCAGCGTCGTTGGTCGAAACGTCCAGTGCCATTCGCCCTATTCTACAGGAGCACCGCCTCATGCCCGAAGGCCATGCGAAGTTCGCCGACGGAGCGGTCCAGATCGACTCGGAACTCGTCGGCCAACTTGAGCACCTTGCCCTGGCCGATGTCGACCATCACGACCGAATCACCAGGGTGTTCGCGCAGGATCCGCTTCAGCCGCTGGATCTTCAGCTCGTCGAGCGCCGCCGACGGCAACCGCAGCCTCAGCGGCGCTGCAGGGCCATCACTGAGCCCGGACAGCACCGTGACGGTCTGGCCGATCAGCCCGAACCGTGACTCGTCGCGCCGGTCGAGACGGCCCTTGACGGCCACGATCAGGTCGTCTTCGAACTTGTGACCCTGCTCGGCCAGGGTGCGCGGGAAGATCGTCACCTCGATCGACGCGTCGAGGTCCTCCAGCAGGAAGACCGCCATCTGATCGCCCTTCTTGGTGAACTTGCGGGCCAGGTTGGTGATCACCCCGCCCACCACGACGTTCGCGCCGTCCTCCATGGTCTGGAGGTCGAGCACGGAGTGTTCGACCTTGCGGCGCAGCGCTGCCTCGACACCGAACAACGGGTGATCGGACACGTACAGCCCGAGCATCTCCTTTTCGTAGCGGAGCTGCTCGGTCTTGTCGAAGGCGAGATCGGGAATCTCGGTGCGTTCATCGAAACCGTCCCCCGACGCAGCGCCGGCGCCATCGCCGCCGCCGTCGCCATCGCCGTCCCAGTCGCCGAAGAGGCTCATCACGCCCTTCTCGCGCTCGCGGCGGCGCTTCACCGTGGTGTCGATGATGTGTTCGAACACCGTCAGCAGACCGCGCCGTGTGTGGCCCAGGTTGTCGAACGCGCCACCCTTGATCAGCGACTCGATCGTGCGCTTGTTGAGCACGGGCTCGGGCACGCGCTCGACGAAGTCGTGGAAGCTGGTGAACTGGCCGTTCTCCTCACGTTCGGCGATCAGGAGCTCGACGAGCGCCTCGCCGACGTTGCGGACCGCGGACAGCCCGAAAGTGACCGCTCCGGGGCTCCCGACCGCCAGGGTGATCCCGGGCGGGACTTCGTCGGGCGCGAGCGCGCCGAAGTTCGACATCGACCTGTTGACGTCGGGCGGCAGCACCTTGATGCCCATCGACCGGCAGTCGCTCAGATACGTCGCTGCTTTGTCGAGGTTGTTCTTGACGCTGGTGAGCAGACAGGCGATGTACTCGACCGGATAGTGCGCCTTGAGGTAGGCGGTCTGGTAGGTGATGAGGCCGTAGCCGAAGGTGTGGCTCTTGTTGAACGCGTAGTCGGCGAACTTCTCGATGATGTCGAAGAGTTCCTTGCCGAGCGCCGGCTCGTAGCCCGTTCGCACGACACCCGACTCGAACGCATCGCGCTCCTTGGACATCAACTCACGGATCTTCTTGCCGCAGTTGTGGACCAGGAAATCCTCGATGACCGCGTAGGGTCGGTCAGGGTTCGCCATGCGGAAGTCGAAGCACTCCGCGTCGCGGACGTACTCGATCGACACCACCGTGTCCCACAGCAGGTCGCCGGTACGAAGATCCTCGAGCCGCTCGGAGTACAGCAACCCGTCGAGCGTGTTGCGGTGCACCAGACGAGTCGTGAACAGCCCGCCGCTGTCGATCCCGAGCGACCGCTTCGATCGGCCGGTGACCGCACTGCGGCGCTCCAGTTCGGAACGCACGAACGCCGTCGGGATCCCGATGCTCGTTGCGCTCGATCCCTTGGTGTTGGCCCACTCGTGGAGCCATCGTCGAACCTTGGCGTACTTGACGGTGGTCAGATGCGGTTCGACCACCCGGGCAAACTCCTTGGCGTGGCCCTTGTCGGCGACCGACAACGTCCAGTGCCTACCGTGGCCCGGGACGTCTCGATGGTGCAGGTTCGACACGATGCCGAACCGGAGGAGCATTCGCTTGAGCGTCTGGCACACCTGCAGGCTCTTCGAACCGAAGTGGCATCCGGCCTCGTCCGCCCACCCGTCCGCGCAGAAGTACAGACCGAGGAACCGCTCGACCTTGTCGCGAGGCGCATTGACGATGCGATCGGAGATGACCTTGTCGCCGGCGGTGCCGAAGCCACCGATCAACGGACCCAACGAACGGAGTTCGTTGCGAGACAGACGGAGCCTCGTGACCGACCCGATCGTTTCGGTGCGGTGATGCTCACATCCGAAATGGTCGGCGTACGCCTGCCGAAACGTGTCGAGCAGCTCCCAGTCGGTGTTGCAGAAGTGGCCGGCGTTGCCGAGGCGGGAGTCGGGATCCGGCGTGTAGCCCTCCGAGATCAGCAGCGAAGCGAGCTCGACCTCGTGCCATGCCAACTTGGCACCGCCGTTGGTGATCGTCCGACCGGCGACGCCGATCAGGTCACCGGGCAGGATGTTGCGCAGCTCGACCCACCGGTCGTCGATCAGAAATGGATGTTCGCCAGTCGCTTCGATCGTGTGACCCGTCCGCGTCGTGATCCGGTACACGGGCTTGACGCCGACCGACCAGACGTCCTCCACCGCCTCATACCGCGAGTTCGACGAGTCGGTGTCGATGGTCTGAACACGCCGATCGCTCATCGACATCAGCTTTTCGATCGGCACGTATCCGCGCGACTTGGTGAGGATCCGTGACCCGGCGGGCAGGCAGGCCTTACGAAGGTTGTCCGCTTCGGCGAGCGAGTAGCCCGCGAACTTCTGCGCGACGCGCATCACGCTCTCCTGATAGATCATCAGGCCGTAGGTGTCGCCGAGCACCTCCTCGGCGTCCTCGTGGAAGTACTCGACCGGTTTGCGCTCGTTCTTGCGGTCCGCGTAGTCGTAGTGCATGTTGACGCTCATCGGCCCGGGCCGGTACAGCGCCAACACAGCGGACACGTCCTCGAAGCTGTTCGGCGCCATCGCCTTGAGCAACTGACGCATCGGCGGCGACTCCAACTGGAACACCCCGATCGTGTCGCCTCTCGACAGCAGGTCGAAGGTCGCCTGGTCCTCGAGCGAGATCTCCTCGACCACGAAGCTCGGATCGCGCTGCGCTCGGATCATCGCCTCGGCGTCGGTGATCACGTCGAGGTTGCGCAGCCCCAGGAAGTCCATCTTCAACAGGCCGAGGTCCTCGACGCCGTGCATTTCGTACTGGGTGACGACCGGCGCATCGGCAGGGTCCTGACCCGACTCGGGCTTGCGCTGGATCGGGACGTAGTCGGTGACCGGATCCTTGGTGATCACCACGGCAGCGGCGTGGATGCCGTCGGAACGCTTCAGCCCTTCGAGACCGCGGGCGACGTCGATCACCCGCTTGAGGTCCGGATCGGTGTCGTACATCGCCCGAAGATCCCCAGCAGCCTTGTAGCCGTCGGCGTACTTCGGGTGCTGCTCGAAGCAGTACTTGAGCGGCGTGTCGCGCCCCATCACCATCGGCGGCATCGCCTTGGCGAGCTTGTCGCCGACGCCGTAGGGATACCCGAGCACCCGTGCGGCGTCGCGAACGGCGTTGCGGGCCTTGATCGTGCCGAACGTGATGATCTGTGCGACGTGGTCGCGGCCGTAGCGCTCGGCGGCGTAGCGGATCATCTCGTCGCGGTAGCGCGAGTCGAAGTCCATGTCGATGTCGGGCATCGAGACGCGACTCGGGTTGAGGAACCGCTCGAACAGCAGGTCGTACTTGATCGGGTCGAGGTCGGTGATCCACAGGCAGTACGCCACCGCGCAACCTGCGGCTGACCCTCGTCCGGGGCCGACCCGGATGCCGGCATCGCGGGCGTGCTTGATCAGGTCCCACGTGATCAGGAAGTACGACGCGAACCCCATGTCGTTGATGACCTTGAGTTCGTAGCTGAGCCGCTCGACCGCATCGTTGGGGAGCTGATCGCCCCAGCGCTTCTTGGCCCCTTCCCACGTGAGGCGCTCGAGGTACGACGCGTCGTCGAATCCCTCCGGGACCGGGAAGTTGGGCAGCAGCGGCTTGCCGAACTCGATCTGCAGGTCCGCACGCTCCGCGATCCACAGCGTGTTGTCGCACGCCGAGGGCACCTCCCGGAAGAGGTAGCGCATCTCTGCCGCAGTCTTCAGGTAGTGCTCACTGCCTTCGAACTTGAAGCGCTTCGCGTCCGACAGCAGCGCACCGGTCTGCACACAGAGCAGCGCGTCGTGGGCCTCGTGGTCCTCCTGGTGCGTGTAGTGGCTGTCGTTGGTGGCCAGCAACGGCGCGCCGATCTTCTTCGCGATCTCGATCAGCTTCGGGTTGGTTTCGCGCTGTGCCTGCAGGCCGTGGTCCTGCAGCTCGACGAAGAGGTTGTCGCGTCCGAAGATGTCCTGCAATCGAGCGGCCTTCTCGACGGCGCCCTTCTCGTCGCCGTTCAACAGCGACTGCAGCACGTGCCCGCCGAGGCAGCCGGTGGTGGCGATCAGTCCGTCGGAGTACTTGTCGAGCAGCTCCCAGTCCATCCGGGGCTTGTAGTAGTAGCCCTCCATGAACGCCAGGCTCGACAGCTGGATCAGGTTCTTGTAGCCGACCTGGTTCTCGGCCAGCAACGTCAGGTGGTAGTAGAGCTTCTTGCCACCCTCGGTGTCGCCACCGGAATCGTCGACCCGGCCGCGCCGCGTGGGACGCTCGCTGCGGTGGTCGTGGGCCATGTAGGCCTCGGTGCCGATGATCGGCTTGATGCCCTGCTTGTTGCACTCCTTGTAGAAATCCAACGTTCCGTACATGTTGCCGTGATCGGTCATCCCGATCGCGGGCATCCCGTCGGCGACCGCCTTGGCCACCATCTCGTCCAGCCGCGCCGCCCCATCGAGCATCGAGAACTCGGTGTGGACGTGGAGGTGGGTGAAGGAATCGGACACGGATCTCGTTCTCGAATTACTCGGATGTTGTTTCGGCGACGTTAGCGCGATCGGTGCGGGTCCCGCTCACGGGTCCTGTCGGAACGGCTACAGGTAGGTCCCGGGGCGATCTGGGCCTGATTCCTGGGGGTGTTGCTGGGGCATCTGGGGGCCGCCGGGGAGCTGGCGCATCTCCTGGAGTTGACGTTGCGCGGCGAACTGCTGGGCCATCAGCGTGGCCTGGATGCCATGGAACAGACCCTCGAGCCAGCCGACGAGCTGCGCCTTCGCGATTCGCAGCTCGGACTCGCTCGGGATCTCCCCCTCGTCGAACGGCAGCGCGAGCGAGGCCAGTTCCTCGCGAAGATCCGGAGACAACGCCCCGGACAGTTCCGCGACCGAACGGTCGTAGATCTCGGCGAGACGCTCTCGCGAGGCTTCGTCAAGCGGTGCGGCGCGCACCTCTTCGAGCAGTTGCTTGACCATCGAGCCGATCCGCATCACCTTGGCCGGCGACGTGATCGACTCCTCGTCCGGCTGCTCGTCACCATCGCCGCCGTCGGCGCCGTCGGGGCTCACCGGCACCGCTCCCTCGGTGATCTCGTCGGGATGCAACGACTCGTGCGTGTCGGACATGCTTCCTTTCTACCGAGCGCTCAGGCCAGCGACCCGACGAGGGGGACATTCACTTCGGCCGACGTCAACGAACCGTGCCGGCAGATCAACTCGAACGGGCCGGAGTCGTCAGGATCGTGGAAGCTCACCGGTTCATGCGCCACCAGTGCCACATCGCCGAGGCGCGACCGGACGGCAGGTGCCATCGCCGGGCCGAACCACCGCTCGTCGAGGGTCTGCTCCTTGGTGACCACCCAGGCGAGATGACCGACCTCGTCGCGTGCCGCAGCCGCCACGTCGTCGACAGACCCCTTCGCGGTGTGCAGCCAACGGAATCTTCCCTCACCCGATTGGAGGGTGACCGACGCGAGCAGCTCCGACGATGGCACCACCAGCCGGTCGCCGACGTGCACCTGTCCGTGATCTGCGGTCACGAGCACCGCCGTGCCCGACGGCAACGTCTCCAACAGGTCACCGACGAGTCGGTCCGCCGCCCGCAGCTCTGCGTCGTAGAACGGGCCGAAGCCGCGTTCGTGGGCGATCTTGTCGATGCCCCCGTAGTAGCAGTACACGAACCGCTCTCCGGCCTCGACCTCGGCGCGCGCCTGTACCGCGATCGACGACGCCGCTCGCCAGCCGACGGGATCGCCCCCGCGCAGGTGCGCCTCGGAGAACGCCGACGTCTGCAACTCGGCGACGCTGACGACGGGCACGGTCTGCCCGAGGAACGGCTCGAACGGCTGGACCTCACGAGGCGGGTGCGAGCGCCGCACCGCCTGGTCGCCGACGGCCCACCGCAGCACGTTCATCACCTCACCACCGACGACGATCCGGTACCCGATCAGACCGTGCTCGGCGGGCGTCAATCCCGTCGTGATCGACGTCAACGCCGTCGCGGTCGTCGTCGGCGCGACCGTGTGGATCGGGCCACCGGCCATCGACGCCACCGTCGGCATCAGGTCCCGGTGCTCCTGCAGTTGGTCCCACCCGAGGCCGTCGAGCACCAACACGACGACCGCTCGGGCTGACGCAACCGGGTCGGGCATCCACGCCGGGAGGCCATGCGACCACGATGCCGGACCGAGCAGCGACGGGATGATGCCGCGAACGTTCGCCCCGCCGTAGTCCGGAATGATCGGGCCGTCCGCCGCGACGCTCGTGGTCACCAGGGCAGTCCACCACGTTCGACGACTTTGCGACAACCACAACGCCCAGAAACCGAGCTGCGCGGGCGGACTGAGTAACGTCATCGTGTGCGCATCTCGACCCGCGGTGACTACGCCTGCCGTGCCCTGCTGTCGTTGGCACTGCACGCCGACGAGCAGGGACCCACCTCCGTGCGTGACATCGCCGACCGCACCGCGCTCCCCCAGCCCTACCTGGAACAGATCCTGCTCGCTCTCAAGGGCGCCGGCCTCGTCAAGTCGAAGCGGGGCGTTGGCGGCGGGTACATCCTCGCCCGTGAACCCGCCGACATCAGACTGTCCGAGATCGTCTCGGCCGTCGACGGCCCCATCACCCTCGGCGACTTCGGCCAACCGCACCAGGACGGCGCCTGCGACCACGAAGGCCAATGCGTCCTGCTCGGCATCTGGAATCAGGCCGGCGACCACATGCGCACCTACCT
>DATKXG010000148.1:0-2913 GCA_035529175.1 Ilumatobacteraceae bacterium
CCATCCCGTCGGTCAGGGCGATCGCAATACCGACCTCGAGCAACTCGGTGGGGATCCAGTCGACCGGGCCATGCGCGGTGTCCATCAGGATCAGGCCGGTGAGGCGATCGGGGTGGCGCAGTGCGAGATGCTGGACGAAGACACCGCCGAGGGAGTGGCCCAGCACCACGAACGACTCCCATCCGAACTCGTCGGCGAGTGCGACGAGGTCGTCGACGATGCGCTCAGCGCTGTACTCGTCGAGGTCGCGCGGACCACCGGTCTCGCCGTGGCCGCGCACGTCGGGCGCCACAGCGTGCCAACCGAGTTCCGCGAGCGGCTCGAGCCACTCCACGAAGTCGACCTTGCCGCCGGTCAGCCCGTGAACGAGCAGGATCGGGCGACCGCCCTGACCCGCTTCGATGCGGGCCATCGGTCGCGCGTCGGGTCGATCGGTCAGGGTTCGTCGTCCTCCGGCACCTCGGTGCGCTGATCCACGATGTCGGGGATCGATCCATCGGGCGGCAGGTCGACGACGTTCGGCACGTCGGGTTCGTCGACGTCGTCATCGAGGAACCGTTCAGCGTCGACATCGACATCGCGGGCGGATCGGAAGGCGTCCTGATCGCTCATGTGTGCAGGATCCCAGGATCTGCGTCGTTCGACCAGGGCCCGAGGACCCCTTCTGCCGACCTGGCCTCGGGTCGCGTCGGGTCGCGTCAGCCGAAGTCGCCGAAGGCGTCGGAGGCGTCGGCTTGCGAGAACGAACGGAACGCGATCATCGTCGTGGTCGACAGCACGCCCGGCTCGCGGCCGATGTGCTCGGTGACGACCCGGGCGACGTCTTCGTGCTCGGGGACGGTCACGATCACGACGATGTCGGCGTCGGCGCCGGCAACGGAGTGTGCCTCGCGGACACCGTCGATCTCGGCGAGCCGGGGTGCCAGGTCGGCGACGGCGTCAGGTTCGGCGCGGATGAGCACGAAGGCATTGATCACCTCGACAGTCTGTCAGGTCGTCGCCACGACGGCTCCAGCCCGACGACGTCCTCCCGGCGGAGTCAGGCTGTCGGAGTCAGGCTGTCGGGACGTATTGGCCGACGATGCGGACCGTCAGGTTGAACTGGGAACCGCCGATCGGGCGTGTCACGTCACCGACTCCCAACCAGCCGACCAGGAGATCCTGATCGGCGACCCGAAGCCGCGCGCAGCCCTTGCTCTGGGGGCTGGTCGGCACGTTGTTCGCTCCGTGGATCGCCAGGCCGCCGTCGAAGTAGAGCGGCTTGTACATGTTGCCGTTGATCGGATTGTCCTCCGGGACCGGGAACTCGGTGCTGTCGTGCCACCCGTCGTTCTCGAACGCCGGGTCGTAGCGGTACACCTTCGAGGCGTCCTGGAGACGGGTCTCGAACCCCGGCTCGCCGGTCGAGGTCGGAAAGACGAACTGCAGCTGCTCGTTCCCGGCGCCCACGAACATCACCTGGCACGTCTGGTCGACCAGTGTCCACCGCTCGGCTTCGACCGGGGCGTACAACGGGATGTTCAGCTGGGTGGCGGCCATCAGGACCTGTTCCTCCTCGCTGCCCGCCGCCATGTCGGTCGTCGACGGGGTGAGCCCGAGCGCCATGCGTGCGGCACACAGCCGCTGGCGCGTCACGGACCCCGACACGCCGTCGATGGGCAGATCGGCCATGCCCGAGCCGGCGAACAGCTCGTTGAGCTTCGCCTGCTGGAGTTCGACGTTGGCCATGGTCGCCTCGGCGACGAGGACCCGGTTCGGTTCGCGCGTCGCCCCGGTTCGGTCGTCGAGGCCGTTGTCGACACACACGTCGAGGAGCTGATCGGGATAGATCGTGTTGCCCTCCAGGTCGTTCTCGGCGCCGATTGTGTCGACACGCACCGTGTCGTCGTCGAAGCGGTCGGCGATCAGGCTGAGGGAGTCACCCGGAGCGACCTTGACCACGCACAGCGGGTCGTACACGTCGAGCGGTGGCTCTGTCGTCGGCGGGGCCGGTTGGGTGGTGTCGACGACGAGTTCGGTGGTCGACGTCGTGGCACCCGCCGCGTCGTCGGGCGACGCGATCTCGCTGCCGCCGGCGGTCCGGCTGCACGCGCTCAACGCCACCAGCGCACCGGCGAGCATGATCGTGGTCGTGCGGCCGGTCACCGTGACGACACTACCGACGGTTGCCGCGGAGATGGCGTCAAGGCGCTGCGTCGAACAACCGGATCAACGCACGCTGACCGGGA
Organism: Ilumatobacteraceae bacterium; assembly: GCA_035529175.1. Taxonomy (GTDB): domain Bacteria; phylum Actinomycetota; class Acidimicrobiia; order Acidimicrobiales; family Ilumatobacteraceae; genus Sva-07. The sequence continues at coordinate 2,229 of DATKXG010000148.1, forward strand.
TCGACCGCGGGCCGCGCACCTGGCCGCCCGCCCACGTCACCAGCGACGGGTCGGTGACGTCGAACTCGGGGATCTGGGCGAGCCATTCCTCGACGGCGACACGAAGTTCCATGCGGGCGAGGTTCGAGCCTGCGCAGCGGTGGATGCCGGCACCGAACGCAAGGTGCCGGTTGTGTTGGCGATCGAGAATGACCTCGTCGGGGTTCTCGAACACCTCGGGGTCGCGGTTGGCGGCGGGGAAGTTCATCAGGATGCGTTCTTCGGCCTTGATGGGGCAGCCCTTGTACTCCACGTCCTCGATCAGGCGGCGAGCCATCGTGACCGGAGCGTACGCGCGGAGGAACTCCTCGATCGCGGTCGGCATCAGCTCCGGCTCGGCGATCAGACGGCGACGATCCTCGGGATGCGTTGCGAGGTGCCACATCGTCGAGCCGATCGACGACCAGGTGGTGTCGATGCCGGCGATCAGCAGCAGCGCGCACATGCCCATCACGACGTCGCGGGTGATCGGCTCGCCGTCGTGTTCGGACTGGATCAGTTCGCTGATGAAGTCGTCGGTCGGGTTGGCGGTGCGCTCGTCGATCGCCGCGCTCAGGTACTCGATGATGCCGACGATGCCTCGGCGCCGGCGCTCGGGATCGTGGGCGAATTCGAGCACATCGCGCACCCACTCGGTGAAGGTGCC
>DATKXG010000149.1:0-4551 GCA_035529175.1 Ilumatobacteraceae bacterium
CGAGGACCGATGCCGACCCAACAAGCCGGCGATCCGGGCTGGGCTCGACCCGCGAGCAAGTTCTCTCGAGATCGTCTCACGCTCACTCGCCGACAGAAACCTCGAAGACCGGCCACACGACGTCGTCAACATCGCATCATCTTCATTCGCCCAACGCCACACCGTCACCGGGCTGATACCGAACTCGTCTGCAAGCGACGCAGACGACTCACCCGCCGAACGCCGACGACGAACCACCCGCCGAACATCACCTGGAATCCGAACCCCTCGAACAGCCATCACAACACCTCACACGATCAGATGTTGCAACCACCCCTGGGCCCCAAGCAGACCCGCGATGTAATCAGGTGATCGAGGCGGCGAAGATGCCGTCGATCGTCGAGGCCAGCATGCCGTTGAACTCGTCGTCGCTCTGGCCGGCACTGAGGCCCTCGGTGAGCGCACGGCTGAAGCTGGCGATCATGCCGTGCTGGCGAGACAGCCGCTCGTTCGCCTCGTCACGGGGGTACCCGCCTGACAGCGCCACGACGCGCAGCACGCGAGGATGCTCGATCAGCGGCGCATAGAAGTCGTCGACCGTCGGGATCGAGAGCTTCAGCATCACCGGTTGATCCTCGGAGAGTGCGTCGAGCTGCGTGGCGATCCGGTCGCGCAACAGACCCTCGGCAGCTTCCTTCTCGGGGCTGTGGATGTCGACCTCGGGCTCGATGATCGGAACGAGTCCGGCCGCGATGATCTCCTTGGCCGCCTCGAACTGCTGGTCGACGACCGCGTTCACACCCGCTCCGTTGGCGAGCTGCACGACCGAACGCATCTTGGTGCCGAACACGCCGAGACCGACTGCCCGCTCGCACAATGCGGTCAGACCCGGAATCGGCTTCATGATCTGCGCGCCATCGGCCGCGTCGGCGAGACCCTTGTCGACCTTGAGGAACGGGACCACGTTCTTGACCGACCACAGGTAGTCGGCGGTGCCGCGCCCCTCGACCAGACGGTCCATCGTCTGCTCGAAGAGGATCGCGCCGAGCACCCGGTCGCCCGTGAACGCCGGCGACGTCATGATGCGGGTCCGCATCGCGTGCATCAGGTCGAACATCTCGTCGTCGTTCGACCAGGCATCCTCCTCGATGCCGTACAGCTTCAACGCCTTCGGGGTGCTGCCACCGCTCTGGTCGAGCGCAGCGATGAAACCCTGACCGGTCCGGACCTTGTTCAGCATGTCGTCGTTCACATCGTCGACTGTAGCCAGTGCGCACCGTCGCGACCGCCGGGCGCTCCGGACTGGTGATCATCGGACTGGTGACCGGGGACCCGATGATCGCTACGGTCGGCAGACATGACCGGCGCCGACTCCCCGAATCGCGTGGTCGACTGCGAGATCGTCGACGCCGTCGCCACGATCACCCTCGACTCCCAACACAATCGCAACGCCCTGTCACGCCAGTTGCTCGGCGACCTGCACCTGTCGCTCGACGAGGCCGACGCGGCCGAGGTACGCGCGATCGTGCTGACGCATCGCGGTCCGGCATTCTGCGCCGGCGCCGACCTCAAGGAGCGAGCCTCGGCCGGCAGCGCCCCGGCGGATTCGTCACCCTTCGTCACCGCCCTCGAACGCCTGATGGACGCAGCGTGCCCCACCATCGCCGCCGTGAACGGCGCCGTCCGGGCCGGTGGCATCGGGCTGATGGCGTCGTGCGACCTCGTCGTCGTCCACGACTCGACGACGTTTGCGCTCACCGAGGTACGTATCGGGGTCGCCCCGGCGATCATCGCGGTCCCGATCCTGCGTCGTGTGGCTCCGAGCCTCATCGCTGGCGCCATGCTCACCGGGGAAGCCTTCGACGCCCACTCCGCTCGTGGGATGGGCCTCGTCACCCACGTGAGCGGCGACGTGGTGTCGACCGTCGACGACCTCTGTGACGGCATCCTCCAGGGCGCACCCACCGCCGTCGCGGCGACCAAGCGGCTGCTGCACACCGTCGCATCGATGGAGCGCGACGCCGCCTTCGATGCCATGGCCACCTTGTCCAACGAGCTGTTCAACGGTGCCGACGCCGCCGAGGGCATGGCGGCCTTCGCCGAGAAGCGTCGACCGAGCTGGTCGAAGTCGCTCCAGTGAGCCCCACGAAGCACTCGGCGACAATCGACGCCCCGAACGGCATGCGAATCGCCGCCGACGAGTGGCCCGGCGACGGCCCCGCCGTCGTGCTCGCGCACGGTGGCGGCCAGACCCGCCATTCCTGGGGCGGGACCGCAGCAGCCCTGGCGGCCCACGGTCACCGCGTCGTGTCGATCGATCTACGCGGCCACGGCGACTCCGCATGGGACAGCGACGGCGACTACTCGATGCGCGCCTACCGGGACGACGCGCTCGCCGTCGTCGACTGGATCGGACAACCGGTTGCCTGGGTGGGCGCGTCGCTCGGCGGGATGACCGGACTCCACGCCGTCGACGCGGCTCCGGACCGGTTCTCGGCGCTCGTATTGGTCGACATCACGCCCCGTCCGGCGGCTGCCGGTGTCAGCCGAATCCTGGAGTTCATGCGCAAGGATGCCGTCGACGGATTCGCCAGCCTCGACGACGCCGCCGATGCGATCGCCGCCTACCAGCCGCACCGACCGCGGCCGAGCGACCTGTCGGGTCTGGCGAAGAACCTTCGCCTCGGCGAGGACGGGCGCTGGCGTTGGCACTGGGATCCGGCGTTCCTCGACACCCGCACCGGCGGATCGAGCGAGCACGCCCGCGATGCACACCATGGCGAGCTCGAGAACATCGCGCGCCGTCTGACGCTTCCGGTCCTGCTGGTGCGCGGGAAGCTCTCCGACCTCGTCACCGAGGCCGAAGTGGCCGAGTTCCGAGAGATGGTGCCCCATGCCGGCTACGTCGACGTCGCTGGCGCGGCGCACATGATCGCCGGCGACAAGAACGACGTGTTCACCGAGGCCGTGGTCGGCTTCCTCGAGACGCCCTGACCGACCGGAGCGCCGGAGTCGAGCGGGTGCCATGTGTCACTTCGCGTGCGGTTGCGCGAGAATGTGGGAATGACCACGAGCCAAAAACTGCATGACCGCATCGTCGGACAGAACCTCGCCAAGCGATTCCTCGCGAACCTCGACAAGAACGCCACCGTCGAGGTCGTTCGCTGGAAGGAAGCCGACGGCGCCTGGCGCAGCTGGACGATGACCGACCTCGCCGACGTGACGGCACGCCTGGCGACCGGGCTCGCCTCCCTCGGCGTCGGCAAGGGCGACACCGTCGTGCTGATGATGCGCAACCGGCCCGAGTTCCATGCGCTCGATCTCGCCGTGCTCTTCCTCGGCGCAACGCCGGTGTCGATCTACAACTCCTCGGCACCCGAGCAGATCGACTACCTGGTCAACGACTGCAAGGCCAAGGTCGCCGTCGTCGAGGACGACGGCTTCCTCGAGCGGTTCCTGAAGGTCCGCGAATCGCTCCCGACGCTCGAGCAGATCGCCCTGATCGAGCCGTCGGAGACTGCCGGCGATGCCGTCGTTCCCTACAGCGACCTCGCCGCTTCCGAACCGGCAGACCTGCGCGAGCTCGCCGAGATCGCCACCCTCGATGACATCGCCACCGTCATCTACACCTCGGGTACCACCGGCCCGCCCAAGGGCGTCATGCTGTCGCACAGCAACATCGCGTGGACGCTCGAATCGGTCGGCCAGTCGATGCGCGACCAGACCGACATCGAGGACTTCGCCGGCAAGAAGCATCTGTCGTATCTCCCGATGGCGCACATCTTCGAGCGACTCCTCGGGCACTACTACATGCTCGACTTCGCTGCGCAGGTCACCTGCTGCCCGGAGACCTCTCAGCTCACCGCGTACACCGCCGAGGTGCGGCCGAACATGTTCATCGGCGTGCCTCGCGTCTGGGAGAAGCTCTACGCCGGCGTCAATGCCGCACTGGCAGGTGACCCGGAGAGGTCGAAGGCGTTCAACGAGGCCGTCGACGCGGCAGTGCCGATCGTCGAGAAGATGACGCGTGGCACCGCCACCCAGGAGGAGATCGACACCTGGAACTTCCTCGACCAGGTCGCCTTCCAGACCGTTCGCGGTCTGATCGGCCTCGACGAGACCGAGATCTGCATCACCGGCGCCGCTCCACTGCCAGCAGAGATCCTCGCCTGGTTCCGCGCCATCGGCGTACCGCTGACCGAGGGCTACGGCATGTCGGAGAACTGCGCCGTGCTCACGTGGGCCAACGACCCCAAGCCGGGCTGTGTCGGCCGGGCGGCCACGGGCGTCGAGATCCGTATCGCCGACGACGGCGAGGTGCTCGCTCGTGGCGGCAACGTCTGCGTCGGCTACCTCGGCAAGCCCGAGCAGACCGCCGAGACGATCGACGAGGACGGCTGGTTGCACACCGGGGACATCGGCGTCCTCGACGACGATGGCTACCTGAAGATCGTCGACCGCAAGAAGGAACTGATCATCACCGCCGGCGGCAAGAACGTCAGCCCGGCCAACCTCGAGGCCGAGCTGAAGATGATCCCGCTGGTCGGCCAGGCCTGCGCGATCGGCGAGCAG
>DATKXG010000150.1:0-6636 GCA_035529175.1 Ilumatobacteraceae bacterium
CGGGGCCGGGGCCGGGGAGGACCGTGGGTGGCTGGGGGTGTTGCTCGACGAGCGACGGGTGATCGAGATCGCGCTCGGCGGCGAGACGCGATACGCCGCTGCGGAGGACGCCGCGCGATACCGCGATGCTTTCGGCTGCTCGTTGCCGCTCGGCCTGCCGATGGCGTTCACCGACCCGGTCGCGCGCCCGCTGGAGGAGATCGTCGGCCGCTACGCCCGCACGCACGGACCCTTCCTCGCCGCCGAGGTCGCCAAGCGGTTCGGTGCGCCGCCCGAGCGGATCGCCGGAGCGCTCGCGGCGCTCGAAGGCGAGGAGCGCCTCGTCGTCGGCGAGTTCCGGCCCGAGGGCGTGTCGCGTGAGTACTGCGACGTCGACGTGCTGCGCCAACTGCGTCGCCGATCGCTCGCCGCGCTCCGCAAGGAGGTCGAGCCGGTCGAACAGGAGGCGTTCGCCAGGTTCCTCGCCGCGTGGCACGGTCTCCCCGCCGGGCGGCGAGGCCTGGACGCGCTCGTCGAGACGCTCGGCGTGCTCTCGGGCACGGCGCTCGTGGCGTCGACGATCGAGACCGACGTGCTGCCGGTTCGGGTCGCCGGATTCCGGCCGTCGATGCTCGACGAGTTGTGCACCGCCGGAGAGGTCGTCTGGATCGGCGCCGGCGCGCTCGGCGCACGCGACGGTCGGATCCGGCTGTGCTTCGCCGATCAGCTGCCGCTGCTCGCCCCTGGTTGGGAGGAGCGCGAGCCCGCCGAGGGAGGGCTGCAGCACGCGATCCGAACGCTGCTCGCCGAGCAGGGTGCGAGCTTCTGGGGTCAGATTCGTGGTGCTGCGCCCGGCGCACAGGACCAGGAACTACTCGCCGCGCTCTGGGACCTCGTGTGGGCCGGGGAGGTCACCAACGACTCGTTGGCGCCATTGCGATCGGTGATCGGCGGTGCCAAGGTGAAGGCCACATCCACGGGACGTGCCCCGTACGGCAAGAGCCGTCCGCGTCCGGGTCGCCTCACCCGGATCGGCCCACCGGCCGGTCAGGGCCGATGGAGCCTCGTGGCGCCGCTGTTGGTGCCGGCGCCAACCCCGACCGAGGCCGCTCACGCGCAGGCGATGCAGCTTGTCGAGCGCTATGGCATCGTCACCCGTGAGGCCGTGATGGCCGAAGGTCTCGTCGGTGGATTCAGCGCCGTCTACGGCGTGCTCAAGGTGCTGGAGGAGCGGGGGCAGGTGCGGCGCGGGTATTTCGTCGACGGTCTCGGCGCCGCGCAGTTCGCGGTGCCCGGAGCGGTCGACCGGCTCCGCTCCGCACGGGACACACCCGATCCGCTGCTGCACCCCGGCGACGTCCCCGATCCGATCGTGCTCGCGTCGACCGATCCGGCTCAGCCCTACGGGGCGTCGCTCGCCTGGCCCGGCACGTCGGGACGCCCCGCCCGGAACGCGTCGTCGCTCGTGGTGCTCCGCGCCGGTCGACCGCTCGTCTGGTTCGATCGTCGCGGTCACCACCTCGTCACGTTTCCCGACACGCTCGTCGATCCGTCATGGGCCGATGCACTCGTCACGCTCGTGAAGACCGACCGCGCCCGCTCGGTCGAGGTCCGCAAGATCGACGGCAACGGTCTCGCCGATGCACCCGAGGGCATCCTGCAGATCCTGCGCTCCGCCGGCTTCGTCGACGGCTACCGCGGCCTCACCTACCGCGGCTGAGTCGATCGGACGAGTTGCCCATCGGACTGACTACGGTGGCCGGGTGACCACGACCTCAGGTGAACAGCCCCCAGTGGTCGATCCGTTGGAGGTCGTCAAGTCGAGGGAGTACATCCGGGCACTGCTGCTGGCCGCGCTGATCTCGGTGCCCGTCGCGGCCATCGCCTACGGCTTCCTGGCGCTAGTCGACTGGCTCCAGGAAGCGCTGTTCACCGATCTTCCGAGCGGGTTGGGATTCGACTCGCCCCCCACCTGGTGGCCGGTGCCGATGCTTGCTGTCTCCGGGCTGCTCGTCGCGCTCTGCATCCGGTCGCTCCCGGGCAATTGTGGCCACTCGCCGTCCGGCGGATTCCAGCAGAGCGGGCCGACGCCGCCGATCGAGTTACCGGGGATCGCGCTCGCGGCCCTGGCGACGCTCGCGTTCGGTGCCGTGCTCGGCCCCGAGGCGCCGTTGATCGCGATCGGCAGTGGCCTCGGTGCGCTCGCGATCCGCACCGTTCAGCGCGACTCGGCACCCTCCGCGGTCGCCCTGATCGCCACCGCAGGAAGTTTCGCTGCGATCTCGACGCTGATCGGCTCACCCGTGGTCGCCGCGTTCTTGATGCTGGAAGTCGCCGGGCTCGGCGGCACGATGCTGGCGGTGGCCCTGTTGCCCGGACTGCTTGCAGCCGGCCTCGGATTCCTGGTGTTCGTCGGGCTCGACTCGCTCACAGGGCAAGGCACGTTCTCGCTCGCCATACCCGACCTCCCGGCATTCACCACGCCGACCGTGGCGATGTTCGGCTGGGCGGTCGTGCTCGGCGTCCTGTGCCCCCTGATCGGATGGCTCGTGTACTCGATCGCACTCTCGGTGCGCACGCTCGTGCACGCCCGTCGATTGCTCGTGACACCGCTGCTCGGCGTTGCGATCGCGCTGCTGGCGGTCCTCTTCGGCGAACTCAGCGATCAGGGCAGCCAGAACGTCTTGTTCTCGGGTCAAGCCCAGTTGCCTGTCCTCGTCGAGCAGTCCGCCACATGGTCGACGGGAGCGCTGCTCCTCGTGATCGTGTGCAAAGGGCTGGCCTACGCGCTGTCGCTCAGTGCGTTCCGTGGTGGTCCGATCTTCCCGAGTCTGTTCATCGGCGGTGCGATCGGTGTCCTTGCCGCCGACCTGCCTGGCATGTCCCTCGTGCCGGGCCTCGCCATCGGCATCGGTGCGATGTGTGCGTCGATGCTGAAGCTGCCGTTCACGTCGGTCCTGCTCGCCACGGTGCTGTTGTCGAGCGACTCCTATGCGGTGATGCCGCTTGCGATCGTGGCCGTCGTGGTCGCCTACGTCGCCACGCAGCGGCTCCCGGCCCCGCAGAGCTGGCTGGATCGACCGGTGGCGTCGACTCCGGGACCGGCCGCGGCCTTGCCGTCGGCGTGACAGGAGCGCGCGATGGCGACGCTTCGCCCCTGGTCAGAGATCGATTGGAGAGCTGACGTTTTCGCGGCGTCCGCGCGCGGGTAGGGCTGGAGGTACGCAACCCATCCGAGGAGGATGACCATGTTGACCCTGAGCCAGCCCGCCGCCACGCTGCTGACCGACGCCCGGTCGCAGCAGGGAATTCCCGATGATGCCCTCTTGAGGGTCGCCGGTGCGACCGACGGCGAACAGGGGATCTCCCTCGGCTTCGTCGACACGCCGATGGAGGGAGACCACACCGCCAGCGTCCACGGACTGGCCTACTGTGTCGCTCCGGAAGTCGCCGAGGCCCTCGACGCCGCCAAGATCGACGTGCAGGATCCCTCGGTCGACTCGACCGGACCCGCGCACCTCGTGATCGTCCCCGCCGACTGATCCAACGTGGGGGTCGATTACATCAGGGGTCAGGGAACCGACCCAGACCCCTGATGTAATCCTCACGTCGGCGGTGCGACTGACGTGTCCGACACCCAGGTGCCGTGGAATCCGAACGGCACACGCTGGGGAAGGTGGATCCGAGCGACTTCGGGTCCGGTGATGTCCTGCCCGTCGAGGATGCACAGTTCGCTCGCGTCCGACGCCGGGTCGTGCACGACCGTGAGGATCCATGCGTCGTCCTCGGCCCTACTGTCGGCTTTCGCCGGTCAGGTTGGGGCCGCCGACGCCCACTTCCGAGGTGTAGCCGAAACGGTGTCGCTGCAAGCCGACCCGCGGGTCGTGGCGGGGGAACTCCTGCGGTCGATCGTCGAGTCGGGTCTCGAACACCCGCTTGGCCACTGGGTCGATCACCTTCGAGACCCGTCCGTCGGGGCCGACGACGACGTACTGGACGTGATCGACGAGATCGGGCCAGTGAGAGGCCATCGCGTGGAGCTCGCCGGTCGCCGGGTTCTACCTCGGGTGGGCGCTGAACCCGTTCAGCAGGGTGCCGAAGAACCGGTTGGTACCGAGCGAATCGAGTTCGTGGCCGAGTTCGACGGGAGGCGAACCGGCCTCGACCATCGCCCACGTCGTGCCGGCGAATCCGCCGACGTTGGTGTTCGGTGAGGACCCGTCGTCGCCCACGACGCGACGGTTGCGATACCACTCGGCCCGTCCATCCCGCAGCCGCACGCCGTGCACCATGCCGGCGCCGAGGAACCAGTGATGGACGGCCGGGTCGATGCCGGATCCGGGGTTCGGCATCGGTCATGCGCCCAACATGACCGATAGGTGAACACCTGTCAACCCAAATCTTCCCCCGTCGTTTGCGTCGCGATTTGGATGACCCGCTCCAGCGAAATCGCAGCGCAAACGTGGTGGTTGCCGGACGTGGCGTTGGCGGATGGCGTCAGTCCTTGGGTTGGACGGCGCGGAGGCCGGCCCAGGCGAGATCGGCCACGACGTGGGCGATCTCGTCGGGATCGAACTCGTCGCCTCGCTCCACGAGCAGACGGCTGGCACCTTCGGCCATGCCGACGAGCGAATGGGCGATCGTCGTACGGTGGCGCTCGTCGATGTCGACGGCGATCAACGGCGCAACCGCCTTGGCCGCCTCGGCGGTGATCCGGGTGACCGCAGCGTTGAACTCGTCGTCGCGGCGCGTGCCCGACCCGAACAGGAACCGGAACGCGTCGTGATCTTCGGCGACCCACCTGAAGTACGCACGGAACCCCAGCTCGGTCTGGCTCTTGCCGTCGACGGCTTCGGCGGCAGCCTTCGCGATACTGGCGAGGAGCCGGTTGCCGACCTCGTCGATCAGTGCCTGGTAGAGGTCGCGCTTGGAGTCGAAGTGCTGGTACAGCACGGGCTTGGTGACACCGACGGCGTCGGCGACGTCGTTCATCGACGCTCCGTGGAAGCCGTGTGTGGCGAACACCTCGAGTGCGACGTCGAGGATCTGTTCCCGCCGGGCGGTGGCTGTGAGACGTGGGGACATCAGTTACCCAATGGTAACGGCAGCGACGGCGTCTCGGAATTCGGCAGCGACCGAGGTCAGAAGCCGCGTTCGCGGTCGTCGCGTTCGGCGGCCTTCACCGCGTAGCCGACGATGATCGACGGTGCCAGCAGGACGCAGCCGATCACGAACGAGATGGTCACAAGTGTCGCCATCGTCGGGGAGAATCCGATGGCGAAGGCGATGAAGAACAGGGCCATCGCGAGCGCGACGAAGAGATAGCCGACACGGTTGGCGAGCAGGGTCCACTTCGCCACCTGGGCGCGGCGGGCGCGGATCGGATCGGTCTCGTCGGGCGTTGCAGAAGGCGTCGGCATACAGTCGGGTCATGCTACGAGCGAGACGCCACCGGTCATGACGGTCGATCTCACCCACGACGGATTCGTCTCGATCGTCACGCTCGACCGGCCGTCGAGACGCAACGCGGTCGATCACTCCACCCTGCTCGAGCTCCTCGATGTCCAAGCGGCGATCGCTGCGCGTACGCCCGAGGCGATTCGGGCGGTGGTCCTGACGGGCAAGCCACCGGCCTTTAGCGCCGGTGCCGACCTCAACGGCGTCGAAGAGGGCCAATTCGCCACCGACCTCGCGGCTGTGCTGCGCGGCTTCGGCCAACTGTCGGTTCCGGTGATCGCGGCGATCGACGGCCCGGCCCTGGGCGCAGGAGCGCAGTTGGCCATCGCCACCGACCTGCGGGTCGCGACACCGGCGAGTGTGTTGGGGATTCCGGCGGCGAAGCTCGGGCTGGTGGTCGACCACTGGACGATCCGCCGGTTGGCGTCGGAGTTCTCGCCACCGATCGCACGAGCGATGCTGCTCGCCGCGCAGACCTACACCGCCGAACAGCTCCATGCTGCCGGAGGCATCCACCGGCTGGGCACGCTCGACGACGCGGTTGCCTGGGCGCACGAGCTGTCGCGCCTGGCGCCGCTCACCATCGCGGGCCACAAACTCGGCCTCGAGCACGCCGCGGTCGAACCCGGCCTCGACGATGACTTCGAAGCGGCGCGCAGCGCCGCGTGGGCGAGTGCGGATGCCGAAGAAGGCCGGACCGCGTTCCTCGACAAGCGCCGCCCGAATTTCACCGGTCACTGATCGAGCCGCTGCCTCACGACCGCGAGCGGCCGGGCATGGCGGTGTCAACAGCTCAGCGCGTCGGCCGAGATGGCGACGTGGAGCGCGGCGTGGCCCGCGAACTCGTGTGCGAGATCGATCGCATCGCCCGATGTCGGGTCGGTGTCGAGGGTGAACGTCGCCCATCCGACCACCCGCATCGGGTGACTCGCCAGGGTGGGCATCGTGTTGCCGTCTGGGCGCCACGCTTCGATCGCCGCGGTCATCTCACCCCAGCGGCCACCGGGGTCGTCCCAGGGGCCCCCGAGCACGTCGCGTTCGACGCAGCGGTTGTCCGCGATCGAGCTGGCCAGGCCGTCCGGCGTTCCGTCGAGTCCGGGAAGCAGCCCGGCGTCGGCGGAGCCATCGACGGTCCCGTCGCCGTTGCGGTCCCCGTAGCCGGGGCCGTTCGGTCCGACGACCAGGTTGAGCGCAGTCTCG
>DATKXG010000151.1:0-2388 GCA_035529175.1 Ilumatobacteraceae bacterium
CAGGTCCGCCGGCTCGCCGCCGGGCTCGGCCGTCAGGACCCCGCGATCGTGTTCCGCCGCTTCGCCGACGACATCGACGATCCGCTCGGTGACCTCGTCGCCGCGGGACTCCTGATCGCCGTGCAGCGCGGCGCTCGAACCGCGGCCGTGCTGAGTTCACTCGCGGAACAGGCCCGGCGGCAGTCCGACCGCCGCCGCCTCGTCGAGGCCGAGCGCGCGCCGATCCAACGCGAGGTCACCCTCCTGACGGTGATCATGGGCACGCTCGTCCTCGGGCTCCTGGTGTTCGGACGCGCCGAGTACCTCGAGCCGTACGACAGCGCCGGCGGGCAGCTGTTCCTCGGCCTCGTTCTTGCGATCTACGCGATGCTGCTCCTGCGAGTGCAACGCCTCGCCCGCTTCCCGCGACCCAGCCGGTTTCTCACCGCAGGACCGTCCCGATGAGAACCGCCGGGGTGCTGGTGCTGTGCAGCCTCGCGCTCTGCGCCGGGACCTGGTTGGTGGTCGGCGGCTGGCGCCAGCCTCGTCCCACGCTCCAGCGCGCGATGGCACACCTGCACCGGCCCGGCCTGGTGGCTCCCGCGTCGACGGCAGACGGATCAGATCTGGTCGTGCGCATCGGCACGTTCGTCGAGCAGCGGGGCGCATCGACGTGGACCAGAGCGTGGAGGCGACCCCTCCGGCTCGTCGGCCGCAGTGTGGAGACCCACGTGGGCCATCTCGCGCTCGCGTCGCTCGTGGGGCTGGTCGCTCCGGCGTTGACCCTCGCGATCCTCCAGGGCCTCGGCGTCGTGTCCATCGGCATCTGGGTCCCGGCGGCGTTGTCGGTGGCATGCGCGATCGTGCTGCCGCTCCTGGTGCACTCGACGACGATGGCGGCGAGCACGGAGGTCGCCATCGACCTGCGCCACCAACTCGGCGCGTACCTCGACATGGTGACGATGCTGCTCGCCGGCAACACGGGCTACGAAGGAGCTCTCGACCAGGCGGCCCGGGCCGGTGACGGACTGCTGTTCCGCGAGCTGCGCCGAGCGATGCGCGAGGCGGGCACCACTGGACAGAGCCTGGTCCGAGCGCTCGAGCAGGTCGCCGACGACTACGGCATCGTCGAGCTCGAGCAGGTGGCGGCCACCGCCACACTCTCGGCAGCCGAAGGGGCACCGGTTGCGCGCAGCCTGGCCGCGAAGTGCTCGACGTTGCGCTCGACGCTCGCCGCCGAGCAGGAGGCCGACGCCCGGGTTCGCAACGACAAGGTGACCCCTCCCCTCGTCGCCATGGCGCTGCTGTTCATGGCGCTGATCATCTACCCCGCCCTCAACCTGAACTGACCGCCCACCCATCCACCAATCTCAGCTGACCGACTCCGACCAACCCATCCGAGAGGAACCGACATGCACGATCCGATGTTGATGCTGACCAGCGTCATCGCCGTCGTCACCCGAGCCTTCGGCACGCGTCCGACGTCCGATTCGATGCGCGATCGCGGAGCCGTGTCGATCGAGCAGGTGCTGTGGTACGCAGCCGCAGCGATCAGCGTGGCCGTCGTGGCGGCGATCATCTGGAGCCAGATACGCGACACGGCGAGCACGCCGGTGCAGTCACCATCGGCACCCTGACGTCGGACGGTTCGAGCAGTGGTCAACGACCCACGATCCCGGTGCGCCCAGGCGCGGCGCATGCGCGGGGATCGCGGGGCGGCCACGTCGCTGGCGGTCGCGCTGCTCACCCCGATGTTCGTGTTCCTCGCGTTCGCGGCGTTCCAAGCAGCGATGTGGAGCCACGCCCGAACCGAGGCTCGGGTCATCGCCCGCGACACCGCGGCGCTGGTCGCCCGATCGGGTGTCGCCCCCGGCGACGCCCAGATGTCAGCGACCGCGATCCTCGAGGCGGACACCGACCTGCGCAACGTGGTCGTCGACGTCGGAACGACCGGAGGCGTGGTCACCGTGACCGTCACCGGGGACGCGCCGGGAATCATCCGTGGCACGGCCAACGCCCTCTCCGTGACCTCGGCGGTGCCGGTCGAGGAGCTCACACCGTGAGCCGCCGACTTCGTCGGGACGCGGGATCGTCCGACGCCCTGGGGTTGGCGCTGCTGACGCCGGCGGCGATCGGGCTGGCGGTGGTGATCGTGTTCCTCGGACGTGGCGTCGACAGCCGAGCGACCGTGCAGAGCGCCGCGGAGTCGGCGGCGCAGGCGGCGGCGCAGGAGCGTTCGGGCACTGCTGCGGTGGCGGCCGCCGAAGCGATCGGCCGGGCGATGCTGGTCGACCCGTCGTCGTGCTCGGTACCGCAGGTGTCAGTCGACTTGTCCGACTTCCGACCGGGCGGCCAGGTGGCCGTGACCGTGTCGTGCACCGTGTCCGCCGAGGGCCTCGAGTTGATCGA
>DATKXG010000152.1:0-4953 GCA_035529175.1 Ilumatobacteraceae bacterium
CGAATCGCTGGTGTCGGCTGCAGGGACGGCCGACGCGATCGAGCTCGGTGCGTGCGAGATCGCGAACATCAAGCCCGGCCGTGTGGGTGGCTACCTCGAAGCGGTCCGCATCCACGACCTGTGCCTCGCCAAGGGCGTGCCCGTGTGGTGCGGCGGCATGTTGGAGACCGGCATCGGACGAGCCGCCAACGCCGCGCTCGCCGCACTGCCGGGCTTCACATTGCCCGGCGACATCAGCGCGTCGACGCGCTTCTACGCGCAAGACATCGTGACCGATCCGATCACGATCACCGACGGCCACGTCACGGTGCCGACCTCACCAGGACTCGGATTCGACCTCGACCGCGAGTTCCTCGACGCGGTGACGACGAGCCGACTGCGCATCGACCGACGCGGTACAGTCGTCGCACTATGACGCACCCGTTCCTGTCAGATGAGTGGATGGCCGCAGCGCACGAGATCCGCGAGAAGTACGCCGATCAGGTTCCGCCGGTGACCGCCATGATCAAGATCAACCAGGTGATTGTCGACGTCCCCTTCGGCGACGGTGAGGTGAAGAGCTACCTCGACACCTCGTCCGGGCACCTCGTGATGGAACTCGGCGAGCTCGACGACGCCGACGCGACCGTCACGACCGATTACGACACCGCCAAGGCCATGTTCGTCGACCAGGACCAGGCGATCGCGATGCAGGCGTTCATGGCCGGCAAGATCAAGGTGCAGGGCGACATGATGAAGATGATGGCGATGCAGACCGCCATCCCCTCGAACGAGTTCACCGACACCATCGCCGACGAGATCAAGGCGATCACGGCACCCTGATCGCCTCCGAGGTCCGGATTACATCATGGGTCAGACCCGCGATGTAATCCTCAGACGGCGGTGGAGCAGACGGGGTCGCCGCGGGCCACGCTCGACTCGCTCACGACGTCGACGCTGGCGGCGGCATGGTCGTCGACCAGCGCAGCGAGCATGCCCTTGACCATGCCGCGGTCGACAGCGCAGATCACCGGATGGTCGGTCGCAACGTCTCCGAACGGGCAGTGGTCGTTGATGATCCGCAACTGGCCGTTTCGGCCGTCGGTGCGCGCGGCGAAACCGTGGGCGGTCAGTGCGTCGGCGACCGACTCCATCGCCGACCTCAGCGAGCGACGCCCGCTGCTGAGCGCATCGCCGGTCAACCCCTCGGCCATCGCCCGCCCGTACTCGGCGCCCACCTCCTCGGCGATCATCTCGGCCTCGTCGTGCGGCAGCCGGTCGAGCGCTCTGCCCAGCAGCGACAGCACGAGGTCGTCACTGCGAACCGGGAAGTCACCGGTGTCCGCGTCACCGACGGCGACGTACCGCTTCGAGGGCCGCCCAGCGCCGGCACGGGCGACCCGGGTCGAGACCACTTCGAGATACCCGCCGGCGGCCAACTTGTCGAGGTGGTGCCGGGCGACATTGGTGTGCACACCCACCTCGGCGGCGACCATCGATGCGGTGACGCCGGGTGCCGAATCGATGCTGTCGCCCGAGCACTCCTTGACGAACACGTAGATCGAACGCCTTGTCGGGTCGCCGAACGCATCGGTGATCGCCGACACCGTTGCCGTGAACGACGGGGACGTTCGCACGAGCGCAATTCTACCTATCCACGTAGTGCAAATTCGTAGTGCCCTCGCCACAATGAGGACATGGCCGTCGTGACCGAAGCACAGATCATCGAAGCCCTCCGCCCGGTCGAGGATCCGGAACTCCACCGCTCGATCGTCGACCTCGGCATGCTGCGCGGCGTCTCGATCCGCGACAACGGTGTGATCGGCGTGCTGATCGCGCTGACCGTGCCGGGCTGTCCGCTCAAGGGAGAGATCACCCGCCGGGTGTCGGACGCTGCGACCGAACTCGACGGCGTCGAATCGATCGACCTCGAGTTCACCGTGATGAGTGACGAGGACCGCGAGAACCTCCGCCGCACGCTGCACGGCGACGCTGCATCGACGGCCGGCTCCAGCCAGGCACACGGCCACGCCGAGGGCCGCGAGATCCCGTTCTCGAAGAACACCTCCAAGACACGTCCGTTGCTGATCTCCTCGGGCAAGGGCGGCGTCGGAAAGTCGAGCGTCACCACCAACCTGGCCGTGGCGCTCGCGTCGCAGGGCTACTCGGTCGGCGTCGTCGACGCCGACATCTACGGTTACTCGATCCCGCGCATGCTCGGCACCGACCGCGACCCGGTCGTGATCGACGAGATGCTGGTGCCGCCGGCGATGTGGGGCGTGCGCTGCATCTCGATCGGCTACTTCGTTCCCGAGGGCCAGGCGGTCATTTGGCGGGGCCCGATGCTGCACAAGGCGCTCGAGCAGTTCCTGACCGACGTGTTCTGGGACGAGCCCGACTTCCTGCTCGTCGACATGCCCCCCGGCACCGGCGACATCGCCCTGTCGCTCGCCCAGTACCTGCCGCGAGGCGAGGTGTTCGTGGTCACCACGCCACAGCCCGCGGCGCAGAAGGTGGCGTCACTCTCGGCGGCGATGGCAGCCAAGGTCAACCTGCCGGTGCGTGGCGTGATCGAGAACATGTCGTGGTTCACCGGCGACGACGGCAAGCGCTACGAGATCTTCGGCTCGGGCGGCGGCGAACTGCTCGCCCAGGAACTCGAAGTCCCGCTGCTCGGCCAGCTCCCGCTGGTACCCGAGCTGCGAGAGGGTGGCGACAACGGCCGCCCGATCACCGCCGTCGATCCCGACTCGGAAGCGGCACAGATGTTCCAGCAGATCGCCACGAAGATCGCCGTCGACATGAAGCCGAAGAAGGTCTTCTCGGAGAAGCTCAAGATCCTCTGAGCCGAATTTCATCGGGGGTCTGGGCCCTGATGTAACACTGACCTGCCATGGAGATCGTGCCGAGATACAAGTTCGAGGCGATGGTCGCCGATGCGCTCGACGACCTCCCCGACGAGCTGTTGCACGTGCTCGACAACGTCGTGGTTCAAGTCGTCGACCGCCATCCCGAGGAACCCGACCTCCTGGGGCTGTACGACGGGGTGCCACACACCGAACGCACGGGCCAGGAAGGGCCCGACATCGTGTCGATCTACCGAGTTCCGCTGTGCGAGATGTGCGCAGACCTGGACGAACTGATCGAGGAGGTCTACGTGACGGTCATCCACGAGATCGCCCATGCTGCCGGCATCGACGACGACCGGCTCCACGAGCTCGGTTGGGCCTGAGCGACGCCTCCGGATCCGGACCTCCTCGTGGGAGGCCGTGGTAGACAGCGACCGGTGGAATCCAGGCCGGCGTTCGAGCGCAACGAAGCAGTCGCTCTGACGATCGATCCCGAACTCGGCGCGGTGATCGCCGGTGCGCGGGGTGTCGAGTTCCGCTGGCTTCCCGAGGACGTCGCCCGGGAATTCGACCAGGTCGAACGCGAGGTCGGACCGCGGTGGGTGTGGTGGACCTCGGAGACGGCGCAGCACCTCGTGGAGGCAGGAGTCCACCCAGCGCGCTGCTGGGACCTCGATGCAGTCCATCGGCTCATCCACGGCGGCTGGCGTACCGGGCCGGCGCGCACCTGGGCCGGGGCCCACGACCTCGACATGGATCATCTCCCGACCGTGGCGCCGGTCGACCTGTTCACTGCCGCCGCGGAGATCGACGATGCAGACCCCGATGACCCGATCCGGCGCGACGGCCACCTCGAGCCCGCCTGGGTGACCGACGGCTGGCGCTCGAGCGTCGATCGAATGGCCACCTGGGCCCGTCTGGCACTCGGCGTCTACCGACTCCAGCAGGAGCGGATCGACCGGCTGGATGACCATCCGGCCGCACCCGCTACCGCACGCTCGGAATCCGCGGCGGCGATGCTGGCAGTCGAACTCGGCCATGACGGCCTGCCGATCGACGTCGCCGAATCCGAACGGATCGTCGCCTCGTTCATCGGACCGCGTCCGACCGATGCGGCCGACGAACGTCGATTGGCCAGCGAGCGCGATGACCTCGTGCTCGCACATCTGCCCGCGGATCTGCGAACCGGCGTCGATCTGCGCAATCCGGCCAGCGTCAAGTCGCTGTTGCGTCGCGCCGGCATCGAGGTCGACGACACACGCGCATGGCGGCTCGAGCAGCTGCGCGACCAGCACTCGGTCGTCGACGCGCTGCTCGTCTGGCGCAAAGCGGAGCGGGTGGCGACCACCTTCGGGTACCGCTGGCTCGACGAACATGTCGGTGCCGACGGCCGGCTGCGCGGTTCGTGGTCGTCGTCCGATGGCGCCGCCGGCCGGATGACCGCGACCGCCGGCCTGCACAACTTGCCCGCTGACCTGCGTCCGGCGGTGGTCGCCGAGCCGGGCCATGCGTTCGTGCGCGCCGACCTCGGACAGATCGAGCCGCGAATCCTCGCGGCGGTGTCGGGTGATGCGGCATTGGCAGCTGCAACGCTCGATGCCGACATGTACGCACCGGTCGCGCGCCGGCTCGGAGTCAGCCGCGAGATCGCCAAGGTTGCCGTCCTCGGGGCGATGTACGGCCAGACAACCGGCCACGGCGCCGCTGCGCTCCGCGGCCTCGATGCTGCGTACCCGGTGGCGATGCGCTATCTCGGCGACGCCGCTCGCTCGGCCGGAGCCGGCAACGATCTCCGCACCAGAGGCGGCCGCCGGGTTCGGATGTCGGGAGGCGAAGATCCCGAACTCGACGAGCGCGACCAGCGCTCGCGGGCGGCCGCGCGCGGCCGCTACGGCCGCAATGCGATGGTCCAGGGAGCGGCGGCCGAGTTCTTCAAGACCTGGGCCGTGATCGTGCGGGCCCGGCTGCCCGTGGGCGCACACATCGTGTTGTGCCTCCACGACGAACTGCTCGTCCACGTTCCCGCCTCGGACGCTGCCGAGGTGTCAGCGATCGTGGACGATGCGCTCCAGGAGACGGCCGTGCGGTGGGCGCAGCCGGAACTGAGCGGCGACGTGCGCTTCAC
>DATKXG010000153.1:0-9774 GCA_035529175.1 Ilumatobacteraceae bacterium
ACGGTCAGCGACGAGGCCCGGTCGAACTTGCGCTGCGACGGGCTGCGTAGCCGCACCAGGATGCGACGCGTGACGTTGAGCATCATCGACGGCGACAACGCGACGAGGTCCTCGAAGGTCGTCGCGGAGAACGAGGCGAGCGTGGTGTCGCGCACCGCACGAACCGTGGCCGACCGTGGCGCCCGGTCGAGCAGACCCAACTCACCCACCACCTCACCGCGACCGAGTTCGGCAACGAGTCGCTCCTTGCCGTCGTCGAGGACGTGCACCGACACTCGGCCACCGACCACGAAGTACGCCGCATCGGCGACGTCGCCCTGTTCGAACAGGACCTCACCGGCTTCCAGACGCCGCCAGCCGACGCGGTCGACCACTTGCTGTACGATCGCCTGGTCGGTGCTGCCCATCAGCTCGGCGATCATCGTCGCGACGTTCGTGCGATCGACGCGCTCGCGCGCCTCGTCGGAAACGCGGTCGGCCATCTCCGGGTGGCTGTTGAGCCAGTCCTCGAAATCAACCCGTTCGATCTCCAACACCTCGACCGGGCCGCTCGCAATGAGCGTCGCCGTCCGCAGCCCTCCAGCGACGACGGTGACCTCGCCGATGACGTGGCCGGCCTCGACCGTGCCGACGATCATGTCGCCCTGCGGCGTCGCCTTCGAGGCGGACATCCTTCCGGACTCGACGAAGTAGACCTTGTCGGCAGCATCTCCCTGCTCGACGAGCACCTCACCGTCGGCGAGCGACACTGCGCGCGAGCGCGACGCGAAGCTCTCGACCAGTTCGGTCCCCAGGTTCAATCCGTCCCCCTCTCGCTCGTCTCGGCGCTTCCCCGAACCACTGTGGCTGACAGTAGTCACACAACACCGAACACCAGGAACTCGCTCCCCCTGCCGCACCACCTCGGAGCCGGACTCCTGGTGCTCCTCGATGAGTTCGGCGCGATCCGTTCGAGCGATGGTCCCGAGGCTCCGTCGGGGGGAGGGACCGGCCACACAGGTAGGTTCGGCGCAGTGACCGAGACCGTTGCGCCCCGACCCGGATCGATCCTCGGAACGCGAGTCCTTCGGACCGAGGATCCCGGACTGCTCACCGGGAGTCGGGCGTACCTGGCCGATCTCCCGTTGCCCGGCAAACTCCACGCGGTCTTCGTGCGCTCGGACGTCGCCCACGGGACGATCACGTCGATCCACCGCGAGGACGCGCTCGCCATGCCGGGCGTCATCGAGGTCCTGACCGCAACCGAACTCGGCATCGCTCCGCACCACGGTTTCGCCACGGTGCATCCCGACTTCGCCCGGCCCCCGCTCGCCGACGGGCGGGTGAGGTTCGTCGGCGAACCGATCGCCGTCGTGCTCGCCGAGACGTTCGAGCAGGGTGAGGACGCCGCCGAGACGGTGTGGGCCGACATCGAGCCACTGCCGACCTGCGTCGACGCCGAAGCGGCGTTGGCCGCTGACGCCGAACAGATCTTCCCGGGGCACGGGTCGAACCAGGCACTGGTGATCGTCGACAAGCCCCGAACCGACCTGTCGACGGCCGACGTGATCGTCCGCGGCCGCTACGTCAACCAGCGCATGGCGGTGGTGCCGATGGAGCCCGACTGCTGCGCCGCCGAGGTCGACGCCGACGGGCGCCTCACGTTCTGGGCGTCGACACAGATGCCGCACGGGCTGCACGGCCAGCTCGCGGGTGCGCTCGGCGTGGATCCTGCCCAGATCCGGGTGGTCACACCACAGGTGGGCGGTGGGTTCGGGGGCAAGGCCGGCATCCATGCCGAGTACACCGTGGTCGCCGCATCCGCCCGGCGCACCGGTCGGCCCGTGGTGTGGGTGCCGCCGCGCAGCGACGACATGCAGGCACTTCCCCACAGCCGCGGTCAGATCCAGTACGCCGAACTGGGGTGCACGAGCGACGGTGACTTCACCGGGCTCCGGGTTCGGCTGGTCGGCGACGCGGGTGCCTACCCGACGATCGGCGCGTTCCTCCCGGGCGGCACTCGGCGCATGGCACAGGGGACCTATGAGTTCCCGACGATCGAATTCGATGTCGCGGTGGCCGTCACGAACACCACGCCGATGGGCGCCTATCGCGGCGCCGGTCGGCCGGAGGCGACCGCGCTGCTCGAACGGCTCGTCGACCATGCGGCACTCGAGTTGGGCATCGACCCGATCGAGATCCGGCGCCGCAACTTCCTCGCCGACGACGTGTTCCCATTCGACACGCTCACCGGCAACACCTACGACTCGGGCCGCTACAGCTTCCCGCTCGATCGGGCAGCGGAGGCCGCCGGCTACGGCGACCTGCGAGCCGAGCAGACCCGCCGGCGCGAGGCCGGCGACGAGACGCTGCTCGGCATCGGCGTGGCCGCCTATGTCGAGATCACCGCCGGCGGCGGTAGTGAGGAATTCGGCGCGGTCGAGGTGCACGACGATGGCACCGCGACGATCTACGCCGGTACTCAGTCACACGGCCAGGGACACCAGACCGCGTATGCGATGTTGGTCGCCGACCAGACCGGAATCCCAGTAGACCAGATCAGGTTGGTCGACGGCGACACCGATCGCGTCCGCACCGGCGGCGGCACCGGCGGGTCGCGGTCACTGCAGCTCGGCGGATCCGCCGTCCGAGGCGCGACGGAAGCCATGGTCGCCAAGGCAAAGCAGCTGGCCGCACGGTTGTTGGAGGCCGACGACGCCGACATCGTGGTCGACACTGTGGCCGGAACCATCGGCGTGGCCGGCGTGCCGGCACAGGCGCTGACGTGGGGTGCTCTCGCAGTGAAGGCGCGTGAGGCCGGCGAGCACCTCGACGGGGAGTTCGACTTCCACCAGGAGGGTGCGACGTTCCCGTTCGGCGCGCACATCGCCGTCGTCGAGGTCGACACCGGCACCGGCAAGGTTCGGTTGCTCCGTCATGTTGCGGTCGACGACTGCGGCACCGTGCTCGCTCCGATGCTGGTGGAGGGCCAGCAGCACGGAGGGGTCGCAGCGGGCGTCGGCCAGGCGTTGTTCGAGGAGGTGCGCTTCGACGACGACGGCAACCCGGTCACGTCGAACCTGGCCGAGTACACGATCCCCTCGGCGGCCGAACTGCCCTCGTTCGAGGTCCACTCGACGGAGACACCGACGCCGCTCAACCCGCTCGGAGCGAAGGGCATCGGCGAGGCGGCCACGATCGGTGCCACTCCCGCAGTGCAGAACGCGGTGATCGACGCGCTCGCCCATCTCGGGGTGCGCCACATCGACCTGCCGTGCACGCCCGAGCGGGTGTGGGCGACCATCCGCGACGCCCGGGCCGGGACGCTCGCAGACCCGTGGAGCGAACCGCCCGATGTGTTCGCACGCCTCCGCTCCGATGCCGCGGCGGCCGCTGCAAACACCGAGGACGCCGAAGGAGCAGCCGCAGCGGACGGCATCTGACGGTCTCCCGTCTCCGTCAGATCGTCCGCCGGACTGGATTGGCTACCTACTGGTCGGTAGGGTGGCGGTGTGAACGATTCGGAGATCCTGCACGAGCTGACGCCCGTCGCGGAAGCGCTCCTCGAGCGTCACCTCGCGACCACCAAGGAGTGGTTCCCCCACGACTACGTCCCGTACGGACGCGGGCGCGATCACGAGCCCGGAGCGCAGTGGTCGCCTGACGACGCCGATCTGGCTGGTCACGAGATCGGCCCGGAGGTCCGCAGCGCGCTCCTCGTCAACCTGCTGACCGAGGACAATCTGCCATACTACTTCCGCACCGTCGAGCAGCTGTTCGGCAAGGACGGCGCGTGGGGCACCTGGGTGCGGCGCTGGACCGCCGAGGAGGGCCGCCACTCGATGGCGATCTACGGCTACCTGATGACCACCCGGGCGATCGACCCAGTCGAGCTCGAGCGATCGCGCATGGCGCAGGTGTCGGGCGGCCAGACCCCCGATCCGCAGCTGCACGAGGGGTTCATCTACCTCGCGTTGCAGGAGTTGGCGACCCGGATCTCACACCGCAACACCGGGGCACTGCTCGGCGATCCGGTCGGCTACGAGGTGATGAAGCGCGTTGGCAGCGATGAGAACCTGCATCAGCTCTTCTACCGCGACCTCGCCGCCGCGGCGATCGAGGCCGACCCGAACACGATGATGGTCGCAATGGAGAAGCAGGTGCGCAGTTTCGCCATGCCCGGCACCGGTATCCCCGACTTCGACCGCCACGCCGCGCTGATCGCCAAGGCGGGCATCTACGACCTCCAGATCCACCACGAGCAGATCCTCGTGCCGGTGGTGCTGCGCCAGTGGGGCGCAGACACGATCTCCGGCCTGACCGGCGACGGCGCCGCCGCGCAGGAACGTCTCATGAAGCGTCTCGCCACGAGCGAGAAGGTCGCCAGGCGCTTCGCCGAGCGCCGCGACGCCGCGCTCGCCAACGCCTGATCAGGCCGTCCACGCCACCCGAGCGGGATCCCACCTGCGCGAAGCCCTCCCGCGATGAGCCAAACGCCCGACTCCCGCCACTTCGCTCATCACAAGAGGCGGCGCGCTCGGTGAGCGGCACACTGGCTCGATGACACGGCTCTTCGTGGCGATCTGGCCCCCCGACGACGTGCTCGAGCGCTTCGCGGATGTCGAGCGTCCGAAGGACCCGGGCGTCAAGTGGGTACCGCAGGAGAACCTGCACATCACACTGCGTTTCCTCGGCGATGCCGACATCGACGAGGTCTCGGATCGGCTCGACCAGGTGCTCCTCCCGAA
This sequence comes from Ilumatobacteraceae bacterium, assembly GCA_035529175.1. GTDB lineage: Bacteria > Actinomycetota > Acidimicrobiia > Acidimicrobiales > Ilumatobacteraceae > Sva-07. Next base: position 4,728 of record DATKXG010000153.1, read on the forward strand.
GGCGACCGCGGTGCTCGGGCCGGCGTTCGACCTGCTCGGCGAACGATCCTTGATCACGCCGGTTGCCGGCATCGACGACCTCGCCGAAGTGGTGCAGTCGGCCGTTCGGGGACTCGGCACCGAACGCGAGCGCAGACGCTTCCAGGGCCACGTCACCGTGGCTCGGCTGGCCCGAAATGCTCGACCGCGCCGGAGCGCCGGCAATCACTTCGAGGCATCGTTCGCCGTCGACGAGGTTGCGCTGGTGTCCAGCACGCTGCGAGACACCGGTGCTGTCTACGAAACCGTTGCCACCTGGCCCACCCGCTGACTGCTACCTCCTCCCGAACGCCGACGACTTCGAGGCGTGCTGGCCGTCGCTGCGTCGCTACTTCGGCGGCGCTCGACCCGCGGCGACGATGATGGTCGTCGGGCTGCAGGACCCGCGCATGAAGATCGAGATCGAGGCCACCGCCCTCAGGCCCGAGCGGTGAGTGCTACGACTTGCGCATGGGGGATCTGCTCACTGCGCTGGCCGCGGCACAACCGGACAAGACCGCGATCGTCGACGACCGCACCGGCGTGACCGGTACCGATGACGTCCGACGTTGCACCTACGCCGAGTTCGAGAATCGGGCGAACCAGCTCGCCCACGTGCTCGACGGGCTCGGCGTGGGGCCGAGTGACAAGGTTGTGTGGTGCGGGCAGAACTCGACCGGCATCTTGGAGCTGACCAGCGCATCCCGCAAGATCGGTTCCACCGCGGTGCCGCTCAACTACCGGCTCTCCGACGAGGAGGCCTCCTACGTGATCGACCACTGCGACGCGACGACCGTCTACATCGACGCCGAGTTCGCCGACCTCGTCACCCGCATCCGAGCGGAGATCCCGAAGGTCGTCAACGTGCTCGTCTTCGACGGTGACGCGCCCGATGGGATGACCGCGGTGGATCCGCTCGTCGAGGCCGCTTCGACGGCCACGTTCGAGCGGCCCGACATCGACGCCGGCGGTGCGACGATGACCTACACCTCCGGTACGACCGGCAAGCCCAAGGGGGCCTACCGGCGCACCGTCGCCGACCCGCGGGCGGGCGCCGCACTGATGCAGCACATCGGGTATCGGCCCGACGACATCTACCTCACGACCGGGCCGCTGTATCACTCCGGCCCCGGTGGGTTCGCCGCGAGCGCCATCGCCATGGGCCAGACCGTGGTGCTGCAGCGCAAGTTCGATCCCGAGGACTGGTTGCGGATCCTCGGGACCCATCGGGCGACCTCGACGTTCTCGGCGCCGACGCCGATCCGGATGATCTGCAACCTGCCCGACGACGTCAAGGCCCGCTACGACCGGTCGTCGATGCGTGTGATGATCGCCAACGCCGCACCGTGGAGCTTCGCGCTCAAGCAGCAGTACGTCGCCGACTTTCCGCCGGAGTCGCTGTTCGAGATCTACGGATCGACCGAGCTCGGGGTGAACACCGTGCTTCGTCCGGAGGACCAGATGCGCAAGCCGGGTTCGTGCGGCAAGGAGGCGCCGATGGTCGAGATCCGTCTGTACGACGAACTCGGCAACATCGTCACCGGGTCCGGCCCGAACGCGACGGGCGAGGTGTTCGTGCGGTCGACGGCGGTCTTCGCCGACTACTACAAGCAGCACGACAAGTTCGAGGAGGATCACCGCGACGGCTTCCAGACCGTCGGCGACATCGCCTACCGCGACGACGAGGGCTTCCTCTACATCTGCGACCGCAAGAAGGACATGATCATCTCCGGCGGGATGAACATCTACCCCGCCGAGATCGAGGCGGCGCTCGAGTCGCATCCCGACATCTACGAAGCAGCGGTGTTCGGCATCCCGAGCGACGACTGGGGCGAACTGGTGCACGCAGTGATCGTCAAGCGGGTGGGTTCCGACCTCGACGAGGACGGCGTGAAGGCCCACTCGCGCGAGCACTTGGCCAGCTACAAGATCCCCCGCTCGATCTCGTGGATCGACGAGCTCCCGAAGACCGGCTCCGGCAAGATCCTCAAGCGCGACCTCCGCAAGCCCTATTGGGAGGGCCGCGCCAGCAACGTGTGACGTACACGATGTGCCTGGCACATCGTGTACGTCGGTCGCACGAACGGTCGCTTCTCACACCATCATGGGAGCGTGACGACGACGCCGACGCTCCGCGACGACTGGCGTGAGCTGCCGCACCCTCGGCGCCTCTCGGAGCACCATCTGCGGCGCGCCGAGATCCTCCGGCGTCACGACGAGGCGATCCGGCGGGGCGAGCCTGTGTATGCCGACCCCGTGAGCGGATTCAGCGTCTTCACGGCCGACTTCCTCGAGGCCCGCGGCTACTGCTGCGAAAGCGGCTGTCGCCACTGCCCCTACGTCATCTGAGACCGGATGACATCAGGGGTCCGGACCCGCAATGACATCACTCGGCCAGGATCGCGTCGATCTGGCCGAGGGCGGCGCGCATCCCTTCCTCGGCCCCCATCGCGAGGGTCTGCTCCATTGCGTCGAGCGTCGGGAACGTGCTGCGAATCGTCATCCGGGTGACGGCACCCTCGGCGGAGATCTCGATCCGCATGACGTTCACCGGGAGGTCCGGATTCGGATCGCCGTCGTCGTCAGCGAACCCGTCCTGCACTTCCAGCAGGTTCGGCGGATCGACCTCACGGACGCGCCACTACCCGTGGTACTGCTCGCCGTCGGGCCCGGTGGGAGCTCGGACGGGTCGACATGCACGTCGAGGTGCATCCGATTCTTCGCGGTCTTGCCCTCGGGCACCTTGAGGAAGAACACCCGGGGGCCGACACCATCGGGATCGACGCACTCGGCAGGTTCCCTACACGGCCTCGACCGCGTAGCGTCGGAGCCATGGGAGGAGCCAACGCCGTCGTCGAAACGATCCTGAAATCGCCGCTGCATCGTGTGATGTCGGGCAAGCTGGCGTTGATCCGCTATCAGGGCTCCCGAACGGGAACAGAGCACACGCTGCCGGTGCAGTACGCGGACACCCACGGCGGGCTGGTGGTGGTCGTCGGGAAGCCCGGCACCAAGACGTGGTGGCGGAACTTCACCACGATGGGCCAGGCCCAGGTTCTGCTGGCGGGGAGCTGGGTACCGATGACGGCCCATGCGCTCGTCGGCTCGGAGGATCCGGAGGCCGTCACCCCACTCCTGCGATCGTATGCCACCCGGTTTCCGAAGGTCGTGAAGTCGCTCGAGGGCGACACGCTCGAGGGACGAGTCGAACACGCCGTCGTGGTGTGGCTCCGTCCAGCAGCGTGACGCCAGCGTCGATCACTGGGCGGCGGCGTCCCTGCGATCAGACATGACCGTTGTGATGAGCGAAACGCCGTTATCCGGGCGGTTGGCTCATCGCAGGGGCGTGGCGACGGGTTGTGATGAGTGAAGCGCCGCTATTGGGGCGGTTGGCTCATCGCAGCGGTTGTCGTGGCCGGTGTTGGGCGGGCGGTCTGGGGAACTCTGTGACAGCCCCTGTTTAGGGTTGTCGATATGGAGGTCGCAGCAGTCGTCGAGCGGGTCGGGGCCATCGCTTCGGTGCGTGCCGACGCCGCTGCGGGTGTCGATCTGATCGAGTCCGGTCTCGTCGCAGTTCGCGAGGTGCAGGCCTGGTGCGACGCCCAACACGCCGGCCTCGTCGAACAGTTGGGTCGCGTCGACTCGTTCCCCGAGCAACGCATCGCGAAGGCGTCGAAGAAGTCACTGGCGCAGGCGGCGAAGACGACGGAGCGGTCCGAGACGTTGACGAAGACCCCCAAGTTGGCGGACGCTCTTGGTGACGGTGCGATCACCGCCGATCATGTCGACGCGGTCACCCGGGCGTCGAAGAAACTCGACGCCGCCAAACGACCCGAATTGTTGAAACGCGCCAACGCCCTGGCGGAGGTCGCGAAGGCCGGCACGGTCGAGCAGTTCACCCGCCGACTGGACCTGGAAACGAAACGACTGCAGGAGGGTGACGGCCTCGACCGTTTGGGTCGCCAGCGACGCAACGTGCGAGCCCGCACCTGGGTGGATTCCGAGGGGATGTGGAACCTGTCGGTCAAGTTCGACCCGGTCACCGGCGTCAAGATCGCCGCGCGGATCGACGGCATGGTCCAAGCCCTGTTCGGTGAAGCGGTGCCGGTCGAGTGTCCGGATGATCCGATCGAGAAACAGCGCTACCTCGCCGCGCACGCCATCGCCCGACTCCTCCTCGACGAAGCCCTCGGAACCGAACCTGGCGACGACGCTGCGACCTCGCCAGTGCCGCCGGTACGGCCGAAGCCGGGGCGGCCCGAGTTCGTCATGGTCATCGACGCCGACGCCGACGGCCAGGTGGGCCCGGTCGGCGAGTTCTCGATCCCTGTCGAGATCCCCGCCCGCGTCCTCGCCACCCTGGCCGGCGACGCCGACGTGCACGCTGTCGTCGTGCGCAACGGTGTCGTGCTGCACGCACCCGGCGAACTGAACCTCGCACGCACCACACGGTTGGCGAACCGGGCGCAACGGCGTGCGTTGCGAGGCCTGTACCGGTGCTGTGCCATCCCCGGCTGCACGGTCGCCTACGACCGCTGCAAACTCCATCACGTCATCTGGTGGCGCAACCAGGGCCGCACCGATCTCGACAACTTGCTGCCGGTGTGCAGCATCCATCACGCCAAGATCCACCACGACGGCTGGATCATCGAACTCGGACCCAACCGCCAACTCACCCTCCGCCTCCCCGACGGCAGTGCGCAGCACACGGGACCGCCGGCACGTTCTGGGCGAAGTACCGCCGCCTGACCCGCTCGGTCAGGCACCGAGCACATCACCAGCGCCCCATCGGCTGACGAGCGAGTTCTGTCCGCAGCGCCTACGGCGCGCTCTCCCCTCCGACCAATCGATCTGACGATCGGCGGCGTGGTCAGCGAGATTGGGTCGTGCGATTGGGTCGTGCGGTTGGGTCGTTCGGTTGGGTCGTCAGCTCCGCCATTCGGCGACGAGGAAGGCGCCGAGACCGGACGGGTCGAGGAGTGCCTCGGCCTCGCTGACCCGGCTGCGCATCTTCATCGCTTCGAGGCCC
>DATKXG010000154.1:0-19971 GCA_035529175.1 Ilumatobacteraceae bacterium
GCGCTCACGCCGACCTGCTCGGCGGCGATCGCCCACGACGGCGAGTCGGCGACGGCGACGAGATACTCGAGTTGTCGAATCGAGAGATCGGGGAGCGGCCGCACCCGGTGAAATATACATCGGATTTGCTTCACAATCAGCCGTCGAAGTGAAACACGGCTTATCATCAAACGGATGACCGCACGACAGATCGCTCCCGCCACCGGCAAGCTCGGTGTCCTCACGCCCGGCATGGGTGCCGTGGCCTCGACCTTCATCGCCGGCGTGATCGCCGCCCGCAAGGGCCTGCATCCGCCGATCGGTTCGATCAGCCAGATGGCCCACATCCGACTCGGCACCAAGGAGGAGAACCGCAACCCGATGATCAAGGAGTTCGTGCCACTGGCCGGCCTCGACGACATCGTGTTCGGTGGGTGGGACCCGATCTCGCCGAACGCCCTCGAGGCCGCCCGGACCGCCGGTGTGCTCAACGACAACGACCTCAACGAGATCTCCAGCGAGCTCGAGGGGATCGTGCCGATGGAGGCGGTGTTCGACCAGCGTTGGGTGTCGCGTCTCGACGGCGTGCGCGTGAAGCAGATCGACAACAAGTGGGACCAGGCGATGGCCCTGATCGACGACATCGCCAACTTCAAGGCGGCGAACGGCTGTGACCGTCTCGTCATGGTGTGGTGCGGCTCGACCGAGGCGTACCAGGAGCCGTCCGCGGTCCACGAGACCGTCGAAGCCTTCGAGCAGGGTCTGCGTGACAACGACGACAACATCTCGCCGAGCCAGATCTACGTGTACGCCGCGCTGCAGTCGGACGTGCCGTTCGCCAACGGCGCGCCGAACCTGTCGGTCGACCTGCCCTGCATGATCGAGCTGTCGAAGACCCGCAACGTGCCGATCGCCGGCAAGGACTTCAAGACCGGCCAGACCTGGATGAAGACGCTGCTGGCGCCCGGGATCAAGGCGCGCATGTTGGGCCTGCGTGGCTGGTACTCGACCAACATCCTCGGCAACCGCGACGGCGAGGTGCTCGACGACCCCGAGAACTTCAAGACCAAGGAGGCGTCCAAGCTCGGTGTGCTCGGCGGCATCCTCCAGCCCGAGGTGTACCCCGATCTGTACGGCAACATCGACCACGTCGTGCGGATCAACTATTACCCGCCCCGTGGTGACAACAAGGAGGGCTGGGACGCCATCGACATCTTCGGTTGGCTCGGCTATCCGATGGAGATCAAGGTCGACTTCATGTGCCGCGACTCGATCCTCGCGGCGCCGATCGTGCTCGACCTGGCGCTGTTCATGGATCTCGCGATGCGTGCCGGCGAGTCCGGCGTGCAGGAGTGGTTGAGTTTCTATCTCAAGGCCCCGCAGGCCGCCGGAGAGAGCCCGGCCGAGAGCGATCTGTTCATCCAGCAGACCAAGCTCAAGAACACCCTGCGCGAGTGGATGGGCGAGCAGCCCGTCACCCACTCCGAAGCCGGCTGACCCTGCTCCCGGGATCAGGTCTCGGTTCCCCGCGCCCGGGTCTCGCGGAACCAAGCGCCATCTCTGTGACAGGCCGTCGTCATGATCGTGTCCATGACCCGGCAACGAGACCTCACGAGCAGCGAGTGGTTCCACCTCGTCCAGAAGGGCGCTGATGCCCAGGACATCTTCAGCGCGGCGAGTCATCGAAGCGCGTACGAAGAGCTCGTCAACGAGTCGATTCGCCGATTCGGCATCGAGCTGCACGCGTACGCGTGGATGACCAACCACACGCACCAGCTCGTCCATGCGCCGCACGGTGGCCTGCCTGAGGCGATGCACCGGCTCGGCACCCGCTACGCAACGCTCTACAACGGATGGACCAATCGCAGTGGTCCGTTGTTCACGGCGAGGTACCTCAGCGTGCCCATCAAATCGGACGCTCAGCTGGCCCAGGTGGCGCGGTACATCCACCGGAATCCGCTGGCCATCGTCGGAACTCAGCGCCTCGCGGACTACCGGTGGTCTAGCCTCGGCGCGTTGTGCGGTCGGCACTCCGTGCCTGACTGGCTGGCCACTGGTGTCGTGATGTCCGGCTTCGACACGGACTCCTACGAGCGCTACGTCCTGACCCCTCAGCCCAGCGATCGGATCGGCCACGGAGACCTACCCCCGTCCACGCCGACCGGATGTGATGAGATCGAGGCTGCGGTCGCTGCGATCGTCGGCCGATCCGCCGACGATCTGCGCCGGTCACCGGGCACGGTCCGCGACGACGCGAGAATCCTGATGATCACGCTCGCCGTCGAGTGTCGCGCCGCCGTGAGCACTGCCCTGGCCGAACGCTACGGGCTCAGCGATCCTCGGTCCGTCCGTCGGGCAGCCCGGCGTGGTCGGGCGCTCGCATCGCAGTCGCCCGCGTTCGCCGCACTGCGTAATCGGGTGCTCGCACAACTCGACCACGCAGCGGCAGCGAACCGCAGCTTGGTTCCGCCAGACCCGGGCGCGGGGAACAGGCAGGAACTTTGGCTGGCGAGTTGAGAGGGGGTCAGGCCGGGAAGGCGCCTTGGAGTTGGGCGGCGGTGAGGGTGTTCTCGAGGAGGCACGCGATGGTCATCGGGCCGGTGCCGCCCGGCATCGGGGTGATCAAGCCGGCCACCTCGGACACGGGATCGAAGTCGACGTCACCGACGATGCCCGACTCGGTCCGCGACACCCCGACGTCGATCACCGTCGCTCCGGGCTTGACCATGTCCGCGGTGATCATCCGCGCCTGGCCGGCGGCAGCGACCACGATGTCGGCCTCGCGCACCACGGCGGCCATGTCTGCGGTTCGCGAGTGCGCCAGCGTCACCGTGGCATCCACACCCTTGCGGGCGAGCAGCAGCGACAGCGGCAGCCCGACGAGCGTCGAGCGACCGATCACCACCGCCCGTTTCCCGCTGGTCGGCACGTCGTAGCGTTCGAGGAGACGCATCACGCCGAGCGGTGTGCAACCGACCAGTCCGGGGCGCCCTCGCAGGAGTCGGCCCATCGAACGCTCGGTCAGCCCGTCGACGTCCTTCTCCGGAGGGATCAGGTCGATGACCGGCTCCGGATCGAGGCCGTCCGGCAGCGGCAACTGCACGAGAATCCCATGGACGGCGTCATCGATTGCCAGACCGCGAACGACCGATTCGACCTCGGCCTGCGTCGCCGTGGCCGGGAGATCGACATGACGCGAGGCCAGCCCGGCCTCGGCCGCCTTCTTGTGCTTCATGTTGACGTAGCGCTGGCTCGGGCCGTCGTCGCCGACCAGCACCGTCGCCAGGCACACCGCTGGCGATCCTGCCTGTTCGATCCGCGCTCGGATCCCTGCCACCAACTCGTCGCGTAACGCGTTGCCGTCCATCAGCGTTGCAGCCATGGACGCCCACACTAGGAGGTCGTTGCCCGGACCCGAGCGTCTACTCGGAGCCGATTCGATCAGCGTGGAGCCGATGCCTCCCACGAGGCAGCGATCGCGGCAACATGACGGTGATCGGTGCCACAGCAGCCACCGAGTACATGCAGGTTGGGGAGCGATGCCCGGAGGTCGACGTACCGGGCCGCAAGATCGTCGGGATCGCCGCTGTCCAACTCGACCATCTGGTCGAGCTCCGCATGACTGAGCCGGGAGGCGTTCGCCCGGATCCCTCCGATGCGGGCCGCCCACGGCGCTGTTCCGTCGAGTACGTGCGCGAAGTGGGTCGGATGTGCACAGTTCACCATGAAGTGGGTCGCGTAGCCGTTGGTGGCCGCATCGGTCTGCTCGATCGCCTCTGCCAGTGACATCCGCGACGGCAGACGCCCGTCGGTTTCCACGGTGAACGAGATCACGACGGGCAACCCGGCCGCCTCGGCGGCTCGGGTGATGCCGACGGCCTCGTCGACGTACCCCAACGTGAGCGCATCGACCACATCGACACCGGCCGACGCCATCGCCGTGATCTGGAACGAGTGGTAGTCGGCAGCGGCATCGACATGCATCGTCGAATCGGTCACGTAGCCGTCACCACGGGGGCCGACCGCTCCCCCGACGAGGAACGGCTGATTGCCCGTCCAGCCTCGGCGTGCGTCGGCGACCACGCCGACCGCCGCCGCGATGAGTTCGGAGAGCGTGGCCCGGTCGTGACCCAGTGTCTCCGCCCAATCGGGGTTTGCCCGCCAGGTCGGCGCGTCGAGGAGCACGGCCGCGTCGATCGACCGGGCGATCGCGGCATAGTGCCCGTAGTACTCGGCGAGCAGGGCCCGACCCTCGGGCGTCGCCGCGAGCGGATAGGCGGCGAAGGCCGGGAGGTCGATGCCGTGGTCGAAGACCAACCAGGTCTCCAGTCCCGCATCGGTGACGACCACCGTGTCGGGCGATGCGAGGCCGGCGAGGTCGGAGCCATTCGACATGTCATGTGCCCGTCAGGGCAGGTACTCGAACGCCGACACCACTTCGAAGCCCTCGGCCGGCTGCAGCGTGCCGTCCTCGGTGTACTCGATCACCGGGAACTCGAACGTGCAGATCGACGGGTAGGCCGCGGCCTTGCCGCACTCGATCGGGAGACCGGATGGCCAGATCGACTCGCGCGTCGTTGCGAAGTAGTCGTACAGCGACCGCCCGGTGATCTCGCCGCCGTCGGCAACGACTGCGTCGGCGAACTTGGCGAGCGTCATCGCCTGGATGATGCCGAGCCCGCCGAGTCCGAGCGACGAAGGATCGATCTCCTCCGCAGGCAGGCCGAGCACCGGCGCCATGATCTCGCGGATGAGTGCGTTCGCGGGCGTCTCGTCGTTGGTCTGCGCGCCGAGGAACGTCCAGCCGAGAGCGTCGTCGCCGACCTGTTCGATGACCTCCGTGGAGGCACACTCGCTCGCGGCCAACACCGGCGTGTCGATTCCCAGCGCAACCCGTCCCCGCATCGTGCCGATGCACCCCGGCGCGTCGTAGAGCGTCACCAACAGATCCGGATCACCCTGGTTGGCCTGCTGCATCAGTCCCTGGAAGCCGGCGTCCGTTTCGGTGACCCCACCCTTGATCGACACGTACTTGATGCCCAGCTTGTCGAGCGACGCGGTCAGTGCCGCTTCGGTCCCGTTGGATCCCGGAGCGTCGGCGCTGATGATCCCGACCGACGTCGCGCCGAACTGCTCACTGGCGACGCCGGCCATCCCGGCGGCGAGCGTGGCGTTGCCGCCGGTGGTGAACAGGGCGTCTGCGGTGTAGTCGCCCGGCAGGATGGGGAGCAGCCCGACGACCGGCAGGTCGGACGCGCCGAACGTCGCGTAGCCCGGGAACAGGTCGAGGCCGAGGAGCACCAGTTCGACGTCGGACCCGGAGATCTCCTGGGCGCAGGCCTGCGACGTCTCGGGCGAGCCCTTGGACGCGCAGCTCGTCACCTCGATCGGCCGGCCTCCGATCCCTCCGTGTTCGTTGAGGTAGGCGAACGTCGCCTCGATGTTCACCCGGATGTCGGCGAGGTCGAGCCCCGGCACGCCCTCGGTGTTCACGAGGCCGACCCGCATCGTCTCGCCGGTGGGGGGCCCCATCTCGGCGACGCGGGCGGTGAAGTCGTCGTCCGACTCGACCTCTGAGGTCGTCGGGGCATCGGTGGCTTCCGGCGCGTCGGTCGCTTCCGGCGCGTCGGTTGCGGCGGGCTCGTCGGTGGCGACCGGCGCCTCGGTCGCGGGCGCGGGAGATGCCGTCGGGGAGGACTGTGAACCGTCGTCGTCACTCCCACATCCGGCCGCCACCAGCGACACCACGACCACACCCCACAGCAACGAACGACTCGTGGTCACACGCATCTCAAGACCCCCATCTCGATGCGGGAAACCGTACCTCACCTCCCCGGATGCGGAGTGCACGTTCGGGTCCACGATTCATGACTTGCCCGCAACGTGCCGATGGGGTCTATGATGTTCACCGTGTCTACGACGACCCCCGCATTCCCGAGCCTGCTCGTAGTACTCATCCAGTAGCACGCCCGGCCTTCCGCTGCGCGTGCTCCGACCTCCCAGACGGGAGGTCGTTTGCTTTTTCGGCACAGCGTGCGATCCGGCCCCGAACCCCGCAGTCCTCCCTCCTCCGAATCCTCCATCGACTCCACACCTGACACCTCGACACAAAGGCACTGACATGACCGAACGACTCACCGGCGCCGAGGCGCTGATCCGAGCACTCGAGTACGAGAACGTCGAACTGATCTTCGGCTACCCGGGTGGGTGCATCCTGCCCGCCTACGACCCGCTGATGGACAGCTCCATCCGCCACGTCCTCGTGCGCCACGAGCAGGGTGCCGGCCACATGGCCGAGGGCTATGCGCACGTCTCCGGCAAGCCGGGCGTCGCCATGGTGACCTCCGGACCGGCGGCCACCAACCTCGTCACGCCGCTGATGGACGCCTACATGGACTCGGTGCCAATGGTCGCGATCACCGGCCAGGTGCCCACGGCAGCGATCGGCAGTGATGCGTTCCAGGAGTGCGACACGGTGGGGATCACCCGGTCGTGCACGAAGCACAACGAGCTCGTCCTGAGCGCGCAGGACATCCCGATGGCGGTCCGACAGGCGTTCCACATCGCGACGACCGGCCGTCCCGGTCCGACGCTGATCGACGTCCCCAAGGACTGCCTCCAGAACGAGATGGACTGGTACTGGCCGACCGATCAGGAGGTGCTCGACTCGCTGCCCGGCTACCGCCCGAACGTCAAGGGGCACCCTCGCATGATCAAGGAGGCGGCCCGGCTGATCATGGAGTCGCAGCGTCCGATCATCTACGCCGGTGGCGGCATCCTCAAGGCCCGCGCCGCCGAGCCGTTGCGCGAGCTGGCCGAGCTGATCGACAGCTACGTCGTCACCACGCTGATGGCGCGTGGAGCGTTCCCCGACAATCACCCGCTGTGTCTGGGGATGCCGGGGATGCACGGCAACGCCACCGCGGTCACCGCCATGCAGCAGAGCGACCTGCTGATCACCCTCGGTGCCCGGTTCGACGACCGGATCACCGGCAAGGTCGACGCCTTCGCGCAGCAGGCAAAGGTCATCCACGTCGACATCGACCCGGCCGAGCAGGGCAAGGTTCGCCGGCCCGACGTCCCGATCGTTGGCGACGCCAAGTACGTGATCGAGGAGATCATCGCCGAGATCCGTTCGATGATCGCCGCCGGCACCACCCAGGCCGACACGTCGGCGTGGAAGAGCAAGGTGTCCGGCTGGCGCGAGCAGTTCCCGATGACCTACGAGCAGTCCGAGCCGGGCGCCGCGCTCAAGCCGCAGTACTGCATCGAGGAGCTCAACCGGCTCGCCGCCCCCCACACGATCGTCGCCTCCGGCGTCGGTCAGCACCAGATGTACACGTCACAGTTCTTCGAGTTCAACGAGCCCTACACCTGGGTCAACTCGGGTGGGCTGGGCACGATGGGCTTCTCGATCCCAGCGGCGATCGGAGCGAAGGCCGCCAGGCCCGAGTGCGACGTCTGGGCCGTCGACGGCGACGGCTGCTTCCAGATGACGGCGCAGGAACTGGTGACCGCCACCGTCGAAGGCTTCCCGATCAAGGTGGCGCTGCTCAACAACAGCTACCTCGGCATGGTGCGCCAGTGGCAGGAGATGTTCTACGACGAGCGGTACTCGGAGGTGTTCCTGAACTCGACGGTGCCCGACTTCGTGAAGTGGGCCGAGTCGATGGGGTGTGTCGGCATCCTGGTCGAGTCGCCCGAGGAGGTCGGCCCGGCCATCGAGAAGGCGAACTCGATCACCGATCGCAGCGTCGTCATCGAGTTCCGCACCGACGCCTCCGAGAAGGTCTTCCCGATGGTTCCCGCTGGTGCCAGCAACGACGACCTGATCCTCCATCCCACCCAGCACGACCGAGCAGAAGCGTTGAAGTCATGACCACGATCAACCAGTACGGGGGCCAGACCCTCAACCATCACATCCTGTCGGTGCTCGTCCAGAACCGGCCGGGTGTGCTCGCCCGGGTGGCCGGGCTGTTCGCGCGTCGCGGCTACAACATCTTCTCGCTGGCGGTCGCTCCGGCCGAGGACGAGGGCATGAGCCGCATCACGATCGTCGTCGACGTCGAGTCGACGCCGCTGGAGCAGATCACCAAGCAGCTGTTCAAGTTGATCGACGTCGTCAAGATCTCCGAACTCGATCCGCGCCGCTCGGTCGAGCGCGAGTTGTTGATCGCCACGGTCAAGGCCCCTGACGAACAGCGCGCCAAGGTCGTGGAGTTGGTCACCATCTTCGAGGGCAAGATCATCGCGGTTGCCGAATCGGTGCTCACCGTCAGCCTGGAAGGTCATCCCGACAAGCTCGACGATTTTGAGGATTTGCTCGACGGTTATGGCATCGTTGAGCTCCAGCGCACCGGACGGGTGGCGCTGCCGAAACTCGATCGCGGCGCACGACTGCGCGCCGTGAACCCCACTCCCACAACTGGAAAGGCTGGCTGACATGGCCGTCACCGTGTACTACGCCGAGGACGCAGATCCTTCGATCATCCGAGGCAAGAAGGTCGCCGTCGTCGGCTACGGATCGCAGGGCCACGCCCACGCGCTGAACCTCAAGGAATCGGGCGTCGACGTCGTCGTCGGCCTGCGCCCCGAGTCGTTGTCCGCAGCCAAGGCCGAGGCCGCTGGGCTCACCGTGATGACGATCGACGAGGCCGCCGAGTGGGCCGACGTCATCATGCTGCTCGCGCCCGACACCGAGCAGAAGTCGATCTACGACGCCCACATCGCGTCACACATGGTCGACGGGAAGGCGCTGGCCTTCGCCCACGGCTTCAACATCCGCTTCGACCGCATCCAGCCGCCCGCCGGCTGTGACGTCATCATGATCGCGCCGAAGGGCCCCGGCCACCTCGTGCGCCGGACCTACACCGAGGGCGGCGGCGTGCCGGCGCTGATCGCTGTTGCCCAGGACGCGTCCGGCCAGGCCCGCGACATCGCGATGTCGTATGCCGACGCGATCGGCGGCACGCGCGCCGGCGTCATCGAGACGACGTTCGCTGCCGAGACCGAGACCGACCTCTTCGGCGAGCAGGCCGTGCTGTGCGGTGGCGTCACCGCGCTGGTGCGAGCCGGGTTCGAGACGCTCACCGAGGCTGGCTACGCCCCCGAGATGGCGTACTTCGAGTGCTTGCACGAGGTGAAGCTCATCGTCGACCTGATGTACGAAGAGGGCATCGCCGGGATGCGGTACTCGATCTCCGACACCGCCGAGTACGGCGACCTGACCCGTGGACCGCGCGTCGTCACCGACGCCACCAAGGCCGAGATGAAGAAGATCCTCGACGAGATCCAAAGCGGCCAGTTCGCCGCGGAGTGGATCGCCGAGTCCGAGGCCGGTCGCCCGAACTACAAGCGCATGCAGGACGAGGGCAAGGCCCATCCGATCGAGGAGATCGGCGGCGAGCTGCGCGACATGATGCCGTTCATCGGCGCCGGCAAGCAGAAGGTCGCCGACATCTCCGGCGGCTGAGAGGCACCCGGGTGCGGCGATCGCTGCGTTGCGAGAGCTCCTCGTTGCCTTCAGGCAACGTCGTCGCCTCGCGCCTTGCGCTCCCCACACCCAGGCACCCCTCAGCAAGCTGACAAGAGGATGATCATCGCGTGACCTCGTCGGCGTGGCTCTTCGCCCTGGTGTTTACCGGCGCCGCGGTCGCGAACTGGTGGAGTCGGCTTGCTGACGGGCGTCGCAGGACCGAACTCTGGAGTAAGCCACTCGCGCTGATCGCGCTGATCGCAGTGGCGGTCGCGCTCGAGCCGGATGATCAACTGGTCCGGGCCTGGTTCGTACTCGCCCTCCTGTGCTCGCTTGCGGGTGACGTCTTCTTGCTGTTCGGGGACCGGTACTTCATCCCCGGGCTGGCATCGTTCCTGTTCGCCCACCTCGCGTACACGTTCGGCTTTCTCGCGTTCGACGACTGGTCGTCGGCGGGCTTCCTCGTCGGTGCGGCGATGATGGCGGTGCTGGCAGTCGCCGTCGGAGTGCGCATCGTGCTCGCCGCGCGCCGCAAGGAGCGGGTACTCGGTCCCGCAGTCACGGCGTATCTGCTGGCGATCTCGGTGATGTTCTGCGCCGCAATGGCGACCGGCAGCACCTGGGCGATCCTCGGCGCGGCGCTGTTCGTGGCGTCCGACTCGGTCCTCGGCTGGCGTCAGTTCGTCGCTGATGCCCGGTGGATGCCGGTGACGATCATGATCACCTACCACCTCGGCCAAGCCGGCCTCGTCGCCAGCCTCCTCTGACGCCAGCCTCGTGCGCCGCCAGTCGCTTGCGATGAGCCGAGTGACGGTATTCGGGCGGTTCGCTCATGGCTGAGACAGCCGGGGAGGGAAACCCGACTTGTAGGGTCGGGTATTGGGGGGTAGCGTGCGGCGCCTATGAGCGACTCCTGGGGATTCGAGACCAAGCAGATCCATGTCGGCGGTGACGCCGATCCGACGACCGGCGCACGGGCGGTGCCGATCTACCAGACGACGGCGTACGAGTTCCGCGACACCGACCACGCGGCCAACCTGTTCGGCCTTGCCGAGATCGGCAACATCTACACCCGCATCATGAACCCGACCCAGGGTGCGCTCGAAGCACGCGTCAACGCGCTGGAGGGCGGTTGCATCACGGCGGTCGGCCTTCCGGGCACGCTCGCCGTGGCGTCGGGCCAGGCGGCGTCGACGCTGGCCTTCATGACCCTGTGCGAGTCGGGCGACCACATCGTCGCTTCGCCATCGCTGTACGGCGGTTCCTACAACCTGCTGCACTACACGATGCCGAAGTTCGGGGTGGAGGTCACCTTCGTCGACGATCCCCACGACCTCGCGCAGTGGGAGGCGGCGATCAAGCCGAACACGAAAGTGTTCTTCGGTGAGGTCTTGCCGAACCCCAAGAACGACGTGCTCGACATCGAGGGCATCGCCGGGGTCGCGCATGCGAACGGCATCCCGCTCGTGGTCGACAACACGGTGCCGACGCCGTACCTGATCCGGCCGCTCGAATGGGGCGCCGACATCGTGCTCCACAGCCTCACCAAGTTCATGGGTGGTCACGGCACGTCGATCGCCGGAGCGATCGTCGACGGCGGCACCTTCGACTACGCCGCTTCGGGGCGTTTCCCCAACTTCACCGAGCCCGATCCGAGCTACCACGGCCTGGCCTACTTCCCGGCGCTCGGCCACGGAGCGTTCATTCTCAAGGCGCGCGTCCAGATGCTGCGCGACATGGGCCTCGCCATTTCGCCGTTCAATGCGTTCTTGATCCTCCAGGGCCTCGAGACGCTCAGCCTGCGCATGGAGCGTCACTTCGCGAATGCCCAGAAGGTCGCCGAGTACCTCGACGCTCACGACCAGGTCGAGTCCGTGAACTACGCAGGGCTTCCGTCGAGCGCCTGGCACGAACGAGCGAAGAAGCTCGGCGGTGGCAGGGGCTACGGCGCTGTGCTGGCGTTCGAGATCACCGGTGGCCTCGAAGCGGGCAAGAAGTTCGTGGAGGGCACCGAGTTGCACAGTCACGTCGCCAACATCGGTGACGTGCGCAGCCTCGTGATCCACCCGGCGAGCACCACGCACTCGCAGCTCACTCCCGAGGAGCAGGCGGCGTCCGACGTCACGCCGGGCCTGGTACGCCTCAGCGTCGGCCTCGAGTCGATCGACGACATCATCGCCGACCTCGACACCGCCTTCGCCGCCGCAGCGTCGAGCTGAGTCGACTCCCACCGGTCAGCCCGGTGGGTCAGCTCAGATGGATCAACGCAATCACGTACGTGGTCACCAAGAAGCCGACCACGGCGAGCACGTTGACGACGTCCAGGATCGGGTCGAGCCGGCGCCACCAGCTCGGTCCCGGCGCGATGCGGTCGAGGGCGATCTGGCGGACGTGATGCGTCCAACGGAGCAGCCGGAAGGCCTTGGCCACCTTGTAGCGGTCGCTGAAGGTCCCCCAGTGACGATTCCACCCCGTCCGCGGCTCGAGGGCGGCGTCATGGGAGCGAGCGAGCGGGTACGCGAGAGCGAGGGCCACCCATCCGATCGCCAGCCGGACGATCAGGGCGAGCACGACGAAGGCGGCCGCCGAGAAGAGGCCGGAGGTGACCGAATCGGGTGAACTGATGCGGACCTGGAGGTCGTTGTCGACCCGCTCGACCGCGTGCACGACCGATGCGAAGGCGGCCCCGCCGAAGAACATCCAGTAGAAGGACTTCTTGACGAACCACACAACCAGGAGCCGTCGCGCGTCGCTCTGTTCGGGCCCGAGGCAGGCGACGGGGTCGATCCGGAGACCGGTGTCGGGACCGGGCCGTTCGGTGGTCACGGTCACGAGTCGTCGCCTCGCTGGTCTCGGAGGAAATCTTCGAACTCCGCGCCGAGATCGTCGGCCGTCGGGATCTGCGCCTCGGCGCGTCGATCGAACTCCGCTTCGAGGAGCTGCACGTACATCTTGAGCTGCTCGTCGTTCTCGGCGATCTCATCGTGGACGTCGCGCCAGCTGTCGACCTGGTCGCTGAAATCGGTCGTGTTCGGGACGTCGAGGACGTGGCTCAGGTGACGCACGAGCGCAGCGGTCGCCTGGGGATGCTCGGCGTTCATCAGGTAGTGCGGGATGCCGACGCGCAGCGACACCGACGGGATGTCTCGTGCCTCGAGCTCGGCCTGGAGCACCCCGACCACACCGGTGATGCCCTGATAGCTCGGCGCGACCAACCCGAGCCGCCGGGCGAGATCGGCGTTGGCCGTGCTGCCGGTGACGGGCGGTGTGCGCGAGTGCGGGATCGCCTCGGCGCCGGAGCCGACGGTGACGACGGCTTCGCATCCGAGCGCCTCGGCGACCACGAGGATCGCTTCGACGTAGGTCTTCCAGTACAGGTGCGGCTCGACGCCGATCAGGCCCACCACGTCACGGTGTCCGGGGTTGCGCTGGAGGACGAACTCGTTGCTCGGCCACACGATCTCACGGATGTCGTCGTCGATCGACACGTGCGGTCGCTGCTGGGTGAAGTCGTAGAACGGGTCGGGATCGATCGATCCGACCGTGACGGCATGGTCGTCGCTGATGAACGCGTTGACCGCCTGGGTCGCGGCGCTGGCCACGTCGAACCAGCCCTCGAGGCCGACGAGCATCACCGGGCGGTCGAGCGCGCCGATGTCACCGGTGCCGAACTCGAGTACCTCCATCGCATCCACGTCGATCCCCGAGAGTTCAGCTCAGCGCCTCGACGACGTGGTCGATGGAGCGGGTGAGGGCTTCGACGTCGGACGGATCGATCGCGGGGAACATGGCGATGCGCAACTGGTTGCGGCCCAACTTGCGGTAGGCGAACGTGTCGAGGACGCCGTGTGACGCCAGGACCTTGTTGACGGTCGTGGCGTCGATCGAGTCGTCGAGGTCGATCGTGCCGACCACGTTCGAACGCATCGACGCGTCGGTGACGAACGGGTTCGCCCAGTCGCGCGACTCGGCCCAGCCGTACAGGATCGCTGCTGACTCGGCGCTTCGACCCGCCGCGAAGTCCATGCCGCCATTGTCGAGCATCCACTGCACCTGCGCGTCGAGCATGACGAGCGTGGCCAGGGCCGGGGTGTTGTAGGTCTGGTTCTGGACGGAGTTGTCGAGCGCGATCTGCAGGTCGAGCGAGGCGGGCCGCCAGCGATCGCTCGCCCCGATCGAACGGATGCGCTCGAGCGCTGCGGGCGAGCAGGCGGCCAGCCACAGCCCGCCGTCGGAGGCGAAGCACTTCTGGGGAGCGAAGTAGTACACGTCGACATCGGATGGATCCCAGCGCAGCCCACCGGCCGCCGACGTCGCGTCCACGGCGACGAGGGCGGTGTCGGCCGACGTGCCGTCGGGTCGCCGCAGCTCCATCGCCACGCCGGTGGAGGTCTCGTTGTGGGTGAGCGCGTACAGGTCGACGCCGTCCTCGGCGACCGCAACCGGATGGCTGCCGGTGTCGGCCTTGATGACGGTCGGCTCACCCAGGTGGGGTGCTGCTGCGGCGGCCTCGGCGAACTTCGAGGAGAACTCGCCGAACACGAGGTGCTGGCTGCGGTCCGTGATCAGGCCGAACGTGGCGACGTCCCAGAACACGGTCGACCCGCCGTTGCCGAGCACGATCTCCCAGCCGTCGGGAAGCGAGAACAGCTCGCTCAGTCCCGACCGAACGGAGCCCACGAGGTTCTTGACGGGAGGTTGGCGGTGCGAGGTGCCGAGCACGGTGTCGCCGGCGGCGACGAGCGCATCGATCTGCTCCGGACGCACCTTCGACGGTCCCGACCCGAAGCGCCCGTCGGCGGGTAGCAGGTCGTTCGGGATCACGATGGTTGCGGGGTCGACGCTCACGGCCACCAGCATGGCGGCTGCAGCGGTGGATCCCACGGCCGGCCCGGGTCCATTTCCTCGTTGGGATGACGGGTCGCCTGTGGCAGGCTGGCGGGCGTGAAGCGCACCTCCGAACGACTCGCCGCAATCGCCCCCTCCGCCACCCTTGCGGTCGACGCCAAGGCCAAGGCCCTGCAGGCCGCCGGCGAGAACGTGATCGGTTTCGGGGCCGGCGAACCCGACTTTCCGACACCGGCCCACATCGTCGAGGCTGCGGTCGAAGCATGCCGCGATCCGAAGAACCACCGCTACACACCCGCGGGCGGTCTCCCCGAGCTGAAGCAGGCCATCGCCGACAAGACCAAGCGCGACTCGGGCTTCGATTGCACCCCCTCGCAGGTGCTCGTCACCAACGGCGGCAAGCACGCGGTGTACACCGCGTTCGCGGCGTTGTGTGACCCCGGCGACGAGGTCATCTGCCCGGCGCCGTACTGGACGACCTATCCCGAGGCGATCACGCTCGCCGGTGGCGTGCCCGTCGTCATCGACACCGATGCCGCCAGCGGCTTCCAGGTCACCATCGAACAGCTCGACGCCGCCTACACCGATCGCACGAAGGTGCTGCTGTTCGTCAGCCCGGACAACCCGTCGGGCGCGGTGTGCCCGCCCGAGATGGTCAAGGCGATCGGCGAGTGGGCGCTGGAGCGGGGCGTCTGGGTGATCACCGACGAGATCTACGAGCACCTCACCTACGGCGACAACACGTTCGTGTCGATGCCGACGGTGGTGCCGGAACTCGCCAACCAGTGCATCATCGTCAACGGCGTCGCCAAGACCTACGCGATGACCGGCTGGCGCGTCGGCTGGATGATCGGCCCAGACGACGTCGTCAAGGCATCGACCAACTTCCAGAGCCACGCCACCTCGAACGTCGCGAATGTGTCGCAGCGCGCCGCCCTCGCCGCGGTCTCGGGTTCGCTCGACGACGTGGTGATGATGCGCACGGCGTTCGCCCGACGCGCGCAGACGATGTGGACGATGCTCAACGCGATCGACGGCGTGACCTGCCTCGAACCGCAGGGCGCCTTCTACGCCTACCCCGACCTCACCGGCCTGCTCGGCCGGCCGATCGGCGGCGTCACGGCCACCAACACGCTCGAGCTCGCCGACCTCGTGCTCGACCAGGCCAAGGTGGCCTTCGTCCCCGGCGAGGCGTTCGGGCTCGCCGGCTACGGCCGGTTCTCGTTCGCCCTCGGCGACGACGACCTGGTCGAGGGCATCGAGCGCTTCGCTGCGCTCGTCAACGGCTGAGTACGACGCAGGACCTGACCGTTGGCTGACGCCGTCGAGATCTCTCAGCGTTGCCGGGCGTGATCTCCGCCGCGGGTTACGTCCTCTTCTACGCCCTGATCGCAGCTGCGAGCCTGCTGGCACTGACGGCGGTGATCGTCGTGGTCCGAAGTGAGCGTCCACGCACGAATGGCATCGCATTTCTGATCGGGTTCGTTCTCGGAACGACGGTCGGGGCGGCCCTGGGTCTGGTGCTCGGCCAGGCGGCGGTCGATCGGCTCGACTCGCACGAGACGGTCCAAGGTGTGCTGGCGCTGCTGGTCGGCCTCGCGCTCGTCGTTGCCGGGCTCTCGGAACGTCGTCGCCCCGGACGACAGGGGACCGGGATCGATTGGGACGGGGCCATGGTGACGAGAATGCGCGATCTCGGTCCCGGTGCCGCGCTGTCGATTTCGGTGCTCCTCGGGTTCGGTGGGCCGAAGCGGCTCGTTCTCGCCATCCTGGCCATGGGCGCGGTCAGCAACGCCGATCTCGGCGAGGTCGAGAGCATCACACTGCTGGTGTTGTACGTCGCGGTCGCCACCGTGCTCGTGTCGGTACCGGTGGGCTTCGTGATCGTCGGGGGTAAACGGGCCGTTTCGGTACTCGACCGGGGATGGTCGTTTCTCGAGACGAACGCCGGGCTGCTGAGGGTCTGGGTCGCCGTCGGTCTTGGCGTTGCCCTGATCATCGATGGTCTCGTGCGTCTGATCTGAACGCACGCCCTCGCAACGCGTGATCAGCGAGCAGCGTCGACGACTTCGCCGTGCTCGGGGAGCGGCTCCACCTGCACGAAGCGGACGGCGACCAGATCGACGATCACCACGACCGCTGCACCGAAGACGATGATCAGCACCGGGATGGCGACGTCGTCGCGCGGCAGCGTCATCGTGGTGGTGTTCGTGCCGTTGGGCCAGGGCCACAGCACTCGGGTCGAGCCCAGCATCAGGCCGATCATCGCGGCGAGCACCCAGCGGTGGTACCGCTCGAGCAGCCAGTTGAGCAGCGTCGAGAACAACGCGAGGCCGACCACGCAGCCGATCATGAACGCGATCAAGACGGTGAAGTCGCGGTCGTTGACGGCGCCGAGCACCTCGGTGTACATGCCGAGCATGACGAGGATGAACGACCCGGAGATGCCCGGCAGGATCATGGCGCAGATGGCGATCGCCCCGGCGAGGAAGAAGATCCACCACGGCTCGGTGACGATCTCGGCGGCGGTGTCGGCGACCTCGGTGTCGGAGCGCAATCCCAGCAGCAGGAACATCGTGCCACCGATTCCCAACATCAACGCGAGAGCGATTCCGTCGATCTTGTCGAGCATCCGCAGCGCCACCCAGATCGAGCCCAGGATGAGGCCGAAGAACAACGCCGACATGCGGATCGGCTGCTCGTGCAGCAGCGTCTCGATGACGGACGACAGCGCGATGATCGCCGCGAGGATGCCGGCGAGCAGCGTGAACAGCCACACCCATTCGATGCGCTTGAACGTGGCGATGGCTCCGCTGACGTCGCGCGTGAGGATCTGCTTGAGCGCATGCGCGCCCTGGCTGATGTTGCGGATCAACTGGTCGTAGATGCCGAGCACGAGCGCGACGGTGCCGCCGGAGACGCCGGGAACGATGTCGGCCGACCCCATGGTGAAACCGCGGATGACCTGGGCGACGGGGGTGGGAATTCGCACGCAGCGAGGCTACCGATGAGCGGCCCGCCGTGGGCCGCATCCCGCGAGGAGGCGGCTCAGCCGAACCACTCGTCGTACGTCGGCACCTTGGTGACGCCGGCGCACGCCATGGCGACGAGCGGCACGGCGGCCATGGCGCCCGAGCCTTCGCCGATGCGCATGTCGAGGTCGAGCAGCGGTCGCTTGTCGAGCCGTTCCAGGAGCTTGCGGTGGCCGGGTTCGGTCGAGCAGTGCCCGACAGTGCAGTGGTCGAGCGCCGCGGGGTTGATCATCACGAGCGGCAGCACCGCCGAGGTGACGACGTAGCCGTCGAGGACGACCGGGATCGATCGGTGGCGTGCGGCCACCGTGGCTGCCGCGACGGCGACGAGTTCGGACCCGCCGACCTCGCGCAGGATCTCGAGCGGGTCGGTGATCCCGGCGATCCGGCGAACCGACTCCTGGACGGCCGCCCGCTTTCGAGCCAGCCCCTCGTCGTCGACGCCAGTGCCGCGTCCTACCCAGGCCGCGGTCTCGCCGCCGGCGAGTGCGGCGGCGATCGCCGCCGACGGTGTCGTGTTGCCGATACCGATCTCTCCGAGGACCAGCAGGTCGCAGTCGAGCGCGTCGACGGCTTCGAAGGCGAGTTCGACGATCTCGTCGAAGCGCTCGGCGGACAGCGCCGCTTCGCAGCGGATGTCGCCGGTCGGTTGCCCGATGCCGACGTCGATCGCGCGGACCGACGCCCCGGCGATTCGCGCGAAGGCAGCGATGGTCGAGCGCCCCTGCTCGAATGCCCCGAAGAGCGCCTCGGTGATCCCCGTCGGATATGCGCTGACCTTGGTTGCGGCGGCGACGCCGTGGTCAGCGGCGAACACCAACGCCGCGGGCCGATCAACTGCAGGCGAGGTGGTCCGCTGCCAACCGGCGACCCACGCAGCGATCTCGTCGAGCCAGGCCAGCGCGCCGCTCGGGCGCAGGAGATGTTCCGCTCGCTCGTGGATCGCGTCGAACGCCGCCTGATCGTGTCCGGGCAGATCAGTCAACCGGTCGCGCAACACCGATGTCACGGCCGTCGCCTCAGTAGTCGATCCCGCGCATCGCGCGGATGCCCTGCTGGTAGGCGTGTTTGACCTCGCGCATCTCGGTGACGGTGTCGGCGAGTTCGATCAGTTCCGGGGCGGCATCACGACCGGTGATGATCACGTTGACGTGACGAGGCCGCGCAGCGATCGCCTCGACGATCTCAGCCACGTCGATCCATCCGAACGACGGCAGGTAGGTGAGTTCGTCGAAGATCACCAGTTGGTGCTCGCCGGCCTGCATGAGTTCGGCAGCCTTGGCCCAGCCGGCCGCAGCGTGGGCGCGATCGTTGGTGAGGTCGTCGGAGTCCCACGTGAACCCGTCGCCGAATGCGTGCCAGTCGACGCCGAGTTGGCGGCCGATCTTCTCCTCGCCGACTTTCCAGTCGCCGGACTTGATGAACTGGACGACCGCCACGTTCCAACCCCGTGCGACGCCGCGGATCATCATCCCGAACGCCGACGACGACTTGCCCTTGCCGTTGCCCGTGTTGACCACGACCAGCGAGTCCGCGCTGCGAAGCCCATCGGGCCGTGGGTCTTCGGTGGGGACGGCGTCTGCCTGATCGGCGTCCTGGTCGATGGCCAGCTTGGGATCGTGATCGGTCATGAGCTTGGGGAGCGTACGCAGCCCGAAGTACGATGTCGAACTGTCGCAGACGCAGCGAAGTCCGGTGAGAACCCGGCGCTGTCCCGCAACGGTGGTTCCCCGAGCTCTTCGGGGGCGAGCCCGGTCGCCTGCCCTGTGACGCGACCATCACCCTCGAGGCAAGGGACGGCTCGCCGGTCGGGCATCCGACCAGCACCCAGCTTGTCCTCCATTCCCATTGGAGGCATTCCATGAACACCCACCCCGGCCGGTTCGGCCGACGACTGCTCGGCGCTGTCGCCGTGCTCGCACTCGTGACCGCGGCCTGTGGCTCGGACGACGCATCCAGTTCCGACGAGTCGTCCGGCACGTCCGTTGCTGAGACGACCGCGCCCGAGGCGCCGACGACCGGCGACAGCGTCGATACCGGCGGCGACGTCGAACGGGTCGTCTCGCTGAGCCCGACGCACACCGAGATGATGTTCGCCATCGGTGCCGGCGACCTCCTGGTGGCCGTCGACCAGTTCTCCGACTACCCGGAGGAGGCGCAGGCGCTCCCCAACGAACTGTCCGCCTTCGACAACAACGTCGAGGCGATCGCGGCCTTCGAACCGGATCTGGTGCTGATCGGCGGCGACTTCAACGGTCTCGGGCCGCAGCTCGACGAACTCGACATCGGCTGGTGGGACGGCCCGCCGGCATCCACGATCGACGACATGTTCCGGCAGATCGAGGAACTCGGTGCGGCGACGGGTCACGAGGCCGAGGCGGTCGCCCTCGTCGAGTCGATGCAGTCCGAGATCGACGAGATCGTCGCAACGACGTCGGCGCCCGCCGAGCCGCTGACCATCTTCCACGAGATCAGCGACACGCTGTACTCGCTCGACTCGACGACGCTGTTCGGCGAGCTGTATGGCCTGTTGGGACTGCGCAACATCGCGGACAGCGCCGAAGGTGATTCGGGCGGGTACCCGGAGCTGAGCGCCGAGTTCGTCGTCTCGGCCGACCCCGACCTGATCTTCCTTGC
>DATKXG010000155.1:0-6179 GCA_035529175.1 Ilumatobacteraceae bacterium
AGCAGCTGCAATCCTCTGTCGTCGTCGAGGCGGCCCGCCGTCGAGTCGATCCACCCGAAGCAGATCGCCTCCTCGACGACGTCGGGATAGCGACACGTCGGTCTGCCAGTGACCGCCCTCCATGAGCACAGCCAGACGCCCGGAGCGGTGGCGTGATTCGCGTCGAGCCAGGCGCCCACTGCGCACCGATGCGCCCGATGATCCCACCGGCATCTTGGATTCCGGCTTCCTACTCCGGCACAGATCGCACAGCCACTTGTCGATGCGTTGACCGCTCGTCACAGATCACTGCGACGTTCTGCGTTCGTCGCACTCGATGGCCGCAGCGGCGCTGGGAACCTGAGCCGGAAGCGTGGTGCGAGGGCGGACGACCCGGCCCGTGGTGACGGGTCGTGATGAACTCGGTGGGGTCGGCGCCGCCCGTAGGCGGTCGCGAGCCGAGCTGTCTCGGCGTCACCCCGACCGATTTCCCTCGTCCTGGGAGTGGGTCGTCAGCGACTCGAGATCCACCTCGAGATGGAGGGGACAATCCGCTTCCAGCCCGATGCCTGGCCCACCCGTCGCTTGGTACTTGTGGAGTACCGACGACGAGGACAAGCAGATGACGACCACCGAGATCCCGAATTCAACCGCAGCGTCGCCGTCCGGCAGTTCACCCGGGTCGATGCGACGGGTGATGACACTTCGCGACTTCCGCCTGCTGTTGACAGGCACCGCGACGTCGCTACTGGGTGACCAGTTCGCCCTGATCGCCACACCATGGCTCGCTCTCCAGTTGACCGACGACCCGCTGGCCCTGGGCATCGTGCTGGCCCTCGAGGGCCTTCCTCGCGCAGCGTTCATGCTTGTCGGTGGTGCCGTCACCGACCGGTTCGCAGCGCGGCGCGTGATGATCGTCGCCGACGTCGCCCGCGGCCTACTCACCGCAGCGATGGCCGTGGCCGTCCTCACCGGTGCGGTTCAGATGTGGATGCTGTTCGGGTTCGCGCTCGCGTTCGGGCTGATCGCAGGCTTCGCCGTCCCCGCCGAGAACAGCATCGTGCCGACCTTGGTGCGGCGCGACGACCTGCAGGCCGGGAACGCCGTGATCATGGGGGCGACCCAGATTTCCGCGTTCGTCGGACCGACGCTGGCCGGAGCGTTGATCGCCAGCTTCTCGACATCGCTGTTCGGTGTCGGACTGGCCTATGCCGTCGATGCAGCGACGTTCGCCGTCTCGGCCACGGCGTTCTCGCTCATCCGCACCCGTCCCCGCCTCGGTGCGGATGAGTCAGCGTTCTCGCTGTGGTCCTCGATTCGCGACGGTGTGCGCAACGTCTGGGACGACGACGCGCTGCGCTTCGTGTTCTCGGTGCTGTTCGCGGTCAACCTGTTCGTGGTCGGACCGATCATGGTGGGGATCCCACTCGTTGCGCACCAGCGCCTTCCTCAGGGAGCGGCGGCCTTCGGCGTGCTGATGGGCGCATTCGCCATCGGGAACCTCGCTGGCTATCTCGTCGCGGGCACCGCGCCGCAGCCGTCGAGCGCGACGATGCGTGTGATCGTCCTCAGCGTGTTGGCCGCCTTCGGAGCGACGATCGCATCGCTCGGCGTGGCCACCAACCTCTGGTTCGACACGGCGCTGCTTGCCGGCCTCGGAGTCGGCAACGGCTACCTGGCCATCAGCCTCTTCACCTGGATCCAGGGCCGGACCCCTCGCGACATGCTCGGGCGCACCATGAGCCTGGTGACGTTCTGCAGTCTCGGGCTGGTTTCGATCTCGCAAGCCGGTGCCGGCACGGTCGCCCGGTGGGACCTCGATGCCCTCTTCCTGTGCTCGGGCTTCCTCGTGCTGGCCACCGCCGTCTGGAGTGCCACCAGACCAGGCCTCCGGGCGTTCACCGACAACCTCACCGCGGCCGTCGCGCCGCACTACAAGGAGCCACTCTCATGACACCGATCATGGAACACCCGATCACCGTCGAACATCTCACGAAGCGGTACGGCGATCACACCGTCGTCGACGACCTCAGCTTCACCGTCGAGCCGGGCAGGGTCACCGGATTCCTCGGCCCCAACGGCTCTGGTAAGTCCACCACGATGAAGATGATGCTCGATCTCGCCAGCGCTCGCAGCGGGCGGGTGACGATCGGCGGTCAGCGCTATCGAGACCTCACGGATCCGGCTCGAACCGTCGGTGCCATGATCGAGTCCGACGCCTTCCATCCCGGCCGAAGCGGCCGCAACCATCTCCGAATCCTGGCCGACGCGACCGGCATCCCAAGTCGCCGAGTCGACGAAGTCCTCGAAGAAGTCGGCTTGACCGATGCCGCTCGCCGCAACGCAGGTGGCTACTCGCTCGGGATGCGGCAACGCCTCGGCCTCGCCGCTGCACTCCTCGGCGAACCACCGGTCCTGATCCTCGACGAACCCGGCAACGGTCTCGACCCCGAAGGCATCCGGACACTTCGCGACCGCCTCCGAGCCCAAGCGGCCGGCGGTGGCACGGTGTTCGTGTCGAGCCACCTCCTCGACGAAGTCGGGCACCTCGCCGACGACGTCATCGTCATCAACAAGGGCCGGCTCGTCGCACAGGGTTCGCTGGACGAACTCCAACAGGCTGCATCGCTCGTGCGAACCGTCGACCCAGGTCGACTCGCCGCCGTGCTCGATCAGGCCGGCGCCTCCACCGAGGCTCACGGACCGGACAGCCTCATCGTCCGCAACATGCCGACCGACGAAATCGGCGACCGAGCCTTCGCAGCCGGCGTCGCGCTCCATGAACTGTCACCCCGTGCGGGATCACTCGAGGAGCTCTTCCTCAGCTGGACCGCCACCCAGTCCGTCGACCAGGAGGTCACACCGTCATGAACACCATCCGGCTCATCCAATCCGAGCTCCGCAAGCTCACCTCGACCAAGATGCCCTGGGCATTCCTCGCCGTACTCGCCGCGTTGGCCGGGATCAACGCATTCGCCGTGGTCGCCGGGACCGACTTCGACGGCAGCAAGGCCTTCATCGCCACCGAAGCCGACCAACAGTCGCTCATTGCATTCGCTGCGAACGCGTTCGCCATCGCCGGGCTGTTCGGTGCCATCGCCGCCGCACGCGAGTACGGGCACCACACCGTCGTTCCCACCTTCCTCGCCGAACCTCGCCGACATCGAGCAGTACTCTCCCAGTTCAGTGCGATCGGTCTGGGCGGTGGCGTCCTCGGACTCGTCGGCGCCGGACTCACCGCCGCTGCCGTCGCCGTGGCCCTCCCGGCCACCGACTACGGCTTTCTCGTCTCGACCGGCAACCTCACCCGTGTGCTGGCTGCATCAATGTTGGCTGGAGTGGCAGGGGCGATCCTTGGGGCCGGGATCGGAACGCTCGTGCGCAATGTCGGCGGAGCGGTCACCGGTGTCGTACTCGTCCTGCTGATTGCGCCGCCTCTCGTCGTCCAGCTCGCCAGCGGCACCGCATCCTGGATGCCCAGCGTCCTCGCCAACGTCCTGTCCGGTGTCGGCAACGACGTCGTTCCCGCCGCAGCCGTCGCCGCGATGGCGGTGTGGGCGGTCGTTCCCGCTGCGGCTGGCCTGATCGCCGTGGAACGCCGAGACGTCGACTGAATCCGGTCCGTTCACAGCAGCTGGATCGATTCGATGGCAGCCGGTCTCTCCCCCGTGCGATGGAGACCCGATCCCCACCCGAGAGGGTCCCCGGCATCCCAGCCCAGGTCTACTGTGATCTGTAGCCATGCACGCCGTTAGCCAACAGCGCGAGGTCATCTCACCGGCCACTCACCCTCGACGCGCGCTGCTCGGGTGGTTCGACCCTGGCGAACCACACATCACTCGCGGGCCGTTCAGCCGCTGGCCCCGCACGACCGACTTCGCGCTCGCCGTCGTCGTCTTCGCATCGTCGTTGGTGGCCGTGGCCGCCAGCGCACTCGGCGACGGCGAGAGCTTCACGGTCGACTCGATCGGTGACCGACCGGCCGGCGCGATCGCCATGCTGGCCGGCGCCGCCGTCGCTCTGCTGTGGAGGCGTCGGCATCCGGTGGCCGTCGCGGCTGTTGTGATGGCGATCATGGTCGGGTGGGCGATCGCCGGCTACGGCGACGGCCAGGACCTCGCCCTCGTCGTCGCGGTCTATTCGGTCGGCCGGTACACCGCGGATCACCGCTCCAGCTTGGTCACCGTCGCCGCGGTGGTGACCGTGAGCCTGCTCGACACCATCGTCGACACCAACCAACGCATCGACATCGCCCCTGCGATCCTCCTGGGTGCGCTCCCGTGGTACCTGGGTCGCCGGGTCCGCAACCGCGGCGATTACGTGGCCCTGCTCCAAGAGCGCGCCGAGCGGTTGCAGGCCGACCAACTCGCTCGGGCGCGCCAAGCCGTCGTTGACGAGCGGTCGCGCATCGCCCGCGAGTTGCACGACGTCGTCGCCCACCAGGTTTCGATGATGACCGTCCAGGCCGGCGCAGCCAAGACCATCGCCCGCGACGACCTCGACGCTGCTGTCGACGCGATGGGTGATGTCGAACGCGCCGGTCGCCAAGCGCTCGGCGAGCTCCGCCATCTTCTCGGCGTCTTGCGCCCCGACACCTCGGACAGCGACGACCTCGGCCCTCAACCGGGGCTCTCCGGCATCCCCGATCTGGCCGATGAACTCACCCGCACCGGTGCCGACGTCTCCCTCACGATGGCGCCTACCCCCACTGGCCTCTCCGCCCCCGTCGACCTGTCCGCCTACCGCATCGCCCAGGAATCGCTCACCAACGTCATCAAGCACGCCGGCCCCCATCCCACCGTCCACCTCACCGTCGGCCTCGACGACGACGGACTCGTGATCGACATCGTCAACACTGTCGCCCCGTCTGGTCGTCGCGGGGCTGCGCCCGGACTGCCTGAGTCCGGATACGGCATCGCCGGCATGCGCGAACGCGCCGCGCTGCTCGGCGGCACCTTGACCGCCGAACCCCAACCACCCAACCGTTTCCGTGTCAGGGCCCACATCCCCCTCGAAATGGACAGGACATGACCATCCGCGTCGCCGTCGTCGATGACCAGGCCCTTGTGCGTCGCGGCTTCGCGATGGTCCTCGGGTACCAGCCCGACATCGAGGTCGTCGCTGAAGCGGGAAACGGCTCCGAAGCCATCGAGGTCGTCCGCCAACACCGACCCGACGTCGTCCTGATGGACATCCGCATGCCGGAAATGGACGGCCTGGCAGCCACCGCAGCAATCCTCGAACAATCCGACTGGCCCCTCAAGGTCATCATCCTCACGACCTTCGACCCCGACGAGTACGTCTACCGGGCCCTCCAGGCCGGCGCCAGCGGCTTCGTCCTCAAGGACATCCCACCAGAAGAACTCGCCCCTGCCGTACGCA
This sequence comes from Ilumatobacteraceae bacterium, assembly GCA_035529175.1. Classification (GTDB taxonomy): domain Bacteria; phylum Actinomycetota; class Acidimicrobiia; order Acidimicrobiales; family Ilumatobacteraceae; genus Sva-07. The sequence continues at coordinate 5,362 of DATKXG010000155.1, forward strand.
CCGTCGCCGGCGGAGGCGCGCTGCTCGACCCCACCATCACTCGTCGCCTCATCGCAAGCTTCGCCCAGACTCTCGCTGCCGACACCGCCACCAGCCGACGACTCGACACGCTCACCGACCGCGAACGCGAGGTCCTCACCCAACTCGCAACAGGTGCCAGCAACGCCGAGATCTCCGACGCGCTCTACATCGGAGCCGCCACGGTCAAGAGCCATGTCTCCAGCATCCTGACCAAACTCGGGCTGCGAGACCGCTCCCAGGCCGTCGTCTTCGCCTACGAGAGCGGCCTCGTTGCCCCCGGCCACCACGACATCGGACACTGAGCTCAAGCCATCGCAGAGGTGCGCCTCGAGGCGAGGTCCTCGATGTCGGTGATGCGGACAGGTGTGGCGGCGACGCAGTGGTCGCCGTCCCAGTGGGAGAACACGATCAGTTCACGCGATGCGTGCCAGGTGACGCGGAGGAATTCGTCGGGTCCGAGTGCTTGCGGCACCAGGACTCGCTGTCGCTCGTTGTTCCCCGTGATCCCCACGCGACCACATTCGTCGCTGGCAGACCGTCCGTCGACCTCGCGCTCACAGGGGGTTTCGTCATCCGGCGCGGCATGGTGTCGATCATGAACCGGGACTGCACAGGGACTGCACACGATCGGCGTCCGGTTTGGTGATACATCGCTGATACTTCGATGCATCACCGGAGCGCATCACGCCTGTGCACACTGGGTGGAGACGATGGGAATCGAACCCACGACCCCCTGCTTGCAAAGCAGGTGCTCTAGCCAACTGAGCTACGTCCCCGAAGGGATGTCCCCCGAAAGG
>DATKXG010000156.1:0-3127 GCA_035529175.1 Ilumatobacteraceae bacterium
GCGTCGAGCAGGCCGAGCACGTGCGCGAAGGCCTCCGGTCGGCCGAGGTCGAGCACGAGCTGGTTGCGGCCCACCACCGGCTCGTAGCCCTCCGTGGTGAGGGCCCAGTCGGGGTGGTCGCGCAGTAGGTCACTGTCCGGATTGACCATCTCGGGTTCGACCCAGATCCCGAATTCCATCCCGAGGGCGGTGACGTGGTCGATCAGCGGCGTCAACCCGTCGGGGTAGACGTCGCGCGACACCCACCAGTCGCCGAGGCCCGAGGTGTCGTCGCGACGTGAGCCGAACCACCCGTCGTCGAGCACGAACCGCTCGATGCCGACGTCGGCGGCGACATCGGCCAGCTCGCGCAGCGTGTCGAGATCGTGGCGGAAGTACACCGCCTCCCACGTGTTGAGCAACACCGGCCGCGGCGAGTCCGGATGCGCCGGGCTGCTCCGCACCGCCCGATGGAAGCCCCATGTGGCCGGCGTCAGCCCGTTCGACGCGTACACCCCGACCACTGCGGGCGTCGTGTACGACTCGCCCGGCTCCAGCACGACCTCGCCGGGATGGAGCAGCTCGCCGGCTTGCACGTACCTACGGCCGTCGGCCAACCGTTCGGCCAGCATCGTGTGGTTGCCGCTCCACGCCAGGTGGACGCCGTGCACCTCACCCGTCCACTCACCGAATCCCGACGACCCGGCGAACAACAGCGGGACGTGTTCGTGCGACGTCCGGCCCCGGAGGTGCTCGGACACGAGCGCGCCATGGGTCCATGTGGTGCGCGCCGGTTGGAACTCCCGAGCCCACCGGCCCTCGAACCGGAGCAGCTCGTCGGCGGAGTCGGGCAGCGGCAGGCTGATCGTCAACGCGTCGAGCGAGTACCGGCGATCGCCGGCGTTGGTGATCGTCACCCGGACGTTCACGACGTCGGTGGCGGAGATCTCCGTCGTCAGGGTCAGACCGGCGACGTCATCGTGCGACTCGACGGTGAGGGCGTCGCCGACGTGCTGGTGCGCGGTCGGCACGAATCGCGGGGCCCAGTCGCGGCCGCCGCCACGTCGACCAGCCAGGCCGGGACGTCCGACGAAGCCGTCGGCGTGGAGCGGCACGACGCTGATCGGGGCGACCGATCCCAGCGCCCCGGCCACCGCAGGGCGACCGAGCACGACGTCGAGCGCAGCGAGATCCGCAGCGTCGCCGAGGGGCAGGCCCCAGTGCACGATGGTCGGTGTCGCCGTCGCGATGTCGACGACGAGGTCGAACGTGGCGCCGTGGAGGTGGACGAGATCGGACACCGTGGCAGTTTCACATGGCGAGCCCCAGCAGCACCGCCTCGACCCGGCGGCGAACCCCACCGGTGAGCCAACCGCCCGAATAACGCCACTTCGCTCATCGCAACCCGCCAACACCACTCAGCGATGAGCGAACCGCCCGAATGGCGCCACTTCGCTCATCGCAAGCCCGTGGGACGGGGCGCGAGAGTGCGCGCGGGTCGTTCGCAGCGGCCATGATGGAATCGCCACGGGGCGTCCGCACGTCCCACGACACCAGGAGCACTGCTTGGCCACCGTCACGTTCCAGCACGCGAGCCGGACCTATCCGGGCACCGATGCGCCGGCCGTGGATGCCCTCGACCTCGAGATCGGCGACGGCGAGTTCCTCGTGCTCGTCGGCCCCTCCGGCTGTGGAAAGTCCACGACGCTGCGGATGCTGGCCGGACTCGAGCCGGTCGACGACGGCAACATCCTGATCGGTGACCGAGACGTCACCGATGTGCCTCCGAAGGATCGCGACATCGCGATGGTCTTCCAGTCGTACGCGCTGTACCCGCACATGACCGTGGCCGAGAACATCGGGTTCCACCTCAAGGTGAAGAAGATGAAGAAGCAGGACCGGCGCCGGCGCGTCGAGGATGCGGCTCGAATCCTCGACCTCTACGAACTCCTCGACCGCAAGCCGGCCAACCTCTCCGGTGGCCAGCGTCAACGCGTTGCGATGGGCCGTGCGATCGTGCGCGAGCCGCAGGTGTTCCTGATGGACGAACCGCTGTCGAACCTCGACGCGAAGCTGCGCGTCCAGACGCGCACGCAGATCGCAGCGCTCCAGCGCGAACTGGGAGTCACGACGGTGTACGTCACCCACGACCAGACCGAGGCGATGACGATGGGCGATCGCGTCGCGGTGCTGAACGACGGCCTACTGCAACAGTGCGCATCACCGCGAGAGCTGTTCACGCACCCGGTGAACGAGTTCGTGGCTGGGTTCATCGGATCGCCGGCGATGAACCTGTTGCCGGCGACCACCGACGGAGCCAGCGCCGCGTACGGCACGCTCCGGGTTCCGCTGACACCGGAGCAACTCGAAGCGCTGTCGTCGGCCTCGATCACCGTGGGGGTCCGGCCGAACGACTTCGACATCCGCACCGACGGCGGCCTGAACGCGACCGTCGAGTTCGTCGAGGAACTCGGCTCGGAGGCCTTTCTCTACTGCGTCGCCGACGGCACCGACAAGGAGATCGTCGCCCGCACCGACGGGCTCAGCCCGCTCCGGGGCGGCGACAAGGTGAGCCTGGTCCCGCGCCCCGCCGGGCTCCATCTGTTCGACACGAAGTCAGGCAGTCGGCTCCCCGCCTGAATGCTCGGCGTCGTCGATCGGCTCGGTGTCGTCGATCGGCTCGGCGTCGTCGATCGGCTCGGCCTCATCGGCGGGCGCCGGGATCACGGGCTCCGCGATCGGGTGTCGTCGCATCCACCCGAGCACCACGGCGCCGCCGACGATCGCCATGATCGACACCCACTGGTTCCAGCGCAGGCCCAGCATCTCGTCGGCGCGGTCGACACGCAGGCCCTCGACCCAGTAGCGCCCGATCCCGTAGCCGATGACGTACATCACGAACAGCTGGCCGGGAGCGGGCCGGAACCGCTTGTCGATCCAGAGCAGCAGCAGGCAGAGCCCGAGGCTCCACAGCGACTCGTACAGGAACGTCGGATGGAACGTGGTGCCGACGGCGTAGACGGTGGTGTCGAGGTGCTGCGCGTCGATCTCGAGCGCCCACGGCAGGTCGGTGGGACGCCCGTAGAGCTCCTGGTTGAAGTAGTTGCCCCATCGACCGATCGCCTGGGCGAGCGGGATGGCAGGTGCG
>DATKXG010000157.1:0-6340 GCA_035529175.1 Ilumatobacteraceae bacterium
GCTTACCCCTGCCCGTCATCGTGGTTTCCGTCACCAACGACAGCCCGCCGCTCACCCGGCGGAACTCACCCTCAGAAAAGGAACCACCGACATGAACAAGCGAATCACCAAGACCATCCTCGCCGGAATGGTTGCCGGAGCCGGAATCATCAGCGCCGGCAACCTCGTTGCCAACGCCTACGACACCGAGGACCCCGCCCCGGTCGAGACGACCGTCGGCAGCCTCGATCCCGCCGCCGTCGAGCCCCAAGGTCTCGTCGCTCAGGTCGAGACCGACACCGAGACGCCTGCGGACGCGCCGGCCGACACGCCAGAGCAGGATGGCGAGCGTCGGGGCGGACGTGGCGGCTGCGACAACGAGGCGGTGGCCGACGTGCTTGGCCTGACTGCCGACGAACTCCGCGCCGAGCGAGAGGCGGGCAACAACCTTGCCGACATCGCTACGGAGGTGGGTGTTGCGGTCGACGACGTCGTCGAGGCAATCGTCACCGACAAGGCAGAGCACATCGCCGAGAAGGTCGCCGCCGGCGAGATCACCCAGGCCGAGGCCGACGAGAAGCTCGTCGATCTCGAGACCCGCACCGTCGAACGCGTCAACCGCACGCCCGGCGAGTGATCCACCTGGGGTCCGGGGCGGTCCCTTCCCTGCCGCCCCGGACCTCCGTCCGTTGCCCCACGCACCACCGCCCAATCGACCGAGGAGACCCTCCATGTCCACGACCCGACCCCCCGACACGGCGCCACCACTCGATCTGGCTGCCGGGACCTACCCCATCCGACGCCGGCCAGCGACGCCACGCACCGCGGTCGCCGCCCTCGGCATTCCGATGCTCCTGGCGAGTTGCACCATGGCCAGCGTCGACGACGCTGCGGTCGTTGCCGATCCCGTCGCCGTCAGTGCTGTCGATCTCGACACGCTGATCGCCGCAGGGCGAACCCTCGACGGTTCGGGCAACAACCCCGACGACCCGGCGCTCGGCCAAGCCGGTCGTGTCTACCCTCGCGAAACCGACGCCAACTACTCCGACGGCATCGGCGAGCCCGTCGACTCGCCGGATGCCCGCTACCTCAGCAACCGCATCTTCAACGACACCAACCAGAACATCTTCACCGAGAGCGGCGTCACTCACTGGGGATTCGTGTGGGGCCAGTTCATCGACCACACGATCGGCCTGCGCGAGTCCGGCGACGAGGACATGAACATCGAGTTCGACCCGGCCGATCCGCTCGAAGAGTTCACCAACGACCTCGGCGCCATCTCGATGACCCGCACCGCGGTTGCCGACGGGACGGGGACGGACACGCCACGAGAGCAGGTCAACACGATCAGCTCGTTCATCGATGCCTGGGCCGTGTACGGCGGCGACGAGGAGCGACTTGATTGGCTACGTGACGGACTCGTGGATGGCGATCCGACCAACAACGACGCCACGTTGTTGACCGAGGGCGGTTACCTGCCCACCGGTGCCGCTCGCCCGGACACCGAGACGCCGGAGGTCGATCTGATGGGTCGCCTCTTCGCCGACCCGACCCAAGCGGTGGCGGCCGGCGACGTGCGTGCCAACGAGAACATCGGGCTCACCGCGGTGCAGACGCTCTTCGTGCGTGAACACAACCGGATCGTCGAAGCGCTGCCCGACGACCTCGACGAAGAGATGAAGTTCCAGATCGCTCGGCGCGTGATCGGTGCGCTCCAGCAGTACATCACCTACACCGAGTTCCTCCCGAGCCTCGGCGTCGACCTGACGGCCTACGACGGCTACGACCCGACCGTCGACCCCAGCATCACCAACGAGTTCGCAACGGTCGGCTACCGGGCGCACTCGCAGATCCACGGAGAGTTCGAAGCAACGATCGACCGTGCCGACACCACCGACGACGACATCGACCAGCTCGAAGCCGGCGGCGTCGAGGTCACCGTCGACGGCGACACCGTCGACGTCGCGATCCCTCTGGGCGTTGCGTTCGGCAACCCCGGTCTGCTGGCCGACGTCGGTCTCGGCAACCTCCTCGTCGGCTTGGCGTCGGAGGCGCAGTACGCGAACGACGAACAGATCGACAACCAGCTCCGCAGCGTGCTGTTCCAGGTGCCGGGCCCCGACGTCGAGAACCCGCTCGAGTGCCTCGACGGCACCGAGATCGCCGGCTGCTTCAGCGGCGTCAACGACCTCGGAGCGCTCGACGTGATGCGCAGCTACGACCACGGGATGCCCACCTACAACGATCTCCGCGAGGCGTACGGTCTGCCACGGGTCTCCTCGTTCTCTGAGTTGACGGGTGAGTCGACCGACGAGTTCCCCGACGGCTTGACCATCGACGATCCTGCGATCCTCGATGTGATGGCGTTGACCGATGCCGCCGGCAACGACCTCGAGCCCGGCACGGTCGAGGCCGACACCATGGCGGTGACCGCCGAACGGCGTACCACGATCGCCGCTCGCCTGCGCGGCGTGTTCGGCGACGTCGACAACGTCGACGCCTTCACCGGGATGGTGTCGGAACCACACGTCGAAGGCAGCGAGTTCGGCGAACTCCAGCTCGCGATGTGGACCCGCCAGTTCGAAGCACTCCGCGACGGCGACCGGTTCTTCTATGCCAACGACCCAGCACTGGACGAAATCGCCGACCAGTACGGCATCGACTACCGGATGACCCTGGCCGACGTGATCGCCGCGAACACCGACGCCGAGGCCGACGAACTCGCCACCAACGTGTTCCTCCTCGACGCGATGCCCGTCGCCACGAACACCGGCACCGGCGCCACCGCCGACGCTGGGGCCACGACGACGACCGACGACGAAGCGACAACGGCTGCAGCCCCGACACCGGCCGACGACCCGGATGTCGTCGGCTCCGAACAACGCACCGACCGGCCCGACCGCCTCCGTGACCGCGGCGGACGACGGCACGGTCGGGACGGCGACGGCCGGCAAGGCGCCTGAGCGATGGCACTGGCCTCGCTGCACGCTTCGGCAAGGATGGGCAGCGTGACGAGCGCGACAATACTGATCGCCGAGGACGACCACCAGGTCCGAGAGGCCCTGGAGCGCGTGCTGCGGTTCGAGGGTTACGGCGTGCTCACCGCCAACGACGGCGCAGCCGCCCTCGCCGCGATCGACGAACACCACCCCGACGCCGTGATCCTCGACGTGATGATGCCGCTCGTCGACGGGCTCAGCGCATGTCGACGCCTGCGGGCGCGCGGCGATCGCACCCCAGTGCTCATGCTGACCGCCCGGGTCGAGGTCGAGGATCGAGTCGCCGGGCTCGACGCCGGCGCCGACGACTATCTCGCCAAGCCCTTCGCCCTCGACGAACTGCTCGCCCGCCTCCGCGCGCTCCTGCGGCGTTCGCTGCCAAACCCCGACGGCCCGCTCGTGGTCGCCGACCTCGTCCTCGACGCCGAGAGTCGCCAGGTCCGTCGCGGTGACCGCCTGATCGAACTGACCCGGACCGAGTTCCAGATCCTGGAGCTGCTCATGCTCCACGCCGGCAAGGTGCTCGACCGGGCAACGATGTATGCGGAGATCTGGGGGTACGACTTCGAGACCTCATCGAAGTCGCTCGACGTTCACACCCGTTACGTGCGCCGCAAGCTGGAAGCGAACGGCGAACCTCGGCTGATCCAGACGGTCCACGGGGTCGGCTATGTGCTGCGTGCCGAGGATGTCACTGCGTGACGTTGCGTACTCGGGTGGTGCTGATCGTGGCGGCATTGGTCGTTGCCGGCATCGCCATTGCGTCCTATGTCGCCTACAGCTCGACCGAGCGCCAACTCGTCGAGTCGACCGACGACTTCCTCGAGACACGCGCAGCCGAACTGCTCGACGGGCGCCGCCAACCGCCACAGAACGACGGCAACTCGAAGGGCGACCAGCCATCCGACGGGGGACGCCTCGACGCCGACCCGGATGCGCTCTCGCAGACACTGAACCGCGACGGCGGCGTCACGGCGTCGAGCGGCGATGAGCTGCCAGTCGAGTCGATCGACGTCGAGATCGCGACCGGCGCCAACGGCAACAACGGCATGATCCGCAATATCGAACTCGACGATGAGCCATACCGGATGATCACCGAACCCGATCGCGGTGGCGGCGCGATCCAGGTCGCCCGCGACACGAGCGCCACCGACGACGTGCTCGCCGGGCTGCGGCTCCAGCTCGTCGCCTTCGGTGCGATCCTCGCTGTCGTCGCCGCCGGCAGCGGCTGGCTGTTGATGCGCAGGACCACCCAGCCGTTGGAGGACCTGACCGCCGCCACCGAGCGCGTCGCCACCGACCGGGATCTCACACCGCTGCGTCTCGACCGCAGCGACGAGGTGGGACGCCTCGCCGCCAGTTTCGACCGGATGCTCGGGGCCCTGGCACTGAGCCGCGACCAGCAACATCGGCTGGTGCAGGACGCCGCGCACGAACTGAGGACACCGTTGACCAGCCTGCGAACCAACATCGAACTTCTCGACCGCGCTCGGAATCTGCCCGACGACGAACTCGACGCCGTGCTCGCCGCATTGACCGCGGAGGTGCACGAACTCGGTCAACTCTTCGACGAACTGATCCAACTGTCGAGCGACACCGGTCAACAGCGCAGTCTCGACGTCGAGGTCGATCTCGCCGACGTCGTGCGTGACGCAGCGGACCGTTTCACGCGCCGAACCGGCCGCGAGGTCACGATCGACGTCGAGCCCACCCCGATCCTCGGCAACCCGGCACTGCTCGAGCGGGCGGTCGGCAACTTGCTCGGCAACGCCCACAAGTTCAGTCCACCCGATCAGCCGATCGAGGTGTCGCTGCACGACCGACGGGTGAGTGTCCGCGACCACGGCCCTGGCATCCCGGCCGCAGAACGAGCCCGCGTGTTCGACCGGTTCCACCGATCGACCGAAGCACGGTCACAGCCCGGTTCTGGCCTCGGCCTCGCCATCGTCGCCCAGATTGCCGAGCTCCACGGAGGCGTCGCGTCGGCCGACGAGAACCCGGGCGGCGGCGCCAACGTCGGATTCACGGTCGCCTGACGGCACCGATTGCCTTGCTGATACGACCGCCCGGCCAAATCTGGGCAGGTAGACCTCGACGAGTGCACCGAGCGACATCGACTCCGTGGCCATCGCGACAGTCGCCACGGCCATCAGCATCGGCACGAACGCCAGCATCAGCGCGGGGTCGTCGATCGCCTCCGCAGGGTGCAGTGTCCGGACGAACGGAAGCGACAACGCCCCGACGAGCACCCACAGCACCGCGCGCCGGTGCGCGATGCGCACCGAGACCGGACGACTCAGCGCCAGCAGCAGCGCTGCTTCCATCACGAGGTAGAACGCCGACGGATTGACCCTGCCCGCCATCACGAACGACACGTTGAGGATTACGCCCGCCCACAACGCAGGCCGCACGTGCATGTTGGTGAGCAGGCAGCCACCCACGACGAGCTGCACCACGAGCACGAGCCAGGCGACGCCACCCGCCCACGGTTCGATGACACCGTCGGCAAACGGCCCGAAGTACGGCAACATCTCCGGACGCTGCTCGTCGAGAAATCCGAGCAGACCATGGCCGGTCCACCATCCGGGGTCGATCACCTTCTCGACACCTGCTCGCAGCCACCCGGCGGCGAGGAAGAGCTGCAACGGGAGCAGGAGCGCAATGGTCCTGTGGGAGTCGATTCTGCGTGGCATACATCGCAGTGTTCGACCGCCGGGTAACGACACACCGAGAACCGTCGAAGGATTCGGCAAAGCTCCGCGTCACGACGCGAATCGTGCCGTTCTCAGCCCTCACAGCGGTCTCACAGGAAGCGTTCCTACGTTTCGTCACCATGAGATCGACCACCAGTCCTTCGAGACGAATCCGACACACCGTCATCGCCAGCTCCGCCGTGCTCGCCCTGCTCCTGTCGGCGTGCGGCTCGTCCGCTGACGACAGCACCGCCGCGACCGACACGTCGAGTGCTGACGCGACGACGAACGCAACGACCGACGACACCAGCACGACAACCAGCGACACCGTTGCATCGGGCGGGTCCGACGCGGCAGCGTCGACGACCGCAGTCGACGTCGGGTTGTTCTTCGACGGCGCGCTCGCCGAGGACGCGACCATCGAAGACTGCACCCTGAGCGGTGGCGTCGAGACGACGTGCTACCGCATCACCGTCGCCGGCTATCCGGTCAGCCACGACGTGGGGCCGTTCTGCCCTGAGACGATCGCCGACAGCGCCGACGCCGGCGGCATCTGGTTCGACGGCAATGGCGTGTACGACCTCGACGGCCAGTTCTTCGTCGACCTCCCGACGCTCTACGGCGACGACAACTGGCAGATGTACGACGAAGACGGCAACATCCTCGTGA
>DATKXG010000158.1:0-5642 GCA_035529175.1 Ilumatobacteraceae bacterium
ATGCTCGACGTCAACATGTTCGACCAACTGAAGATCCGCTTGGCCACGGCGGACCAGATCCGCAACTGGTCACACGGTGAGGTGAAGAAGCCCGAGACGATCAACTACCGCACGCTGCGTCCCGAGAAGGACGGCCTGTTCTGCGAGAAGATCTTCGGGCCGACGCGCGATTGGGAGTGCTACTGCGGCAAGTACAAGCGTGTCCGCTTCAAGGGCATCATCTGCGAGCGCTGCGGCGTCGAGGTGACTCGCTCGAAGGTCCGTCGCGACCGCATGGGCCACATCGAGCTGGCCGCTCCGGCCGTCCACATCTGGTACCTGCGCGGGACCCGGTCGTGGCTCGCCTACCTCCTCGCCGGCATCGAGCCGAAGGAAGAGCTCAAGGCCAAGCAGCTCGAGAAGGTCATCTACTTCGCGGCGCATCTCGTCAGCTGGGTCGACGAGGAGGGTCGCCACGAGGCGCTGCCGAACCTCGAGGCCGAATACCTCGAAGAACGTGACGCCATCCAGAAGGAGATGGAACTCGCGATCGATCGTCGCTTCAAGGAACTCGAGGAGACCGCCGCCGAGGCCGAGAAGGAAGACGCGAAGGCTGCCGATCTGAAGAAGATCCAGAAGGAAGCCGACAAGGAAGTCGAAGGGATCCGCGAGCGCTACGAGATCGAACTCGACCTCATCGCGCGCACCTGGGACGAGTTCAAGTCGCTCCACGCCCGCAAGATCATCGAAGACGAGATGCTGTGGCGCGAGATGCGCGACAAGTACGGCGAGTACTTCGAGGGCGGCACCGGCGCCGAGGCGATCAAGTCGCTCATCGACCGGATCGACTTCGACGAGGAGGAGATCAAGCTCCGCAACGCGATCGATCCGCAGGAGGGCCAGAAGCCGCTCAGCGCACAGCGCAAGCAGAAGGCGATCAAGCGCCTCAAGATCGTCGCGTCGTTCAACCGTCGCGACGAGCACGGCCGCCGCACCAACGACCCGAAGGCGATGATCCTCGACGTCGTCCCGGTGATCCCGCCGGAGCTGCGCCCGATGGTCCAGCTCGACGGTGGCCGCTTCGCCACCTCGGACCTCAACGACCTCTACCGCCGCGTGATCAACCGCAACAACCGGTTGGAGCGTCTGCTCAACCTGGGTGCGCCGGAGATCATCATCAACAACGAGAAGCGCATGCTGCAGGAGGCCGTCGACGCACTGTTCGACAACGGTCGCCGTGGCCGGCCGGTGACCGGGCCGGGCAACCGCCCGCTCAAGTCGCTGTCCGACATGCTCAAGGGCAAGCAGGGCCGGTTCCGTCAGAACCTGCTCGGCAAGCGCGTCGACTACTCGGGCCGTTCGGTCATCGTGGCCGGCCCGACGCTGAAGCTGCACCAGTGCGGTCTGCCGAAGCTCATGGCGCTCGAGTTGTTCAAGCCGTTCGTCATGAAGCGTCTCGTCGACCTCGAGTTGGCGCAGAACATCAAGACCGCCAAGCGCATGGTCGAGCGTCGCCGCCCACAGGTGTGGGACGTGCTCGAAGACGTCATCAAGGAGCACCCGGTGCTCCTCAACCGTGCGCCGACGCTGCACCGCCTCGGCATCCAGGCCTTCGAGCCCGTGTTGGTCGAGGGCAAGGCGCTGCAGATCCATCCGCTCGTCTGTACGGCGTTCAACGCCGACTTCGACGGTGACCAGATGGCGATCCACGTGCCGCTGTCGGCTGAAGCGCAGGCCGAGGCTCGTGTGCTGATGCTCAGCGCCAACAACATCCTGTCGCCGGCGTCGGGTCGTCCGATCGTGACCCCCTCTCAGGACCTCATCATCGGTGGCTACTACCTCACCGAGCAGATGGACGGCACTGCCGGTGAGGGCCGAACGTTCCGCCACCTGTGGGAGGCGCTGCGCGCGTACGACGAGGGCACGCTCGCCCTGCACGCTCGGATCAACATGCGTCCCCCGGGCAAGGAGCCGTTCGAATCGACCGTCGGTCGCGTCCTCTTCGAGGAGGCACTGCCGGAGGACTACACCGAGCAGTTCGGTCACTTCAACGAGACCGTCAAGAAGAAGGAGATGGGCGTCATCGTCGAACGTCTCTCCGACAACTACGACAAGGCCGTCGTCGCCGAGTCGCTCGACCGCATCAAGAACCTCTGCTACCGCTATGCCACGCAGTCGGGCCTCACCGTGTCGATCGACGACGTGCGCACCCCGAAGGTCAAGCGGGCGCTGCTCGACGGCTACGAGGAGCAGGCCGACAAGGTCGAGAAGCAGTTCCGCCGCGGCATCATCACCGACGGCGAGCGCCGTCAGCAGGAGGTGCGCATCTGGACCGACGCCACCGCCGAGGTGCAGGCCGCGATGGAGAAGGAGTTCAAGGAGCAGCAGTTCAACCCGATCGACATGATGGTCGGCTCGGGTGCACGCGGCAACATGACCCAGATGCGCCAGATCGCCGGTATGCGCGGCCTGGTGGCGAACCCTCGTGGTGACATGATCCCCCGTCCGATCAAGTCGAACTTCCGTGAAGGCCTCGAAACACTCGAGTACTTCATCGCCACGCCGGGCGCCCGTAAGGGCCTCGTCGACACGGCGCTTCGTACCGCCGACTCCGGCTACCTGACGCGTCGTCTCGTCGACGTCGCCCAGGAGCTCATCGTGCGCGAAGAGGACTGTGGCTCGACGCTCGGTGTCTGGATCGAGAACGTGTCCCCCGACACGGCGAACCGTCGCTCGTACCTCGAGACCAAGCTGTACGGCCGCGCGCTGCTCAACGACACGCCGCTCGCGGCCCCGATGGTCAAGGACGGTGAGGAGATCTCGCTGCTCCCGCGCAACACCATCGTCGGCGACGAGGAGATGGAGGCGCTGCGCGACGACCCGAACATCGAACGGCTGCGCGTTCGTTCCGTGCTGACGTGCGACGCCGAACTCGGCGTGTGCGCGATGTGCTACGGCCGTTCGCTGGCGACCGGCAAGATGATCGAGCTCGGCGAGGCCGTCGGCGTCATCGCCGCTCAGTCGATCGGCGAGCCCGGTACGCAGCTGACGATGCGAACCTTCCACACCGGTGGTGTGGCGGGCAAGGACATCGCCGGCGGTCTTCCCCGCGTCGTCGAACTCTTCGAGGCTCGCACCCCGAAGGGTTCGGCTCGTCTCGCCAAGGCCAGCGGTGTGCTGCGCCTGCGTGAGGACGAGGGCAAGGGCATCCCGGTCGTCGTGGTCGACGATGCCGGCGAGGAGCACGAGGTCGTGCTGCCGCTCGGCGCTCGTCCGATCGTCGAGGACGGCCAAGAGGTCCGCGCCGGCGATCCGCTCACCGATGGTCCCTTCGATCCGAAGGAGATCATGGAGATCAAGGGCATCCGCGAGACGCAGCTCTACCTCGTCGAGGAAGTGCAGCGGGTGTACCGCGACCAGGGCGTGTCGATCCACGACAAGCACATCGAGCTGATCGTGCGCCAGATGACCCGTCGGGTCGGCGTGCAGGAGCCCGGTGGCACGGCGTTCCTGCCGGGCGAGCGTGTCGACTCGAAGCGCTTCCGCGACACCAACCGTCGCATGGTCGAAGAGGGGCAGCGTCCCGCCGAGGGCCGTCCCGAGCTGATGGGCATCACCAAGGCATCGCTGGCCACCGAGTCGTGGCTGTCGGCGGCGTCGTTCCAGGAGACCACCCGGGTGCTCACCGAGGCCGCGATCGACGGCCGCGGCGACAACCTGATCGGGCTCAAGGAGAACATCATCATCGGCAAGCTCATCCCAGCCGGTACCGGCATGATGAAGTATCGCGAATTCGGCATCGAAGCGCCGGAGTACGAGCCGATGTCGTTCTACTCGAGCGATGGTGAGGAAGAGGATCCGGCAGCATTCCTGGCCGGCCTCGAAGGCACCTACGAGCCCGAGGCCGCCGAACCGATCGGCTGACCCTCGCACTCCACGTACACGAACGACCCGGGCCGAGCGCCCGGGTCGTTCCGGTTTTCCCGGACCCGGTCACCCACGTTTGTGCTGCATTCTCGGCGAACCGGGTCACCCGAAGTGCAACGCAAACGTGGTTGGGGTTGGGCTGGGCCGGGTCAGATGAGGAGCTGGACGATGATCAGCTTCAGGATCATCGCGAGGGGGAACACGAGGGCGTAACCGGCGTCGATGCGTTCGTCGCCCTCGGCGCGCTCGGCTGCGAATGCGAGCACGGCCGGTTGCGTCTGGATGCCGGCGATCATGCCGGCGCCGTCGACCGGGTCTCGGCCGAGTACTCGAACCATGATCGTCGTCATCGCCGCCGTTGCGACCGTGACGAGCACCCCGGCGACGGCCAGCTGCAGCCCGACGCCGGTACCGACGGCGTCCGCGAATGTTGCGCCGGAACGGATTCCCACGCCCCCGAGGAAGAGCAGGACCCCGAGTTGGCGGATCGTGAGGTTGGCCGCGTGTGGGATCTGCCACGTGAACGGCCCGGTCCGCGACACGGTGCCGAGCACCAGCGCGGCGATCAAGGGCCCGCCGCCGACGCCGAGCTCGACCTCGCCGCCACCTGGCAAGGGGATCGCCACCTGGGCCAGCACGAGTCCGATCGCCAGGCCGGTCGCGAAGCCGAGGGGGTCGACCTCGCTCAGACCACGGTCGGAGTCGCCGAGCGCTTCGGCGATGGCGCCCATCTTCTCCGCAGGACCGACGACGCGAACCCGGTCGCCGAGGCGGAGCACGAAGTCGCGATCGACCACCAGGTCGGCGTCGCCGCGCCGCACTCTCGTCGCCATCGCGCCGAAGCGGCCTTCGAGGTCGACCTCGCGGAGGCGAGCGCCGGCCAGTTCTCGTCGCGAGACCGAGATGCGGCGGAAGTCGAGCTTCTTGCGGTCGAGCGCGAGGTGTCGCTCGCTGCGATGCCCCGCCCAGTCGACGAACCTGTCCACGACATCGGGGTCACCGATCACCGTGCACAGGTCGCCGGGCGCCAGTCGCACGTCGTTGGTGGCGAGGTCGACCTCTCCGTCGTGCTCGACGCGGGAGAACGTGAGCCGTTCGCCCTCCCAGCCCCGCAGCTCGCCGAGCTCGGGCAGGTCGGAGCGGGTGACGATCAGGGTCGCGCTGGTCACGTTGCGCGACCGTGCGACCGTCGGCGTTCGCGCGTCTCGCCGCGACGGGTGTCGGAGCCGGCGAAGTGACAGCCCGGCGGCGGCGATCATCGAGAGCACGCCCAGCGGGTACGCGAGCGAGTAGCCCACCACCGGGTCGGTCACCTCGCCCTCGCGGATCTGCGGTGCCAGCTGCTCGAGCGCCGCCGACAGCGCCGGCGTGTTGGTCTGCGAGCCGGCGAACAGCCCGGCTCGCGCCCCGTCGTCGAAGTCGAACAGCGCGCTCACCCCGGCGACGGCAAGCCCGACGGCGCCGAGCAACACGATGACGGCCACGCTGACCTTGAAGCCGTCCTGGCGCAGTCCACCGAAGAAGGCCGGACCCGACGCCAGCCCGACGGTGTAGATGAACAACGCCAGTCCGAACAACGGGATGATCGCCGGGAGATCTGCCAGGTCCGGTTCGATCGCCGACACCGCGAGGCCGGCGAACAGCGCTGCCGCGGGTCCGAGGCCGACCCCCTTGATGCGCACCCTCGCCAACGCGGCCCCGAGCGCGACCACGAGGAACAACGCCAGGAGCGGATC
>DATKXG010000159.1:0-3530 GCA_035529175.1 Ilumatobacteraceae bacterium
GCAGGTCGGCGAAGCACAGGTCGGCAAGGAACGCCCACTCGGCAGCGAGCCGGTGCAGGTGATCGATGTCGTCACGTTCGAGCGCTGAATGCTCGCGGGCCAGTTCGGCGAGAGAGGTCATCACCGTTGATTCTGCCCGAAGTTCACGCGTCGCGCAGGTGACCGGCCAGACGTCCGAGCCCGGCGAGGTCGTGGATGTCGCCGTCGAGCCACGGAACCGAGACCATCGTCGGTGCCATCGCCTCCAGCTCCGCCCGCCGGTCGGACTCCCGCGCCGCGACCAGCGCGACATCGTCGAAGCGCGTCGCGACCTGCGTCAGCACCGACCGCACCTGAGCGACCGGCGCGCCGAGTTCGTCGGCGACGGCGTCGGCCAGCGGCCCCGACGCCTGCTCGAGCAGCTCGGCAGCGCTGTCGGCCGCGTCGCTGCCGGCCAACTCCTCCGGCAGCACCCGGTTGGCCACGATGGCCCCGAGGCACATCTCGCGCTCGACGAGCGAGCGGGCCAGGAACCGGGCCTCGTGGCTCGGCGCGGTCTCGAGGGTGGTCACCACGACGAACGCAGTGCGCGGGTCGACGAGCAGTGCCTCGACCTCGCGGGCGCGGCGGACGAACCCGCTCTCCATCGCCTGGAACAGCACGAAGAAGTCGGCGATGTCCTGCAGGAATCGTGAGCCCAACACGCGATCGGCCACCTGGTAGAACGGCTTGGACGCCACCGTGAAGAGCCGGGACCGGTAGGGCACGGTCAGCCAGCGGAGCAGGCGGCTGCCGAAGAACTCGACCATCCGACCCGGCGCGTCGAGGATCGACAGCGCGTTGCGCGACGGCGGCGTGTCGACGATCACGAGGTCGAAGTCGCCGCGGGCGTGCAGGTCGTGGAGCTGTTCCATCGCCAGGTACTCGTGGCTGTGCACGAACCGACTGGTGATGTTCTCGTAGAGCGGGTTGGCGAGGACTGCGTCGCGGATCTCGGCATCCGGCGCGTGGCGCATGATCAGCTCGTCCCAGCCGGCCTTCGTGTCGAGCATCGCCACCCACACCTCGCCACGCACCTTGACGCCGGCATCGGCGAACGCCGCCGGATCGATGCGCACCGGTGTGTTGCCGAATTCGTCGAGACCGAGTGCGCTCGCGAGGCGACGGGCGGGATCGACGGTCAACACGAGTACCCGGCCCTTCTGGCGCGTCGCTGCAGCGATGCCGAGCGCAGCGGCGATCGTGGTCTTGCCGACCCCGCCGGAGCCGGCGACCAGGATCATCTCGCGACTGGCCAGGAGATTGTCGAGATCGCTCACGACGTGCCCCGCCCGTTCGTGCCCCGCTGTTTCCCCCGCCGTTTCGCGGGAACCGGGTCGGGATCGAGTTCGTCCGTCAGGGCGTCGGCGACGAGCGAGACGACACGCGGGCCCGATGCTCGCGCGAACAGCTCGGGCACCGTGACGATCGGCAGGTCGTGCTCGATGGCCTCGGTGTCCTCGATCCAGCTGCGCAGCCGGTCGAGATGCGTCGCACCGGTCGAGCGGCGCGACTCGGTGAGGCGCGCCGCATCGACGACCGTCTGCGCTCCGGGGCCCACCGCATCGACGAGGAGTGGCATCGCCTCGTCCAGCCGATCGACGATGGCCTGCTCACGCCGGTTGAACATGGCGGGCAACACCCGGTTGGCGATCACCGCAGCGGCGTGGGCGCCGGTCTCGGCCCGCAGGCGCGCGAGCAGTTCGATCGTCTCGGTGACCGGCATCTCCTCGGGCGTGGTCACCACCGCGACGCCCGTGCGGGCCGGATCGTCGAGGATGTCGAGCATCCACTGGGTCTGGTCGCGCACCAGGCCGACCTGGACGAGATCGGCGATCACGCGGGGCGCACCGATCTGGCTGACGATGTGCCCGCTCGCCTCGGCGTCGACGACGATCAGGTCATAGTTCTGCTCGCGAACCTCCCAGCAGAGCTTGCCGACACCCAGGATCTCCTTGACGCCGGGGGCGGCGTCGGCGACGAAGTCGAACGTCGACGCCAGCGGTCCGATCCGGCCGAGCAGCGGAATCCGCACGAACAATCGCAGGTACTCGCGCAGCGAGTCCTCGGTGTTCATCGCCATGGCGAACAGGTTCGGCGCCACCTCGGTCGGCTCGAACTCGAGCGTGCCGACGTCGAACGCGTTGGCGAGCGCGCCCTTCGCGTCCATCTCGCACACCAGTGTGCGGCGGCCGTGGCGTGCGGCGACATCGGCGATCGCAGCCGCGACGGTGGTCTTGCCGACCCCACCCTTGCCGGTGACCCAGAGCAGGTCGAGGTCGAGCAACCCCGGCCGACCTGCGAGGCCCAGGTTCAGCCTCCGAAGCCGATGCGGCGGTCGCTGTCGGCCGAGCCGAGCTCGATGTAGGCGATCTTCGCCGACGGGATCGCGACGTCCTTGCCGCGCTTGTCGATGATCCACAGCACGTCGCTCGCCCCGGCCAGCGCCGCCTCGACACGCGACTTGAGATCGTCGCGGTCAGCGTCTTCGGCGAGCTCGATGTTGATCTCGCGGGGGGCCTGGGTCACTCCGATGCGTACGTCCACGAAGCCACGCTACCTGCGGCCCGCCGCCCCACTACCGTGACGACGTGACCAGCATCGCGATCCCCCTGTTCCCCCACTTCACGGCGCTCGACGGGATCGGCCCCTACGAGGTGCTGCAACGCATCCCGGACTTCGACGTGACGTTCATCGGTCACGAGCGCGGCGTCGTGCGATCGGACAACGGGATGCTCGGTATCGAGGTCGACGCGACGTTCGAGGAACTGCCCACGCCGGACATCGTGGTGTTCCCGGGCGGATTCGGGACCCGGGCGCTGATGACCGATGAGCGGGTCCTCGACTGGACCCGCACGGCCCATTCCTCGACGACGTACACCACCTCGGTGTGCACCGGTTCCCTCGTGCTCGCCGCCGCCGGGCTGCTGCAAGGACTGACCGCGACCACACACTGGGGTGCCCTCGACATCCTGAGCGAACACGGCGCCACCCCGACGGGCGAGCGCGTCGTCGAGCACCTCGACCGGCGGATCATCACCGCGGCGGGCGTCTCGAGTGGGATCGACATGGCACTTCGCCTCGTCGAACTGCTCGTCGATCGCACCGCCGCCGAAGCCGCTCAGCTCATGATCGAGTACGACCCGCAGCCGCCGTTCGACGCTGGTTCGACCGCCAAGGCCAGCAGCGCCGTGGTCGAGCGTGTTGTCGAGTACGCGCAGGCCCGCCACTGACGGGCACCGTGGCTACTCGGCGAGCGGGGTGAGGGCCGCAGCGAGGTCGCCGACGGTCCACTTCGCTGTTTGCTCGACGGTCTCGCCCATCTCCCACGAACGCACCCGCTTGACCACACCGCCCTGCGCGAAGAACGTCTCGCCCGTGAACTGGCACGCCGTGCTGCTCAGATAGACGACCAGCGGCGAGATGTTGGCGGGATCCCACTCGTCGAACACGCCCTCCTTGGGGGTCATGATCTCCTCGAGACCCGGCGTGGCCAGCGTGAGCCTGGTCCG
>DATKXG010000160.1:0-17266 GCA_035529175.1 Ilumatobacteraceae bacterium
CCTGGGACTGTTCGACGACACACCACCACACCGCATGGGACTCAACGACACCGACCGGCGCCGCATCATCGCAGTGACCGTGCTGACGCTGGTGGCGTTGCCTGCGCTGTGGTGGGCGAACACGTCGGAGAACAGCTCGACGTCGCCGAACCTCGCCGTCGCCGGGATCGATCCGGGCGTCGACGCCCCGACCGCCGCTCCGGCACAGGTGCCGCCCGACGACGGTCTCGACGACGTGGCGCCCGTGTTCCTCGAGGGACCCTCGAGCGCTGCGGGAGCGGGACAAGCCGAGATCGCGATCCCGGCCAAGCCCCTCATCGACGGCGTGATCGCCAAGGCGACCTTCCGCGGCGCCTTGGCCGACGAGATCTGCATCGTGCCCGGCATGACCAGTGGCAGCAGGGTCACCGTGGTCAACCTCGCGAACAACCGCTCGGTGAGCTGCACCACGATGCTGGCCCCCGGCAACGGGCCCGGCGACCTCGTGATGAGCACCAACGCCTTCGCCGGCATCGCCGACCTCACCGACGCCCCGATCTCGGTCGAGATCCGTCGGTGACGCACTCGCGTCCCACGATTCGCGAACTCCTCGACTCGGCCTCGCTCGCCCCGCGACGCGATCTCGGCCAGAACTTCGTCGCCGATCCCAACACGGTGCGTCGCATCGCCGAGCTCGCCCGCGTCGGCTCCGGGGATCGAGTCGTCGAGATCGGCGCCGGCCTCGGCTCGTTGACGCTCGCGCTCGCCGACACCGGTGCCGACATCACCGCAATCGAGGTCGACCGTGGTGTCGTGCCGATCCTGCGCGACGTCGTCGCCGACCGCGCCAACGTGCACGTGGTCGAAGCCGATGCCATGCAGCTCGACTGGAGCGAACTCCTCGCGGGCCACGACGCCTGGGTGCTCGTCGCCAACCTCCCGTACAACGTGGCGACCCCGTTGATCTGCGACCTGCTCGACACGGTCCCCGCGATCGACCGGATGCTGGTGATGGTCCAGCGTGAGGCGGCCGAACGTTTCGCTGCATCGCCGCGCACGCCGGCGTACGGCGCGGTCAGCGTGAAGACGGCGTACTGGGCCGACGCCAAGATCGTCGGACACGTCCCCGCATCGGTGTTCGTGCCGCGGCCGAACGTCGAGTCCGCGCTGGTGTCGATCACGCGACGCACGCCACCCAGCACCGACCCGACCACGCTGTTCGCACTCGTGCGCGCCGGCTTCGGACAGCGACGCAAGATGCTGCGCCGATCACTGTCGGGCATCGTCGCCCCCGAGACCTACGAAGCCGCCGGCATCTCGCCGACGGCGCGTCCTGAGGAACTCGATGTCGCGGCCTGGTGCCGCCTCACCGACGCCCATCTCGCCGCGAGATCCACGACGTGAGCGACGGCGACGTGAGCGACGGGACGGTCCCCGCAGCACGCGACGCCGGCGACGGCGCCGGCAGTGGAGCCGGTGAGCCCGTCACCCTGCGAGCCCACGCCAAGCTCACGTTGGGGCTGCGCATCACCGGTGTCCGCGACGACGGCTACCACTTGATCGACGCCGAGATGGTGAGCCTCGACCTGCACGACCTGGTCACGCTGACACCCGGCGGGCACGGCATCGACGCCTCAGGCCCGTTCTGCGACGGGATCCCGCTCGACGGCACCAACCTCGTCGCCCGCGCGGTGCGACTCGCCGGCAACGTCGACGACGTCGGGGTGCACCTCCACAAGCTGATCCCCCACGGCGGCGGGCTCGGCGGTGGGTCGACCGACGCGGCCACGGTGCTGCGCTGGTGCGGCTACGGCTCGTCGGCGTCCGCGTTGGAGCGCGTCTCGCGACTCGGCGCCGACATCCCGTTCTGCCTCGTCGGCGGCCGGGCTCGCGTGCGGGGCATCGGCGAGCTCGTCGAGCCGCTCGACCACGTCGACCGCATCGTCACGCTGATCATTCCGCCGCTCGCCGTCAGTACGCCGGCGGCGTATCGGGCGTGGGACGACCTGGGTGGTCCGGTCGCCGACGGTCCCAACGATCTCGAGCCCGCGGCGCTCGTCGTCGAGCCCGAGCTGCGGCGCTGGCGCGACCGGATCGCCGACTGCGTCGGTACCGCACCGGTGCTCGCGGGCAGCGGCGCCACGTGGTTCGTCGACGGCGCACGCGCAAACGCCCTCGGCGAACTGGTCGACGAGGGCGCTCGAGTGGTGGTGGCACGCACGGTACCGATGGACGTGGCGGCGGGCATCACGCCAGGGGTCTGACCCCAGGCGTGATCCGGCGTGGACGGATGACTACTTGCGACGCTGGTGGCGCGTGCGGCGCAGCATCTTCTTGTGCTTCTTCTTCCGCATGCGCTTGCGACGCTTCTTGATCAGAGAACCCATAAGGGTCGCCACGCTACCGGATCTCGCTCGCCGTGCCACCGAGCCGACGTGCGACCGGACCTGCACCCGGGGCGGCGCCGGCAGTACGGGCGGGAACCGGACGTCGCGTGGCACGGCCGACGCAGCAAGATACGGTGAACTCGCCGACGCACGCAGTCGGCCACAGAATCAGTCCGGGGTCGTCTAATGGTAGGACAGCGGTTTTTGGTGCCGCGTGTAGGGGTTCGAGTCCTCTCCCCGGAGCCATGAGCGTTTCGGCCATCATCCTCGCAGCGGGAGAGGGCACCCGCATGCGCTCCACTCGACCCAAGCCGCTGCACATGATCTGCGGCCGGGCGATGGTGCTCCACGTCATCCACTCACTGGAACTCCTGGCCCCCGACCGCACGGCCGTGGTCGTCGGCCACGGCGCCGAGCAGGTCACGAAGAAGGTCCAGCAGATGGCCCCGTCGTGGGCGAACGTCGCGTTCGTCGAACAGCACGAGCAGAACGGGACCGGCGATGCCGCCGCGATCGGCATGACCGCCTTCGGCGGCGACGACTACGACGACGAGTCCACCATCGTGGTGCTCCCCGGCGACACGCCGTTGCTGCGCCCCGACACCCTCCGCCAGCTCGTCGAGACCCACGTCGAGTGCGGCAACGCGGCGACGCTGCTCACGAGCGTCATGGACGACCCGACCGGCTACGGGCGCGTCATCCGCAAGGCCGACGGGCAGGCCGCGCGCATCGTCGAGGACCGCGATGCCGCACCCGACGAACTCGACGTCAAGGAGATCTGCACCTCGATCTATGCGTTCCGCCGCGACCTGCTCGGGCCGGCACTTCGCAAGCTGACCACCGACAACGCGCAGGGCGAGTACTACCTGACCGACGTGATCTCCGTGCTCGGCGCCATGGGACACCGCATCGGTGTGGTGCAAGCACCTGCCGGCGAGACCCAGGGCGTCAACGACCGATGGCAGCTCGCGCTCGCCGAGCGTGAACTTCGGTCGCGCACCAACCGCGAGCACCTGCTCAACGGTGTGACGATGCTCGATCCTCGCCAAACCTTCATCGACGTCACCGTCACGATCGGCCAGGACGTCACGTTGTACCCCGGCACGATCCTGCAGGGGTCCACCGTCGTCGGCGACGGCTGCGAGATCGGCCCCGACACACGCCTCGTCGACTGCGCCGTCGGCGCCGGGGCGATCGTCGAACACGCCGTCGGCCACGACGCCGAGATCGGACCGTCGGCAGTCGTCGGCCCGTACGCCCATCTTCCTGCCGGTTCCCACGTCGCTGCGAATGCGACGACCGGCGCCTTCTACACTGCCCCTGTCGGCTGAAGCCGCACCACGTCGGGGAGGACGTACAGCTCATGGAGAAGGTCACCACCAAACGACTGGCCCTGTACTCGGGACGCACCCATCCGGAGCTGGCACAGGAGGTTGCGTCGCACCTGAACATCGAGCTGGGCCACGACAACCTCGTCGAGTTCTCGAACGGCGAGGTCCGCTGCCGGTTCGGTGAGTCGATTCGCGGATCGGACGTGTTCGTCATCCAGAGCCACTACGGCGTCGACAACCATTCGGTGAACGACTCGATCATGGAGCACCTGATCATGATCGACGCCGCCTACCGGGCGTCCGCCAAACGCATCACCGCCGTGTGCCCGTTCTACGGCTACGCCCGCCAGGACCGCAAGGCCGAGGGACGCGAGCCGATCACCGCCCGCCTCGTCGCCGACATGTTCAAGGCGGCCGGCGCCAAGCGGATGATCTCGATCGACCTGCACTCGGGCCAGATCCAGGGGTTCTTCGAAGGACCGGTCGATCACCTCACCGCGATGCCGGTGCTCGAGGCGTACATCCGCAAGCACGCCACCGAGCCCGTGATCGTGTCGCCCGACGCCGGGCGCATCAAGGTTGCCGAGCGCATGGCGCAGCACCTCAACGACTGTGGTGCCGACCTGGCGTTCATCTACAAGCGCCGACCCAAGGGCATGACCAATGTCTCCGAGGCAACCGAGGTGATGGGCGACGTCGAGGGTCGCCTGTGCGTGCTCACCGACGACATGATCGACACCGCGGGCACGATCTGCGCGGCCGCCGAACTGCTCGTCGAGCGCGGCGCCAGCGAGGTGTGGGCGATGGCCACGCACGGCGTGCTGTCCGGCCCGGCGATCGACCGGTTGAAGAACGCACCGATCAGCCGGGTCGTGCTCACCAACACGCTGCCGCTGCCGTCGGAGAAGCAACTCGACAAGATCGAGGTGCTGTCGGTGGCGCCGCTGATCGCCGAAGCGCTCGGCGCGGTGTTCGACGACACCAGCGTCAGCGACATCTTCGACGGCGAGAACCTCGCCTGACGCGTCGCGGGGTCCCGTTTTCAGCTGCAATCCCGAAATTTGTGCCGCTCGGGCCGCAGGGCGGGCGGATTGCTACACATTTCGGCGCGATCGAACCGCTGCCCCGAAATGTGTACCGAAAGGGCTCGCCCGTGAGCGTTTTGCTCGCATTTCTTGGGTGGTTCTTCCGGTCGCGCCGACGCGTCACCCACTGCCGGGTCGTGTTCGACATCGCCAACCACCACCGCGCTGCACGCCAATTCGGCACGATCACTCGACGCCAACTCCTCGAGAGTGGCGCGTCCGCATCCTCGATCACACGAGCTCGGCGCCGCGGGCTCCTCGTCGATCTGCTTCCTGGCGTCTACCGATTCGCGTCGAGTCCCGAGAGCTTCATGATGCGGGCCATGGCGGTCCAGCATGCGTTTGCGCCGGTCGGCTATCTCAACGGGTGGACCGCCGGGCGACTGGCCGGATTGCGCAAGATGCCCGACCGTCCGATTCACGTCACGGTGCCGACCGGCGTGAACCGAACGCTGCCATCGTGGATCGACTGCCATCGGAGTCGCTGGTACGACGACGCTGATCGAACGATCCGGCCCGATGGACTGATCGTGGCAACCCCGCTGCGGATGCTGTTTTCGATGGCGGCTGCGTTCAACCAGTACCGATTCGAGCGTGCTGCCGAGGACGCGTGGCATCTCGGCCTCGTCACCCCATCCGACGCGTGGGACTACCTGGAGGCCCATCGGTGCCGCGGTAAGGACGGGGTCGCGACGTTCGAACGATGGCTGGAGCGCGCCCTGGACCGGAGCCGGCCGACGCAGAGCGACCTCGAACGCGACCTGATCGAAGCGCTCGAGCGTCGACCCCTGCCCGTCCCGGAGCGCCAGTTCCCACTCGTGCTGGCCGACGGGCAGACGGTCCACCTCGACATCGCCTGGCCGGACGTCCGTCTCGCAGTCGAACCGGGCGCATCGTGGTGGCACGGAGGCGACGACCGCCAACGAATCGACCAGGATCGCGACCGTGCGTGCGCCGAGGTGGGATGGCTGACGCTGCGATTCGACGAGACACTGCGCAACGACCCGGAACGCGCAGCCGACCAAATCCAACGGGTGCATGCTCGCCGCTCCCGCGAACACCGAATAATGCGCGAGTCCGACCGCTGAGCGACCCACGAGCGACATCTTTCGTGATTTGGGGGACGTGGCGGCAGGCTCTGGCGAACCGCGAGGGGAAGCGGAACGCGGACGGTAGATTGGGACGCTGCTGTAACGACCTGGCGCCCAGTGTGTGGGCGTCGTCACGAGATTCGATGGAAGCCGATCACCATGTCTGAGACCGTTCTCCAAGCCGAAGTTGGCCGCCGCGCCGGAAGCTCCGATGCCCGTCGCCTCCGCGCCGACGGCAAGATCCCTGCCGTCGTGTACGGCCACGGGATGGATCCGATCAGCGTGTCGGTCGATCGTCGCGAGCTCCGCCAAGCGCTCTCGGGCACAGCGGGCATGAACACGATCCTCGACCTCACCGTCGATGGCACCGTGTACCCGTCGCTGATCAAGGACATCCAGCGCCACCCCGTCAAGCGCAACGTTCAACACGTGGACTTCATCCAGGTCAACCTCAACGAGGAGATCGTGGTGTCGATCCCGATCCACCTCGAAGGTGAGGCCAAGGACGTCTCGGCCAACGGTGGCCTCGTAGATCTCGCGATGCAGGAACTCCAGGTTCGCACCACGCCGCGCAACATCCCCGACGGCGTCGTCATCGACGTGTCCGAGATGACCATGGACACGGTCATCCGCGTCGAGGACATCCCGCTGCCGTCGGGTGTCGCCGCCGAGGCCGACGCCGACGCACCGGTCGTCACCGTGCTCACCATGCGCACCCCGGTCCTCGACGCCGAGGAAGAGGCCGCCGAAGCCGCTGCGGCCGAGGCCGCCGAAGGCGACGAGGGCGACGCCGCCGAGAGCGCCGACGCCGCCGACTCCGACAGCGAGTGAACCTCCGAGCCCTGCCCGGTTCGTCGCGCTGAGCGCGCGGATCCAGGCAGATTTCGGACGGATCGAGGCACGCGATGGGGTTGTTCGGACGCATCGGCAAGGGCGAACCGTACGACTGGCTGGTCGTCGGGCTCGGCAATCCCGGCGAGAAGTACGTCCGCACGCGCCACAACGTCGGTGAGGAAGCGGTGCGGCTGCTCGCCGAACGCCGTGGCGTCACCCTCAAGGGCGGACGCGACAACGCACTGGTCGCCGAGACCCGGCTTCCGGGACCCGACGGCGACCAGCGTGTCGTGTTGGCGTTCCCGATCACGTACATGAACGAGTCCGGCCAGGCCGTGAGTGCGCTCGTGCGGCGCTACCGGATCGAGGTGCCCGAACAGATCATCGTGGTGCAGGACGAACTCGACCTGCCACCGGGCGACCTGAAGATCAAGGCCGGCGGCGGTCTCGCCGGGCACAACGGGCTGCGCTCGATCACCCAGCACCTCAAGACGCAGGACTACCTGCGGGTTCGCATCGGCGTGGGAAAGCCCGACCACAAGGACGTCGGCAAGGGCCACGTCCTGTCGAAGGTGCCCAAGCACGAGCGCGAGCTGCTCGACATCGAGATCGCCAACGCCGCGGACGCCGTCGAGCTGATCATCGCTCGAGGCGTGGACGTCGCCATGCAGCGCTACAACGGCCGGCCATGACCCCGCACCAGGCCCCCACCCCGGCCCCCCAACCGAAATTCGGAGCGATCGTTGCGCTGAGCGCAACGACGACTCCGAAATTCGGTGGTGACGGGGTCGCGGTGGGCCGGGTGGTGTCGCGATGACGGCGCCACTGGGCGCGCTGCCGGCGCTGCTGCGTGACGAGCCGGGGTTGACGCGGGCGCTCGGCGAGCCCGACGCTCGCCTCGCGGTCGTCGAAGTCGCGCGGCCGATCTCGATCGCGGCGCTCGCCACGCTGTCGTCGCGGCGGCCGCTCGTCGTCAGCTGCCCGACGGGCACGATGGCGGGCCAGCTCGCCGACGACCTCGCCCAATTCCTCCCGCCGGGCGAGGTGGTGCACTTCCCGGGCTGGGAGACGCTGCCCTTCGAGCGCGTCAGCCCGAGCGTCGAGACGATGGGCCAGCGCCTCGACCTCCTGTGGCGCCTGCGCGATCCCGATCGCTGTCCCACCGTGATCGTCGCCGGCGTGCGGGCGCTGCTCCAGAAGCTCGGCCCCGGAGCGACGACGACCGAGCCGATCATCGTGCGGCCCGGAGCCCTGGGTGGCGAATCGGTGGATCCCGACGCGCTCGGGCGCCGGCTCGTCGAGTTCGGCTACCGGCGAGAGGAGCTCGTCGAGCACCGCGGCGAGTTCGCTCGCCGCGGTGCGATCGTCGACGTGTTCCCCTCCACCGCCGACGCGCCGATCCGCATCGATCTGTGGGGCGACGAGGTCGACCGGCTGACCCGGTTCGGGGTCAACGACCAGCGCTCGACCGACGACCTCGACGAGGTCATCATCTTCCCGGCCCGCGAGCTGATGCCGAGCGACGACGTTCGCGAGCGCGCCGCCGGGCTCGTCGCATCGGAACCGTGGGGGCGCGAGCAGTGGGAGCGTCTCGCCGAGGGCGCCCATTTCGACGGCATGGAGAGCTGGCTGCCGTGGCTGGTCGACGACGACCGGCTGCTCACCGACGTGCTGCCGTCGAACGCCAAGGTCGTGCTCGTCGAGCCTCGCCGGATGCGCGATCGAGCGCTCGATCTGATCGCCGAGGAGGACGACCTCGCCCGCACGCTCGCGTCGACGTGGGCTCGTGATCCCGACAAGTCGTTCCCGCGACTCCACGCCGACCCCGACACGCTGCTCGACCGCGCCGGCTCATTCTGGTCGATCGACTCGACACCGGAGTCCCCCGACACGCCGCTGGTCGAGGCGTCCGGCTGGGGCCCAGTGGCAGGCGACGGATCCGGCCTCACCGAGCGGCTGATCGAGCTGATCGGGCGCGGCTTCCGCGTCGTCGTCGCGGCCGACGGCACCGGATCGGCCCAGCGCCTCCACGACCTCCTGCTCAACAACGGGCTCGACTTCCCGGTCGTTCGCGAGGGCGCCGATCTGCCGGCGGGCGGCAGCATCACCGTCGCTCCGCTGCATCGCGGCTGCACGCTGCCGAACGCGAGGGTGGCGATCGTCGCCGAGAGCGACCTCACCGGCCGGCGGCGGGCCCACCGGACCATCCGCAAGCAGAAGCGCGAGTCGGCGTCGACGTTCGAGGACCTCAAGGCCGGCAACTACGTCGTGCACCACCAGCACGGCGTCGGCAGGTACGAAGGCATGGTCAAACGAGCGATCGGCGGTGTCGAGCGCGACTACCTGCTGATCTCCTACAAGGGCGGCGACAAGCTCTATGTGCCTTCCGACCAGATCGACACGCTGCGCCAATACGTCGGCGGCGAGGCACCGAAGTTGCACAAGCTCGGAGGGTCCGACTTCGCGAAGACCAAGAGCAAGGTGCGTTCGGCCGTCCGTGAGATCGCGCAGGAGCTGGTGGTCCTCTACCAGAAGCGCGTCAATGCCGAGGGCCACTCGTTCGCCCAGGACACGCCGTGGCAGGCCGAGATGGAGGAGGCGTTCCCCTATGTCGAGACCCCCGACCAACGCACCGCGATCGACGACATCAAGCGCGACATGGAACTCGCCCACCCCATGGACCGGCTGCTGTGCGGTGACGTCGGCTTCGGCAAGACCGAGGTCGCGATCCGCGCTGCGTTCAAGGCGATCCAGGACGGCAAGCAGGTCGCCGTGCTCGCGCCCACCACGCTGCTCGCGACGCAGCATGGCAACACGTTCGCCGACCGCTTCGCCGGGTTCCCGATCCGCGTCGAAACGCTCTCGCGCTTTCTCACCGCGGGCCAGGCCAAGCAGGTGATCGAGGGGGTCAAGAGCGGCGAGGTCGACTGCGTGATCGGCACCCACCGCCTGCTCGCGAACGACGTGAAGTTCAAGGACCTCGGCCTGCTGATCGTCGACGAGGAGCAGCGTTTCGGCGTGCAACACAAGGAGACGATGAAGAAGATGAAGACGAACGTCGACGTCCTCACGCTCTCCGCCACGCCGATCCCACGCACACTCGAGATGTCGCTCGTCGGCATCCGCGACCTGTCGCTGCTGCAGACGCCGCCCGCCGATCGCATGCCGATCCTCACCTACGTGGGCGAGTACGACGAGCGCGTCGCCATCGAAGCGATCCGCCGAGAGCTGCTGCGCGAGGGCCAGGTGTTCTGGGTGCACAACCGCGTGCAGTCGATCGACATGGCGGCGAGCCGGCTGCGCCAGCTCGTCCCCGAGGCGCGCATTGCGATCGCCCACGGACAGATGGACGAAGGGACCCTCGAAACCGTCGTGCAGGACTTCTGGGACGGTCAGTACGACGTCCTCGTCTGCACGACGATCATCGAGTCCGGTATCGACATGCCGACGGTGAACACCCTGGTGGTCGAGCGCTCCGACCTGCTCGGACTCGGACAGATGCACCAGTTGCGCGGCCGGGTGGGGCGCTCCGGTTCACGGGCGTACGCCTACCTCTTCTATCCACCTGACAAGGTGCTCACCGAGGAGGCGTACGAACGGCTCCGCACGATCGGCGAGTCGACCGATCTCGGTTCGGGCTTCAAGATCGCCATGCGCGACCTCGAGATCCGCGGCGCCGGCAACCTGCTCGGCGAGTCGCAGTCCGGTCACATCGCTGCGGTCGGCTACGACCTCTACTGCCAGATGGTGACCGAGGCGGTCAGCGAGATGAAGGGCGAACCGCAGCCGGAGGCGCCCGCGGAGATCAAGCTCGACGTGCCGACCGATGCGTACCTGCCGACCGACTACGTCGAGAAGGAGGAGCTGCGCCTCGAGGCGTACCGTCGCCTCGCCGGGGTCACGAGCGCGGCCGAGGTCGACGACATCCGAACGGAGTGGGAGGACCGCTACGGGCCGCTGCCCGAGCCGGCCGTGGCGCTGCTCCATGTCGGGTACCTGCGCGGCGAGTGCCACCGCTTGGGCATCAACGACATCCAGATCTCCGGCTCAGCGTCGACGGGCGGCACCGCCAAGCTGGCCCCGCTCGAGCTGAAGCTGTCCGAGACGATGCGTCTACGGCGGATCTCCAAGGGCGCCAAGTACAAAGAGGACCTCGGCCAGCTCGTGGTCCCGCTCCCCCGCGGCACCGACGCCAGCACGTTCCTCGCCGGCTTCCTGCGCGACCTCATCCCCGCCGACACCTGAGCCGGTCCCCCGAGCCCAGGTCTCGCGGAACCCAGCTCGGTTCCGGGAGACCTGGGCGCGGGGAACCCAGCTCGGTTCCGGACGACCTGGGCTGAGGGAACCGCGGGCGGTAGCGTGCGGCGGGTGAATCGACGTCTCTCGCTCGTGCTGTCCGTCGCCGCGGTCGCTGCGCTCACCGCAGGCTGCTCCACGTTCTCGGACAGCAACAACGTCGCCCGCGTCGGCGATGCAACGCTCACCAACGACGACTTCCAGGCGCAGCTCACCGAACTCGGCGCGCCGAGCGATCAGGTGCTGCCCGCCGACGCCGTGCGGGCCGAGATCACCACCTGGATCCAGGAGCAAATCGCCGCCGACGACTCGGTGGGCGTCGATGCCGACGAGGCCGCAGCCATCTACGACGCCGGGATCGAGTCGGGCGGCGCGATCTGCGTCAGCGGCATCGTCGTGGAGACCGAGGACACCGCCAACCGGGTCGCCGACGAACTCGTCGCCGGGGCCGGCTTCGACGAGTTGTTTGCCGTCGAGAACCTCGACGCGAGTCTCGCTGGTTCAGGTGGCAACATCGGGTGCATCACGGGCGGCCAGGTCACCGAAGCCGCAGACGTCGAGTTCGTCCAGGTCGCCGCCACCCTTTCGGCCGACGACCCCATCGGCGTCTCGGCGCTCCCCGAAACCGAGAGCAACCAAGTCGCCTGGGTGGTGTTGGTGTTCCAGCCGTTCGACGAACTCGAGCCGATCGACGCTGCAAACGTCACCACAACGATCGACAGCGCGAGCCGACTGGCCACCGCCGACATCTTCGTCGACCCCCGCTACGGCACGTTCGACACAACGACCGGTCAAGTCGTTCCCCTGGGCTGACGATGGATCGGGGCGGTCGACCGCGGATCGTCGTCGTCGGCCTCGGACCGGGCGGCCACGATCACGTCACCGTCGAGACCCGTGAGGCGATCGTTCGCGCCGAGCACCGTTACCTGCGCACGGCGATCCATCCGTCGGCCGACCTCGTGCCCGACGCGACGACGTTCGACCACCTCTACGACGCCGCGGACACCTTCGACGACGTCTACACCGACATCGCCTCCTCGCTGATCCGAGCGGCCGGCGAACACGGTGAGATCCTCTACGCGGTGCCGGGATCCCCGCTCGTGCTCGAACGCACGGTGCGGTATCTGCGCGAGGCCGACGACGTCGAGGTCGCGCTGCTTCCCGCGATGTCGTTCCTCGACGTGGCGTGGGCCCGGCTCGGCGTCGACCCGGTCGACTCCGGAGTCCGCCTCGTCGACGGCCACGAGTTCGCCACCGCGGCAGCGGGCGAACGCGGGCCGTTGCTCGTGGCGCACGCCCACGCCAACTGGGTGCTGTCCGACATCAAGCTCGCCGCCGACGAGGCCGCCGGTGACGAACCGGTCACGATCCTGCACGCACTCGGAACCCCCGACGAGCAGATCGTCGAAGTGGCGTGGGCCCGGCTCGGCGTCGACCCGGTCGACTCCGGAGTCCGACTCGTCGACGGCCACGAGTTCGCCACCGCGGCAGCGGGTGAACGCGGGCCGATGCTCGTGGCACACACCCACGCCAACTGGGTGCTGTCCGACATCAAGCTCGCAGTCGACGAGGCCGCCGGTGACGAACCGGTCACGATCCTGCACGCGCTCGGAACCCCCGACGAGCAGATCGTCGAAGTGGCCTGGGCCGACCTCGATCGCACCATCGACGCCGACCACCTCACCTCGCTGTGGATCCCGAACCTCGCGGCTCCGGTCGGCGCCGCCTACGTCCGCTTCCACGCGCTGACGCGGACGCTGCGCGAGCAGTGCCCGTGGGACATCGAACAGACACACGACTCGTTGATCCCCCACCTGCTGGAGGAGACCTACGAGGTCATCGACGCCATCCACGCACTCGACGCCACCGAGACGACAGCGACCGATGCGGACCCGACCGGTACGGACTCGACCGGCACGAACTCGGATCCCGATGCCGACCTGATCGAGGAACTCGGCGACCTGCTCTACCAGATCGAGTTCCACGCGACGATCGCCGAGGAGGAGGGTCGATTCACGATCGCCGATGTCGCCAACGGCATCCACGACAAGCTGGTGCGGCGCCATCCCCACGTGTTCGGACACCTGGTCGGCAGCGACCTCGACACGGCTGAGGTGCTGTCGAACTGGGACGACATCAAGCGCGACGAGAAGTCACGCACGTCGGTGTTCGACGGGATTCCGCGCTCGATGCCGGCGCTGGCCTATGCCGCCAAGGTCGGTTCGAAGGCGTCGAAGGTCGGCTTCGACTGGCCCGACGTCGGTGGCGCCTTCCCGAAGATCGCCGAGGAGACCGCCGAGCTGTACGAGGCGATGCATCACCCCGACGACGATGACACCGGGGCCGCTGCCCGGACCGACGAACTCGGCGATCTGCTGTTCGCCATCGTCAACGTCGCCCGCCACCTGCGCATCGATCCGGAACTCGCGCTGCGCGCCGCGACCGACAAGTTCCGCACCCGTTTCGAAGGCGTCGAACGACTCGCACGCGAGCGGTCGATGGATCTGCGCGGCGCCGACCTCGCAACGCTCGACGCGCTCTGGGACGAGGTCAAGGCAACGGAGTGATCGCGCTCGACACGCGGCTCAGCGTTGGCGGCGATCGGCGGAGGGTGACGCTTCGGGGCCGGGCGCCGGTTGCGCAGCGAACGCGAGCAGCGTCTGCTCCCACTCGCTGCGCCAGCGCAGCCAGCGAAGTTCGATGACTTCGTCGAACACGGTGGTCGCTCGCCACGTGGTCATCGCGAACATGAACGCCGGCACGCCGTAGAGCACCGCCACCTGCACGGTGCGTTCGAGATCGGTGACGCCGTTGTCCGCGAGCAGGTCGTGCAGGCCCAACGCCATCGCGAGGAGCACGCCGACGATGGCGAGCAGCGGCAGCCAGAACCATGCGGCCACGACACCGACCGGCGCCCCGATGCGGTGCGCCTGGCGCACGTGGTACCGGAACGGCAACCAGACGAGGACGAAGCATCCGAAGAGCACACCGACTGCGATGCTGACCGGGAGCAGATCGTCGGTGCCGTCGGTGACACGCTCGCGGAGGCCGTCGAGGGCGCCGATCGCCACCACCGGCGCAGCGAACGCGCCGAGCCACAGCCCGACGGCGACCCACCACCGCGACGGCTGCTGGTAACGGGTGGCCGGGACGAGTCGCTTGGCATCGAGCATGGCGAAGGCGCTCCAGCCGACGAGCATCACGGCGGCCATCGCGTGCGGGATCACGACGACGAGTTCGTCGATCCCACCCGGCACGGCGTACTCACGCAGCAGTACCACGACGATCCCGACCAGCTGCGACAACGCGAGCAGGTAGCGCAGCCACCACGTGGCGAACAGCCGGGGTGGCGGCTCCGAACGCAGCGGCTTGAACGAGTGCCCCTCGAACGCCACGGCGGCCAGCGCGTGCGACGCCTTCCGGGACGGAGCCGAGACGGGAGACGGCGGAGATGAAGATGAGGCCAGCGGTGGAGATGGGGGCGGCGGAGGAGATGAGGGCAGCGGCGGCGAGGGTGCGGGTGGCGGCGGCGGCGGCGACGCAGCGGGGAGCGGTGGCACTCGAGGGAGGCCGCTCGACGAGGTCGTCACGGCGCCATCGTCTCTGCGGGAGGTTGGGCGCCGTTGCGAGCAGCAGCGCGACGAGCCTCGACCAGCATGTTGTGGTGGTCGGCTTCGTGCCGGCACGTGCGCGACAGCGCATGGCAGGCCTCGGTGACCGCCAGCGTCGAGCACAACTGGATGAGCGCACCGATCGCCAGATAGCCGGCGAGGCGGCCGATCTCGGTGGTCGTCGCGGAGTCGGGCAGGCGCATCAGCCCACCCAGGCCCTGGACGTGAACCAACAGCACCACACCCAGGACGTACACGATTCGAATGGGAGACCGGCGCGCGCCGACGGCGTCCGCGATGCGTTCGAGAACGAGGAACGGCAGGGCGAGCACCGCTGCCTGTGCGGCGAGACCGAGCACCACGCTGCCGACCGACCCACCAACGACCATGCGATCCGCGATCCACCAGACGGCGACCGCGGCGGCGGGCCAGCACGCAGCGGCGAAGAGCGGATTGAAGCGCCGACCGGAGGTCCGGCGCACGTTGATCACCGTCAGGAACGTCCAGGCCACGACAGCGAGGAGCAGCGCCACCATCACGCCGACCGACGCCCCGCGGAGCGCATCGAGCGAGTCCCACGTCTGCTGCCGTTCAGCGGGGAGCACGCCAGTGTCGCGCGAGTCCATCCACAGCAGACCGGTGATGATCGCTCCGACGAGACTCAGGAGCGCGAGGCCCGCGACGAGCGTCACCATCACCAACCGGAGCAACCCGACGCCGGGCAGCAACTCGATCCGCTTGGTCGCGGCCACGCGTCGTCCTCCGGCCGATCGCGCCGACTTGCGAGCCCGCGTCGGGGAGGGAGCGCCGTCGACTTGGCGACGGGCCGCGGCGATGGTGATCGCGTCCTCGACCGACGATGCTGCCCGCCAGGCGAGCAGGATCGTGACGACGCACGGGGCGACAGCGACCACGGCGACCACCCACAGCGGCACCCATCCGTCGGAACCGGTGGATGCGTCACCGGTGTCGCCGATATCGCCCACGACGGAGAAGCGAAGCGCGACGAGCGAGGCAACCCCGACCAGCCCCATCACGACCGGCACCCACATCCACTGGGCGACCCTGACGGTGTAGCCACCGACCTGACGAACGACGCCGGCGAGGTGGTACATCGGCCGGTAGGTCATCGGGATCGCGAGCAACAATGCGACGACGGCGATCGCGAGCGGCACCGCCGGCACCGTGGCCTCGGTTGCGTCGTCGGACGACGTACCGGCCCGTTCGCCGAGCAGGATGACCACGCCGACGGCGACCGCGACGAACACGAACGGTGCGATCCAGGTACGCACCGCCGCGACGGGGTCCGGGATGTTGACACGCTGGGCCGGTTCGACCAGCCGACGGGCGTTGTCGGTGGTGACCCAGGTCCAGCCGAGCACGCACACGGTCGCCACGAGGCCGGTGAGCACCGACAACCACATCAGCGAGTTCGACCAGGGCAGGTCGTCGCTCAACCGCTGCACCTGCCAGCCCATCGCGGCGAGGGTGGCGGCGAGCGTGGCGGCCCCGATGATCCGCCACGGCGCCATCGGCCGCAGCTTCACCCGCGGGTACGGCTGGGATGTGCCGGCGGCCGATGCCGGCGACGGGGCCACGTTCGTCCAGGTCGGGCCTGCGGACGACGGGGCACCGGTCGGTGCCGCGGGAACGACAGCCATCTTCGTCGTGGTCGGCCCTGCGGGCGCGACCGCACCGCCGGGCGGCGGCATCATCGCTCCCCGCGGTCGAGGATCCAGCGGTTCCATGTCGTCGTCATCGGCGCGCTGGCTGAGCGACTTGAGGAAATCGTCCCCGAGCCGGCGGGGCGATGCCGCAGCTGCGGGTCGAAGGCCTCTCCGTTGGCGCCGCGCCCTCCGATACGTTGGGAGGATGAGCGAGATCCTGAGCATCACCGGCCGCGAGATCCTGGATTCCCGAGGGAACCCCACCGTCGAGGTCGAGGTGCTCCTCGACTCCGGAGCCCTGGGCCGCGCCGCGGTGCCGTCGGGCGCGTCGACCGGCGAACACGAGGCCGTCGAGCTGCGCGACGGCGGCGACCGCTACGGCGGCAAGGGCGTGCTGAAGGCCGTCGGCTTCGTCAACGACGAGATCGCCGACGCGCTCGAGGGTTTCGATGCCACCGATCAGCGGTTCCTCGACCGGGTGATGCTCGACCTCGACGGCACCGACAACAAGGCCCGCCTCGGCGCCAACGCCATCCTCGGCACCAGCCTCGCGATCGCGAAGGCGGCCGCCATCGAGCTCGACCTGCCGCTGTACACCTACCTCGGAGGCCCGAACGCCCACGTGCTGCCGGTGCCGATGATGAACGTGATCAACGGTGGCGTGCACGCCGACAACTCGATCGACCTGCAGGAGTTCATGGTGATGCCGGTCGGCGCACCCAGCTTCTCCGAGGCGCTGCGCTGGGGCACCGAGACCTACCACGTGCTCAAGGGCGTCATCCACGACCGCGGCCTGTCGACGGCGGTCGGCGACGAAGGCGGGTTCGCTCCCAACCTCGACTCGAACGAGGAGGCGATCAAGGTGCTCGTCGAGGCGATCACGAAGGCCGGCTTCACACCCGGCGACGACATCGCCATCGCCCTCGACCCCGCCACCAGCGAGATCTACCGCGACGGCGCCTACCACCTCACCGGCGAGGGCAAG
>DATKXG010000161.1:0-24175 GCA_035529175.1 Ilumatobacteraceae bacterium
GATCAGACCGATGATGACCACGGTCGCCACCAGTGCGATCAGCACGCCGGCCATGGCAATGAACACCAGTCCACCACCGCCCTCGTTGCCACCCTTGTCGGGTGTGGTCGAGGCAGGGGGTTCTTCCAGAACGGTCACGCAAGACTCCAATCTCGTGATGATGTGCTGCGCAGCCTCGCAGCCCTCTCACCGAGACCCTAGGGACTTTGGACTCTTTGGGCCAAGACCGGGAACCGGCGCTCGGGTACGGTCGACGGCCATGCACATCGGCGTCGAGATCTTCCCCACCGACCAGACGATCGGAGCGATCGAACTCGCCCGCGAGGTCGAGGCCCGCGGGTTCGAGTCACTCTGGTTCCCCGAGCACTCCCACATCCCCACGCGGCGGGCAACACCCTGGGGCGGACGCGAGGGAGCGCCGCCGCTACCGGAGTTCTACTGGCGAACCTTCGATCCGTTCGTGGCGCTGGGCGCATGCGCGGCCGTGACCACCACGCTCAAGCTGGCAACGGGAATCTGTCTCGTCGCCCAACGCGACCCGATCCACACCGCCAAGGAGGTCGCGAGCGTCGACGCGCTGTCGAACGGTCGGTTCCTGTTCGGGGTCGGCTACGGCTGGAACAAGGAAGAGATGGCACAGCACGGGACCGCCTACGGCGAGCGGCGGGCGATCCTGCGCGAGAACATCCTCGCCATGAAGGAGCTGTGGGCGAACGACGAGGCCTCGTTCGAGGGCGAGTACGTGACGATCGAGCCGAGCTGGTCGTGGCCGAAGCCGACGCAACGGCCCGGGCCGCCGGTCATCCTGGGAGGCGACGCCGGGCCGAAGACGGCCGCCCACATCGCCGAGTTCTGCGACGGCTGGATGCCGATCGGCGGTCGATACTCCCTCGACAAGTGGGACGAGGTCCGCGCGGCCTGCGAGCGGATCGGACGCGATCCCGACACGGTCGAGCTCGGCGTGTTCGGAGCGCCACCCGACGAGGCCAAGCTCGTCGGCCTCGCCGCGAAGGGAGTACGCCGGGCCGTCTTCGGGCTCCCGCAAGGTCCCCGCGACGAGGTCCTGACAGCGCTCGATCAGATGGCGCCACTCGTGGAGACGATGCGCTCCGTGAGCTGAGCCTGCGCATCCGCCACACCCGCCCCTCCCCGCTCTCCCCGTTTGCGTTGCACTCCCGGTGGACCGGGTCACCCAGACTGCAACACAAACGGGGGCCCGGAGGGGTTACGCACTCCTGACCCCGCGGAAACACGGCCGACACGCAGGCCGATCATCATGAGGCGGTGCTCTCCGACCAGTTCATCGTGACCTCCGTGGACCATCCGAGCCTGTACGGCACGCTCGGTGTCTTTCTCGACGAGCTGCGCGCCGAGCGTCGCTGCACGGGCCGTGCCCCCAACCGCGGGCGCACGCCGTACCCGGAGCTGATCGATCGGTTGGCCGAGCCGAAGATGATGAGGCTCGGCGTGATGCACCTCCGGCGGCTCATCGCGGTCGCTGCCGTCGACAACGACGGTGCGGTGGCCTTGGCCGTGGTCGAGGAATTCCGACGGCGAGGCATCGCGAACGAGTTGGTCCAGATCCTCGGCGAGCGGGCGGCGGCGATCGGCTATCCCCCACTGCATCGGTACACCGCCGGCCGTGCCAGATTGGCGGGATGAGTTCGAACGACGCGGAAGTGTGGGATCTGGTCGTCGACGGCATCGACTTCGGGGAGGGGCCTCGCTGGCACCTTGGTCGGTTGTGGTTCAGCGACTTCTATCAGGGCACGATCTCGTCGGTCGGCCATGACCGCAGGCGGCGCATCGAGGTCGAGTACGACGGCCGTCCATCGGGTCTCGGGTGGCTTCCGGACGGACGGCTGCTCTTCGTGTCGATGCTCGACCGGCGCGTGATGCGGCGTGAACTCGATGGCACGATCGTCGAGCACGCAGACCTCGACGGCATCGCCACCGGTCACTGCAACGACATGGTGGTGGGTCCGCAGGGCAATGCCTATGTGGGCAACTTCGGGTTCGACTTCGAGAGTGGCGAGCCGCTCGCCCCGGCGACGCTGGCCATCGTGTGGGCCGACGGCACCGTCACCGCCGCGGCTGATGATCTGCTGTTCCCCAACGGTTCGGTG
The DNA here is from genome assembly GCA_035529175.1 of Ilumatobacteraceae bacterium. Classification (GTDB taxonomy): domain Bacteria; phylum Actinomycetota; class Acidimicrobiia; order Acidimicrobiales; family Ilumatobacteraceae; genus Sva-07. The sequence continues at coordinate 2,127 of DATKXG010000161.1, forward strand.
ATCACCGACGATGCGTCGACGCTGATCGTCGGCGAGTCGATGGCGGCGCGCTACACCGCGTTCACGATCACCCACGACCGCGGACTCACCGAACGCCGGGTGTGGGCGGAGGTGCCGGGCATGGCTCCGGACGGTTGCACGATCGACGCCGACGGTGCCATCTGGTTCGCCGACGCGCGCGGATCACAGGTCGTCCGCGTGCTCGAGGGTGGTGAGATCACCGACCGGGTGCCGACTCCTGACAACGTGTTCGCCTGCATGCTCGGTGGTGCCGAGGGCCGCACGCTGTTCGCGCTCACGGCGGCCGGCGCACACCCCGACACCGTCGCCGGCACCGCCACCGGCGCGCTGTGGCAGCGCCAGGTCACGGTCCCCCGCACCCCCACCTCGCGCCCCTGACCCACTCCGAAATTCGGAGCGATCGTTGCGCCCAGCGCAACGATCGCTCCGGAATTTCGAGTACGCGACCGCATTTCGTTGTGATCGCAAGTTTCTTGGGATACATTAGTTGCTATGACAACTATCTCCACCACCATCACTCTTCCCCTCGCGACCGGCACGTGGACGGCGGACCCGTCGCACACCACGGTCGGCTTCGTCGTCCGTCACCTCGGGCTCTCCAAGGTCCGCGGTCGCTTCGACGGCGTGACCGCACAGCTCGTCGTCGGAGACGACCTCGCCAGCAGCTCCGTGAGCGCCGTGATCGAGATGGGCACCGTCAAGACCGGCAACGCAGATCGCGACGCACACCTCGCCTCGAGCGACTTCTTCAACGCCGACGCCAACCCGACGATGACGTTCCGTTCGACCTCGATCGCCGGTGAGGGCGAGGAGTACACCATGGTCGGCGAGCTCACGATCAACGGTGTCACCGAGCAGGTGGAACTCGACGTCGAGTTCTTCGGCACCTCGGTGTTCCCGGGGGATCAGTCGACCCGCGCCGGATTCAGCGCCACCGGCACGATCTCCCGCAAGGACTTCGGCATCAATTTCAACGCACCGGTCGGCGCCGACAAGGTGATGATCTCCGACAAGGTTGCGCTGGAACTCGACGTCCAACTCGTCGCCCCGTAATCCTCGGGCTCGGACGCCCTGGCGGGCTTTCCCTCGCCTGCCGAGTTCACGCCCATGGCGCTCACCCGAACGCAGGCGCGGCCGTGTTCCGTCCCCCTCCGTCAGGCACTTACGCTCGGCGGAGGGGCGGCGGCTCAGACGACCTTCATGCCGTACATCTCGCCGAGGGGATCGCTGATCAGCTCGAGGCGCTCGCCGTCGGGGCCCATGAAGTAGATCGAGGTGTCACCCTCGAGGTGATACGGCACCTCCGCAGCGTCGAGCTTGCCCTTGAGCCGCTCCCAGTTCTCGCGCGTCACCGAGATCGCGAGGTGGTGGTGACCGCCGAGCACCTCGGCGTACTCGTCGAGGCCGAGGCCGGGGAAGTCGAAGAAGGCAAGCGCGTTGCCGTTGCCGATGTCGAAGAAGAAGTGCGTCGAGCCGACGTAGTCGCGGTTCTGGAACAGCTCGGTCAAGGGGAACTCGAGCAGCCCTTGGTAGAACGCGATCGTCCGCTCGACGTCGGAGGAGATCAGCGCCTGATGGTGCACGCCGCGCGCACTCGACGGCGGCCGGTCCTCCGGGGCCAGCAGATGCTCGGCCCGCATCCGCGCCCACTCGTCCTCCCGATCGGGATGATCGCCGTCGTGAGCCGTACCGAACTGGAGGTCATTGCTTGCCATCGCAATATTCTGCCACGAGATCGGTCGGACGCCGACGCCCGGGCGTCTACAGCGGCTGCGCCACGTGCATTCCGCCCGCCGTTCCGAGCCTGGTACGGCAGCTGACCGCAGTCGCGTCGACCGCTCGGTAGCCGACGGCGACCGCGGGACCGATCGTGAGGGCGACCAGGACCGTGCCGACCCCGATCGGCCCACCCAGCATCACACCCACGGCGAGCCATACCAGCTCGAAAGCCATGCGGATCCTCGGCTCGGGTCGCCCCGTGCGGTCCGATGCCGCCGATGCGAGCAGTTCCCCCGAACCGGCCCCGAGTCCCGACACGATCAGCGCGCCGGCGCCGAGGCCGACCACGAACACGGCGGCGACATGGATCGCGGCGACGAGCACGAGCGCATCAGGAGGTTCGATGCCCTCGAGCAGCGACACGAACGCCTGCATCGCCGGGCCGACGATGAGCGGCGATGCCAGCGTGCCCGGTCCCGGTCGTCGACCCAACAGCCACGCCGCGCCGATCAGCGACGCGATCACCAGCCACACGGCGAGCGTCAACGACAACCCGGTGCGGACCCGGACCGCCCCGATGAACACATCGAGAGGGCCGGGCCCGAGACGAGTCCACAGCATCACCGCGACACCGGCGGCAACGACCACCGATCCGGCAACGAGCAGTCCGACCCGCGCCGAGCGACGCAGCAACGTCGGCATCGGCCCATCCGCCAACACGGCGGCGATGGCGCCGGCGCGACTCAGCGGCGGGAGCCGGAACCCGGAATCGACCGGCGCGCGGCAGCCCGATTCGGGGCGCGACTGCTCGACGATGGCGGAACTCACACTGGAGTGTCGGGCTCCAGGGCCCGTTCTCCAGCCGGCCCTGACGTGCCGTCCGACACACGCAACGGCAGCGATGTCTGCAAGAGTCGCCTGATGAGCGCATTTCTCATCGTCAACTACGACATCGACAACCCCGAGCTGTACGGCGAGTACCAGGCGGGCGCCATCGGCGCCCTCCGCGTCGGCACGGAGTGCGAGGTCGTGGTGTTCGACACCGATTCGCAGCATGTCGAAGGTGACCACACCGGCCGCACGACGGTGGTGCTCAAGTTCGAGTCGATGGAGAAGGCGCGAGAGATCTACGAGTCGGGCGAGTACCAGGCGGTCGTCGGCAAGCGCCACGCCGCGAGCTCGAACCACTTCGCAGTGCTGGTCAACACGCTCGGCTGAGCCCCTCAGCGCAGCTGCTCAGAGAGCGAGGTGGCGCAACAGCGCATCGAGCGCGAGCAGGTAGCTGTCGACGCCGAACCCCGCGATCACACCGACACAGACACCGCTGACCACCGAGGTGTGCCGGAACTCCTCGCGGGCGTGCACGTTCGACAGGTGCGTCTCGACGACCGGCACGTCGATCGACGCGATCGCGTCACGCAACGCGATGCTGTAGTGCGTGTAGGCGCCGGGGTTGAAGATCACCCCGTCGGCCCGAGTGCGAGCCTCCTGGAGGGCGTCGATCAGCGCCCCCTCGGAATTGCTCTGCACGTCGTAGATCTCGGCGCCTCGCTCGGCAGCGGAGGTGCGGATCACCGAGAGGACGTCGTCGAGCGTCGCCGAGCCGTACACGTCGACTTCGCGGGTGCCGAGCAGATTGAGGTTCGGGCCGTTGAGCACCAGGATCCGGCAGGTCATACACGCAGGTTACGCATCGGCCCGACACGTCGCGTGAGCATCCTCCACCGGCCCGACGCTTGAGTTCCACGACGGGCAGGCCGATGACTCCTTGACTCCGTTCGATCGCGGACGGTCCCGATCGGCGGGAGGCCGCAGCCGCATGACCTCAGAGGTGTTCCTCGGGCGACAACAGATCGTCGACGCGGAACGCGAGATCTTCGGATACGAGCTGCTGTATCGGGGCGGCCCGGACTCGGTGACCGCCTTCGACGACCCTGACGCTGCGACGCGCTGCGTGATGGAGCGCGTGTTCCTGCAGTGGGGTATGGAGCGTGTGGTCGGCGACCGCTTCGGGCTGGTCAACGCGAGTTCGAGCTTGGTCGCCCACGGCCTGCACGAGGCGATGCCGCCCGAGGGCATGATCATCGAAATGCGCGAACCGACGCCGTTCGACGAGGCGACGGTCGACGCGCTCCGCTGCGCCCGCCTGGACGGCTATCACTTCGCGCTCGACAACGTCAGCCGTCTCGGCGACATCGAACGCTCGGAGCTGTTGCCGCTGGCGAGCATCGTCAAGATCGAACTGACCACCGCGCACCGCGCCGAGATCGACCGCCTGATCGCGGTCGCCCGCGATCGATCGCCCGGCGTGCTCGTCGTGGCCGAGAAGGTGGAGTCGCAGGACGAGTTCAACCGTTGCCTCGACCACGGCTTCGACCTCTTCCAGGGCTATCACCTGCACGAACCCGAGGTGTTGCGGCGGCCGGCCCGGCACGCCACGCGCCGATCGGCAACAGCGCTGCACGAATCCCTGCAGGGCGAGATCGACGTCGCGAGGGTCGAAGCGATCGTCTCCAGCGACCCGACGTTGGCCTTCCGCCTCCTCACCGCCGTCAACGCCGATGCGTTCGGCCTGGATCGGCGGGTGACCACGCTCGACGAGGCCGTCGCGCTGCTCGGAGTCGGCAGATTGCGATGTCTCGCGGACCTGCTCGCATCATCCGCCGACGCCGTCGAGGACGAGACGGTCGATTACAGCGACGCCGTCCGACGAGGGGTGGCTCGCGCCGACATGGTCGCGACGCTGTTGGACGACTCGGATCTCATGCGCAGCGGCGTGACGGCGGCACTGCTGTCGGTCGTCGACCGGCTGTACGACACCCCACTCGCAGACCTGCTGGCCGAACTCCCGATGAGCGACGCGACCACCCGGGCGCTGCTCCACGGGACCGGACGCGTCGGTGAGGCGCTCGAAGTGGTCCGTGCGTGCGAGCGCAGCGATCGAACGATGCTCGAGACGCTGAGCCCGGGACGCTCCGACGAACTGCTCGCGTTGCACGTTCGGGCCGTCGATCGCGCCCGCGACGTGCGACCGCGGGACTCCGACCAGTACGACGACCGGCACCACGACGAAAGGTCGAAACGACCCGAGTTCACGTGACAGGCTGAGCCGATGTCCGACGCCGACGCCATCGACTTCGCCCTGCTCCTCCTGCGGGGCGGCGTGGGGGCGGTGATGCTGGCCCACGGCATCAACCACATCCGCCCGAACATCGATGGCACGGCGAGTTGGTTCGGCTCGATGGGGATGCGACCGGCGAAGCTCCATGCCTGGTTGGCGAGCGTCACCGAGATCGGCGCCGGCATCGCGCTGTTCCTCGGTCTGCTCACCCCGTTCGCTGCCGCCGGCGTGGTGGGCGTGATGTTCGTGGCGTGGGCGATCAACCATCGCGGCAACGGCTTCTTCATCTTCCGACCCGGCGAGGGCTGGGAGTACGTGATGACACTCGGCATCGTCGGTCTCGCGATCGGCGCGATCGGCCCGGGGACGTGGTCGCTCGACGAGGCGCTCGATCTGAACGACGACCTTGTCGGCTGGACCGGTCTCCTGATCGCCGCCATCGGGGGCATCGGCGGTGGCGCCGCGCTCCTCGCGGGGTTCTGGCGTCCCGAGAAGTCGTAGCGCCCGACGCCGGCGCCGCGGATCAGATCAACGGTTCGGCAGCGGTGCTGAACGTCGGGCTCAGGTGCGAGGTGTCGTTCCAGCAGCGCGCCACCCACCGGTCGCCGTCGATGACGATGTGCGAGATCGAAGCGTTGTCCGATCCGGTGAACGCGAACCCGGTCGCCCCGGTGGCGATGTTCATGATCTGACCGATCACCCCACCGTGCACGACCGCGACCACGAGCTCGTCGGGATGATCGGTGGCGATGCGCTCGATCCCGCGCCGCACCCGGTTCTCGAACTGGCGAGCGGGCTCCGCCCCGGGGATCACGTCCCAGCGCTGCTCGACGTACATCCGCTGTGCGACCGGGTCGGCATCGGCGACGCGCTTGCGGAACTCGCCACCCTCCCAATCGCCGAGGAACACCTCGCGCAGGTCGGCGATCTCCGTGGCCTCCATCTCGAGGTACTCCAGCAGCGGTTCGGCAGTCTGATGCGTGCGCTGCAGCGTGGTCACGTACACCGCCGCGATCCGCTCGCCGGTGTCGATCAGGCGTTGCGCGGCGAGCTTCGCCTGCTCCCAGCCGCCCGGTGCGAGCGGCGGGTCGCCATGCCCGTCGACGAGTTCGAACGACTCGCCCTCGACGTGCGGCGCCGACTCGCCGTGACGCACCAGCAGGATCTCGGTCGCCCCCGGAGGTGGCGAGAACCGCGACTGCGGGAACTTGCGGGTCGCTGTCGCCGACCCGGCGGCGTCGGACAGGTCGGTCGCGGTGTCTGCCATCCCTGGGAACCTACTCCCCTCCCCGTTTGCGTGAGATTTCCGGTGGGACGGGTCACCCGAAACGCAACACAAACGGGGGTGGAGGCGACCAGACTGGAGGTGTGAAGCAGCTCAACTCGCGACCGATCGACACGATCGACCTGCTGTCGCTGCCGGCGTTCGTCGGCACGATGGTGTGGGAGGCCCGGGTGCTCTCGCGACGGGAGCTGCGCGAGGTCGGCGACCTCGACGACGCCACCCCCGAGAAGTTGTCGGATCCGAGCCTTCCGCCGGACCCACTCGTACCGGTCGGCTATGAACCGCGCGACACCACCGCGAGCCTGGTGATGCTCGCGGGCAACGTCGCCGTCAATCTCGCCATCGCCGGGGGCATCGCCGCGATGAACCGATACGTGTTCAAGCGGCGCATCGCGAACATCGGTACAACCAAGTGGTCGCTGCCGGTGGCGATGGTCGCGTGGGACTTCCTCTACTACTGGGACCACCGCTGGATGCACGAGGTGCGGCTGTTCTGGGCGAACCACGTCACCCACCACTCGAGCGAGCGCTACAACCTGTCGACCGCACTGCGCCAGCCGTGGTCGGGCTTCCTCACGTCGTGGGTCTTCCTCCCGATGCCGCTGCTCGGGATCCCCGCTCACCACGTCGCCAAGGCCGGCCAGATCAACCTGCTGTACCAGTACTGGATCCACACCGAAGCGATCGACCGGCTCCCCAAGCCGATCGAGGCGGTGTTCAACACGCCGTCACACCATCGGGTGCACCACGGCGCGAATCCCCAGTATCTCGACAAGAACTACGGCGGGATCCTGATCGTGTGGGACAAACTGTTCGGCACGTTCGAGCCCGAGGTGCGCCGAATCAAGTACGGCCTGACGAAGAACATCCACACGTACAACCCGATCCGGATCGGCTACCACGAGTTCGTCGACATCGCCCGCGACGTCCGACGTGCGGGCCGGTGGCGCGACAAGCTCGGCTACGTGTTCCGCGGCCCAGGCTGGCAACCCGCCGACTGAGGCCACCAACCCACGCTTGTGCGCAGATTCGGGTGACCCGGTCCACCCGAAGTGCAACGCAAACGTGGGTTTCGCGGGCGTGGGGTCAGGCGGCGTACCGGGAGAGGATCAGCGCGGGGATCGGGCCGGGGTCGATCAAGCCCGGGTTGTAGCTGCGCTTGAACGTGTTCAGGTAGCGGGAACGACCCGCGCGGAACCAGTACGGAACGTGCGGCCTGGAGGGCTGTCCCTGCGACGCCAGCAACACCCGCTGGAGGCGGTCGATCGCCCGCTGGAAGTGCGCGTGCGACCGCAACGAACCAAGCACCCGATACGGGTAACTGCCCTCGAGGTGCTCGTAGAGATCGAATGCGACGGTGCGGTGCTCCAACTCCTCGGCGAGGTGCCAACCCCACAGCTGCCCCCACGGACCTGAGGGGGTCGTGCTCGTGCCCGCCTCGACGGCTGCGATCGACGTGAGTGCCATCGCGCAGGTCATCGCCTCGAACCCCTCGGCGTAGACGAGGTTGAAGCGACGCGACTTCGAGGTGTTGAACCGGCGGTAGTCGGCATCGAGGCGGTCCTCGATCGCTTCCAGTTCAGCCGCAACCGTTGGGCCGAGCTGCCCCTTGATGATCTCGTTGATCCGGCGGTGGTTCTGGAAGTGCTGCGCTTCCTGCCCGATGAACTCCTGGACGTCGGCGGCGAGGCCAGGATCGGTGATGTCGTCGGCGACCGACCGGAAGGTGCGGATCAGGTATGGCTCGAGATACGGCATCGTCAGCGAGAAGGCAACCAGGTAGCTCTCGCGCACCGGATCGTTGCCGGGTAGGACATCGTCGAGTTCGTCGGGGAACTCGAACTTCACCTTGCGGACCATGATGTCGTGCGGCTCGGTCATGACGAGACGGTAGCCGCGGCGAGATCGAAGCGTTCGTCCGGCTCGGACAGCTCGGCGCACACCGCCGTGGTCAGCTCGACGAAGGCGTCGGCGGCGGGCGACAGCGTGCGACCGGCCCGCCAGGCGATCGAGACCTGCCGTCCGGGAATCGGAGGATCGAGCGGGTGGAGCTCGGTGCGCGGGTCCAGGGGCTCGGTGCACAGCAGCGGCATCACCGCGACACCCATGCCGGCGCGCACCATCGCCGCCACCGTGCCGTTGTCGTTCGAACGGAACACGTAGCTCGGATCGAGTCCGGCCGAGCGCAGGCCGGCCTCGTTGAGCAACTGGCACGAGTTGGGGTGCTGTCCGATCAGCGGTTCGTCGGCGAAGTCGGCCAGCGACACCGGGCCCGACGGGAACTGGCCGGGTCGCGCGATCAGGACGAAGGGGTCGGTGAGCAGGAGCCTGGATTCGAATCCGGAGATCGCCGGTTCGTCGACTTCGCCGACCAGGAACGACACCTCGGTCTGGCCGCGTTCGAGGTGTTCCTCGAGTTCCTCGTCGACGTCGGTCTCGAACAGCTGCACCTCGACATCGGGGTGAGCGGCGCGGAACCGACCGAGCACCATGGGCAGCACGGCGGACGACACGCTCTGGAAGGTGCCGATCGTGAGCCGCCCGGCGTGGCCGGCGCGGAACCGATCGAGGTCGTCAGTGAGCGCCGCCACCCGCGCGAGGAGGTCGCGTCCACCGCGCAGGAGTTCGGCGCCGAAGGGTGTGAGCTCGACGGCTCGCGGACCACCCGGGCGATCGAACACCTTCTCGCCGACCGAGCGCTCGAGCGCGGCGATCTGCTGGCTGACCGCCGACTGCGTGTAGCCGAGACGTTCTGCCGCACGAGCGAACGTGCCCTCGGTTGCCACCGCGTCGAGCGCCACGAGGTGCCGCAGTTCGAGGTCACGAAGCGTGGACATGAACATCACGATAGCTGATCATCATGAGTCAGGATCATCGCTTTTGTTGGGGCTTGGACGGGCGTACCGTGAGGGCATGACCTCCCCCACGAACCAGCTCGACCAGATCGCCATCACCATCGACCGCCAGGGCTTCGAGGCCCTCGATCACAGCACCATCGGCGACGTCCTCACGCTCGCCGAGGCCGCCGACGCCTCACCGGTGCTCGCCGAGGTGTTCGCCGACGAACTCGAGCCGGCCCCCGTCCGCGAGCGCGCCTTCGGCCTGCTCGCCATGCAGATCTCCTCGGGCCGGCGACGGGCCGAGTTCACGCTCGCCGCCTGACGCACCCCCTACACCGCCCGCCACGGCTCCGTAGAGTCGTCGCCATGGAACAGTTCAGCGGCAAGGTCGCAGCGATCACGGGAGCCGGTTCAGGCATCGGGCGAGGTCTCGCGCTCGAGCTGGCTGCCGAGGGCTGTCACCTCGCCCTGTCCGACGTCGACGACGCCGGACTCGCCGAGACCGTCGCCATGGTCGCGCGGGCCACCGGGGACCGAGGCAGCGTGCGCGCCGGCGTGAGGGTGTCGAGCAACCGTGTCGACGTCGTCGATCGCGAGGCCGTCGACGCGTGGGCAGTCGCCATCGTCGACGAGTTCGGACAGGTCAACCTGATCTTCAACAATGCCGGCGTCGCGCTCAGCGCCAACGTGAGCGCGATGACCTACGAGAGCTTCCGCTGGCTGATGGACATCAATTTCTGGGGCGTCGTTCACGGCACCTTGGCCTTCCTCCCCCACCTCAGGGCGTCCGGCGACGGCCACGTCGTGAACGTCTCCAGCGTTTTCGGGCTGCTCGGCATCCCGACCCAGTCGGCCTACAACTCCGCCAAGTTCGCCGTCCGCGGCTTCACCGACGCGTTGCGCACCGAACTCGACATCGAACAGTGCGGCGTGTCGGCCACGACGATCCACCCGGGCGGCATCCGCACCAACATCGCCCGCAATGCCCGCTTCGAGTTCGCCGAACACGAGGAGGCCGTCGATGCCGAGCAGGCGGCGGTCGACTTCGAGAGGCTCGCACGGACGACGCCGGAGAAGGCGGCCCGGTTGATCCTGGGCGCCGTCCGGAAGAACAAACGTCGCGCCTTGATCGGCCCGGACGCCCACCTCTTCGACGGCGCAGCGCGCATCTCACCCCGCGCCTCGCAGTGGGCGCTCGGCAAGCTCGTCGCTCGCAGCGACACTGCGCTCGCGTGACCTGCGTCCGGTGCCGGGCACCGGATCGACGTCACAGCCAGCCGGACTTCTTGAACTGTCGGTACAGCAGGCCGACAGCGACACCGGTGGCACCCAGGACGACCGGGTACCCGATCGCCCACTCCAACTCGGGCATGTTCTCGAAGTTCATGCCGTAGATGCCGGCGACCATGGTCGGAACCGCGGCCATCGCGACCCAGGCGCTGATCTTGCGCATGTCGTCGTTCTGGCGCACCGAGATCTGGGTGAGGCTCGCGGTGAGCGCCGCATCGAGCAGGCCGGAGAGCGAGTGGGCCCTGGTGACGGCCCGGTCGAGCTGGTCGGAGGCCTCGTTGAGGTCATGGAGGATCGGTGCCGGCATGTGCGAGCCGCGCACCCGGATGAGGCGGGCGAGCGGGTCGTCCAGCGAGTCGATCGCGACGATCATCCGCCGCACCTCGCGCTTGAGCTTGTAGAGCCGCTGCACGGGCTGGCGGATGCTGTCGGAGAAGACGTCGCGTTCGACCTCGACCACGTCGTTCTCGAATCCGTCGAGCGCCGGGCCGTAGCCGTCGATGACCACGTTGACCACGGCGGCCACAACGGCAGCCGGGCCGAGCAGAAGCCGATCGGGATCGGCTTCGAGGGCAGCGCGCGCCGACGACAGCTCGCTGGCCTGACCGTGTCGGATCGTGAGCACCGACCGCGGGCCGACCAACATCGTCATCTCGCCGAGCGCGATCGTCTCGTTGCGATCCTCGTACGCGGCGGTGCGGAGCACCAGCTGCACGACCGGCCCCTCGACGGTGAGCACCGGTCGAGCGTGCGGTGTCAGGACGTCGAGCGCCGACATGCCACTGATGCCGAGCGAGTCCATGCCCTGCTGCAACTCGGCCTCGTCGGGCATTCGCAGCCCGAGCCACACGAACCCGTCACCGACGACATCGTCGTCGAGCGTCATCGTGGCGGGATCGAACTCGCGCCGTTGGCCGTCGACGTAGGCGGCACAGTCGATTCTCACGTTCGACAGTGTCGCCCATCTCGATGGCGATCGCGGAACATCCCCTCGGACGGAGCCGAACCGGCGACCGGTCGGCTCGGACCTGCTCGAGCGAGATGTCCGAGTCGGGTTGCACGCGAACCAGGGAGAGCCAGGGCCCACGTCTGGCAGCGAAGTATCGATTCAGCTCGGTTCGTCGAGGTAGGCCTCGGTGAGCAGGTCGAGGAGCTTCGCGTCGACCTCTTCCGGCGTCCGGACGTTCGCGACGTGGCCCATCACCACGTCGAAGATCGGTCGCTCGTGCGCCGGGCCCGTCTCGAAGTACTCCTCGAGCGAGAGCCCGGGCGCGCAGTCGTGCGACTGCCCCGACCGTCCGAACAGGCGATCGCACCGGGGGCAGATCCACTCAGTCATCACGCGCTCCCATCGGCTCGATCCTTGCAGGAACCGTTGCTTTCGGCGATTCCCCCATGGTGCGCGAAGCTGCCATCGAGCCGAGGAGGGCGAGATGAGCCAGACCAGCAGCACGCTCGAACGGACCGACGGTCGAACGGTCGAGCATTTCGACGTCCTGATCGTCGGGGCAGGCATCTCGGGCATCGGTGCCGGATACCACCTGCAGGACCAGTACCCCGAGAAGTCGTTCGTCATCCTCGAGAAGTTCGAGAGCTTCGGTGGGACGTGGCTGACGCACAAGTACCCCGGCATCCGCTCCGACAGCGACCTGTACACGTTCGGCTACCGGTTCAAGCCATGGATCGGGCCCCCGATCGCCACCGCCGACAAGATCCTCGCCTACATGGGCGAGGTGATCGAGGACAACGACCTCGATCGCCACATCCGCTACCACCATGCGATCTCGACGGCGGAGTGGTCGAGCGACGACAACCTCTGGACCGTGCACGCGACCCGCACCGACCCCGCGATCGGCACCGCCGAACCGGTGACGTTCACCACCAACTTTCTGTGGATGTGCCAGGGCTACTACCGCCACGAGAAGGGCTACACCCCCGAGTGGCCCGGTATGGACGACTACCTGGGCCAGATCGTGCACTCCCAGACGTGGCCGACCGACATCGACCTGTCGGGCAAGCAGGTCCTGGTGATCGGCTCCGGCGCGACCGCCGCCACGCTCGTGCCGGCGATCGCCGGCGAGTGCGCGCACGTCACGATGCTCCAGCGATCGCCGACGTACTTCGTGTCACGGCCGAACGTCAACGAGGTCGCCGACATGCTGCGCAGCCTCGACATCCCCGAGGAGTGGACGCACGAGATCGTTCGACGCAAGGCGCTCCAAGATCAGGCGCTGGTCACCAAGCTGTCGTTCGAGGAGCCGGAGTTCGTCCGCAACGAACTCCTCAACGGCGTCCGCGCCGAACTGCCCGAGGGCTACGACGTCGAGACCCACTTCACGCCGAAGTACCGGCCGTGGCAGCAGCGCCTGGCGATGGTGCCCGACGGCGACCTGTTCAAGGGGATCAGTGCTGGGCTGGCGTCGGTCGTCACCGACGAGATCGAGACGTTCAACGAGACCGGCATCCTCACGACGTCCGGCCGGCAGCTCGACGCGGATGTGATCGTGACCGCGACCGGATTCGATCTGAGCGTGCTCGGCGACATCGCCTTCACCGTCGACCGTGTCCCGGTCAACTTCGCCGACACGGTGACGTACCGCGGGATGATGTTCACCGGCGTGCCGAACCTGCTGTGGGTGTTCGGGTACTTCCGGGCGAGCTGGACGTTGCGGGCCGACCTGCTGGGCGACTTCGTCTGCCGGCTGCTGCACCACATGGACGACATCGGCGCGAGGAAGGTCACCCCGCAGCTGCGTCCCGAGGACGCCGACATGGAGTTGGGATCGTGGATCGACCCGGAGAACTTCAACCCCGGCTACCTGATGCGCAGCCAGCACCTGATGCCCAAGCGTGGTGACAAACCCGAGTGGCAGCACACGCAGGACTACTGGGCAGAGAAGACCGAGCTCCCCGCCGTCGACCTCGACGACGGCTGCCTGATTTTCAGCTGAGGATTACATCACGGGTCAGACCCGTGTTGTAATGCTGGCGTCGTGACGATTCGTGTCGGGTTCATCGGGGCGGGGTTCATCGCTCGCACGCACAACTGGTTCCTCAAGCACACGCCCGCCGATCACCGGATCGTCGCGGTCCACGACCTCGACACCGAGCGGGCACGGGCGTTCGCCGATCGAGTCGGCGCCCAGGCCCTCGGCGAGGACGAGCTGCTCGAACGGGTCGACGCGGTGTTCATCACGACGTGGACCTCCGAGCACGAGCGGCTCGTCGCCGCGGCGGCCGAGCGGGGAGTCGCTGTGTTCTGCGAGAAGCCGCTGGCGTTCGACGAGGCGACTGCGCAACGAATGGTCGACTCCGTCGAAGCGTCCGGCGTCGTCAACCAGGTCGGTCTCGTGCTTCGCTTCATGCCGCAGTTCCTCCACGCGAAGGCGCTGCTCGCCGACCAACGGGCGGGACGCCTCCTGGCGGTGTCGTTCCGCGACGACCAGTTCATCCCGATCCAGAACCACTACGGATCGACGTGGCGCATCGATCCCGAACGGTGCGGCCGAGGAACGCTGCTCGAACACTCGATCCACGACGTCGACGTGATGCAGTGGATGTGCGGTCCCGTCGAATCGGTCAGCGGCACCGTGCGCGAGGTACACGGCCACCCGCGCATCGACGACGTCGCCGTCGCCCGGCTCGAGTTCGCCGGCGGGGGCATTGCCTCGCTCACCTCGATCTGGCACGACATCGTCGATCGGCCGAGCCTTCGCCACATCGAGATCTTCTCGGAGAACCTGTACGTGCATCTCGACGGCGAGGCGACGAGCCCGGTCACCTGGCAGTTCACCGGCGAGCCAGAGCGGACACTCGGCGGTGATGCGCTCGCACGTGGGTGCATCGAGGCCGGGTCGGGACGCGAGCGCGACCTCGCTCCTGTCACCGGCGGCGCGATGTTCAACCCGTTGACACCGTTCCTCGACGCGATCGCCGACGGCCAGGACTCGCCGCTCCCGCTGAGTGAAGCACTCGCCGCACACCGGATCGTCGATGCGATCTATGCGTCGGCCGACGACGGCGGCACGGTGTTGTCGACGCCGTGAACCGTCAGGGGTAGGAACGATCGAGCGCCACCCCGACATCCGGGACCGCCTGCTCGTCGACGTAGCACCAGGCCCAGTGCTCACCGGGTTCGAACGACTGGATCACCGGATGTCCTGTGTTGTCGAAGTGTTCGGCGGCATGGCGATTGGGCGAGTCGTTGCAGCACCCCACGTGACCGCAGGTCATGCACATGCGAAGGTGCACCCAGCGACCGCCGACGGTCAGGCAGTCCTCGCAGCCGGCGCTCGTGGTCGGCTCGGCAGCGGTGAGGGAGGTCAGGTGCTCGCAGGCCATCGGCACATCGTTGCACGAATCGTCGGGGCTTGCAGCCAGTGCTGCATCGCGGTGAAGCGAGGTGTCGCTGAAACGAACGGATGACGTACACGATGTGCCGGGCACATCGTGTACGTCAGGCGAACATGCGGCGCAGGATCTCGTAGGAGTAGTGCGACGCGAGCTGGTCGAGGAACTTCGGGAAGTCGACCGACGCCGTGCCGCCGGCCAGATCGGAGATGGCGCGGACCACGCACAGCGGGACGTCGTCGAGTTCGTAGCACACCTGGGCGACGGCGGCGCCCTCCATGTCGACACACACCGCCGAGGGTGTGCGCGCTCGCACGATCGCCTTGAGTTCGCCTTCGATGAACTCATCGCCGGTCGCCACCTGTCCGGTGTGCACCGACGGCCGCCCGATGCCGAGGCTCGCGAGTTGCTCGGAGGTCACGACGGCATCGAGGCCGTCCACGACGAACGACTGGGCTGCGGCCACGGCCGCGGCGGTCAGCGACTCGTCGGTCGGGAGTTCCACCACGCCGAGGAGCGGGATCTCACCCCGAGCGAACATGTCAGGCGGGCCGGCGAGATCGTGCTGGACGAGTTCGGTGGCTACGACGACGTCACCGATCGCAAGATCGTCGTGGAGCGCACCCGCGATGCCCGTGAAGATGATCGCGTCGACGTCGTGGTCGCGCACCAGCGACGCGGCGGTGAGCGCGGCGGCAACCTTGCCGATCCTCGATTGGACGACGGTGACCCGTTGGCCTGCAAGTGTCCCGTGGCGATACGTGCGGCCTGCGTGTTCAGTGACGGTCTCGGCAACGAGGTGGTGGTGGAGCCGCTCGACCTCGTCGGCCATCGCCCCGATCACCCCGACGTGCCGGTATCCGATCGCCATCGCCCCATCGTAGGACGGGAGCCAAAATCAGACCCGATGCGCGCGGCGCTGAGTCGGCACCGCGCAGGCACGCATCGACTGGCCGACCAGTGGGTTGATCGGACACACGCCGAACACGCCCGTGGCGATCGGGAGAACGGCGAACAGGGCGAGTGCGGTACCGAGCCAGCCTCCGAGCACCAGCCCGACGGCCAGCACCAGCAGACCGCCGCCGATACGGATCACACGACCGGTCGGAGTGTTCATGAACGAGAGGAACTGCATGATCGAATTATACCCCCCAGGGTATCAATTCCCACCGGGCGGCGTCTCGGTTGCGATGAGCCAAGTGTCGCTATCGGGGCGGTTCACTCATCGCAGGACCGACCCAGTCCCCAGCGATGAGCCAAGTGCCGCTATTCGGGCGGTTCGCTCACCGCAGGAGGGTCGGGCGCATTCGTCGATCGATGGGTTGCGTGTGGTTGCCGGGTATTGTTAGGGTCGCCTAACTATGTTCAGGAAGCACCCTCGATACCTGTTGGGAAGTCTGCTCGTCGCGGCCCTCGTGCTCGGCGCCTGCGGAAGCGACGACGATCCCGCCTCCGACACCACCACCTCTGACACCACGACCGACAGCACCGAGACGGACGCCACCACTCCCGACGGCGGCACGATCACCGTGTACACCGGTCGCCACTACGGCATCGAGCCGGTGTTCGAGCAGTTCACCGCCGAAACCGGCATCGAGGTCCGCTTCACCACGGGCAACGACCCCGAACTGCGCGAACGCCTGATCGCCGAAGGTGCGAACACCCCCGCCGACGTCGTGATGACCGCCGATGCCGCCAACATCGAACTTGCGGCCGAGGCCGGAATCCTCGCCAGCGTCGACAGCGCGGTGTTGACCGAGGCGATCCCCGAAGAGCTCCGCAGCGAGGACAACGACTGGTTCTCGCTCAGCCAGCGCGCACGCGTGATCATCGCCAGCACCGAACGCGTCGAGAACCCGCCCACCACCTACGCCGGCGTCGGCGACGCCGAGTGGCAGGGCAAGCTGTGCCTTCGCCCAAGTACCCATCCGTACACCCAGTCGTTGGTCGCCAGCCTGATCGTCGCCGAGGGCCCGGAGCGCGCCACCGAGATCGTGCAGTCGTGGGTCGACAACGACCCGCTGTACATCAACAGCGACACCGACATCTACAAGGCGGTCGCCGACGGTGAGTGCGACATCGCCATCGCCAACACGTACTACCTCGGCCGGCTGCTCACCGAGGATCCCGACTTCCCCGTCGAGATCGTCTGGCCCGAGCAGGACGGCCGCGGCGCCCACGTCAACGTGAGCACGGCAGCGATCACCGCCAACGCCCCGAACCCGGAGGGCGCCCTGGCGCTGATCGAGTGGCTCGCCACCGACGGCCAACAGCTGTTCGCCGACGCCAACTTCGAGTACCCCGCCGACCCCGACGTCGAGCCGAACGAGATCGTGGCGAGTTTCGGCGAGTTCACCGCCGACCTGGCGGCGGTCCGTCAGCTCGGAGCGAACCAGCCGGCAGCGGTCGAGATCCTGAGCGCCACCGGCTACGAGTGAGCTGACGTCGCATCATGAGCAACACGCTCACCGACGCAATCGACGTCGACCACGACGACTCGATCTCGACGGGCTCCATCGGGCGAGGCGGCGCGCCGTCGACGACCTCGGCGGTGGTGCAGCGGGTTGGATCCTGGACGACCACCGCCGCGGTGTCCGCCGTGACGATCGCCGTCTCGGTCCCGGTGCTGGTGATCGTCTGGTCGATCGTCCAGCCGAGCACCGAGGTCTGGGAGGAACTGTGGGCCACCCGCCTGCCGGGCATGATCCGCGACACGGCCACGCTGCTCGCGGCGGTGCTGGTCGGCACGCTGGTGCTCGGCACGTCGCTCGCGTGGCTGGTGACCGCGTACCAGTTCCCCGGACGGCGACTGCTCGGCTGGTTGCTGGTGACGCCGCTCGCGATCCCGGGCTACGTGCTCGGCTTCGTCTGGCTCGACACCTTCCAGGAACCCTTGGGCGCCCGCGGCGTGCGATCGATCTGGCTGTGCGCGCTGGTACTCACATTCACCTTGTATCCGTACGTCTACCTGTTCGCGAGGGCCGCGTTCCGCGAGCAGTCACAGCGGGCGATCGACGTGGCGCGCAGCCTCGGCTGCAGCCGATCGCAGGCGTTCTGGCGCGTCGTGCTGCCGATGGCGCGGCCCTCGCTCGCTGGTGGCGCCGCGCTGGTCGGGATGGAGGTGCTGACCGACGTCGGCACGGTGCGGTTGTTCAACGTCTCGACCATCGCCGACGGCGTGCTGCGCGTGTGGTTCGGCACCGGGAATCGCAACGCTGCTGCCGAACTCGCCGTGCTGCTGATCGGGATCGCGATCGTGTTGATCGCGATGGAGCGTCTCGCCCGAGGACGAGCTCGATTCACGCAGTCGGGTTCACGGGTCGGACTGCACGTCGAACGCCTGCATGGCACCCGGGCGGCGGCCGCCTCGATGATCGGCTGGACGATGTTCACCGTTGCCGTCGCACTCCCCGTCTACCGCCTGATCACCTGGGCACTCGAAGCCCGCCGCACCGACCAGACCGCCACGGTCGCGGGTGACCTCGGCTTCCATCTGATGTCCTCGCTGCGGGTGGCGGCGATCGCCACGGTGTCGTGCCTGGCGCTCGGCGTCCTGCTGGTGGCCGGGCTGAACCGTCGACGGGCCGGCGGGTCGCTCCTCGCCCGGTTGGCGACACTCGGCTACGCGGTACCAGGTCCCGTCGTCGCGATCGGCGTGCTGGTGACCCTCGCAGCGATCGACCGGACCGGCTGGCTGCCCGACGGTTGGCTGCTCGTCGGGTCGTTCGTCGGACTGATCTACGCATTGGTCGTGCGGTTCCTCGCCGTTGCCTACCAGGGCATCGAGTCGAGTGTGGGCAAGGTGTCGCCGTCCGTGGTGGCGAGCGCCCGCACGCTCGGTGCCGGCCGCTTCCGGGTGGCCACCCGCATCGAGCTGCCGCTGGCGGGCGCCGGCATCATCGCGGCGTCGGTCCTCGTGGCGATCGACACGCTCAAGGAGCTGCCGATCACGCTGCTGTTGCGACCGTTCGGCACCGAGACGCTGCCGATCTGGGTGTGGCAGGCGACGTCCGAGAGCCTGTGGGTACAGGCCGCGGTGCCGTCGCTGGCAATCGTCGCGGTCGGCATGGTGCTCGTCGCCGTGCTGCTGTGGACGCTCGAGCGCGGTGCGGAGACCGTGTCGTGAGCGCACCGACGAGCATCGCCGGGCGACACGTGCCGATCGGCGAGACGTTCCGGGCCGACCGGACGACCGCTACCGTTTCCACCTCGATGGATGCGGTACTCGACCAGCCTCGACCGGCGTTGTCGGTGAGCGACATCACCCGGCGTATCGCCGGGCGTGATGTCGTCGACGGCGTGTCGTTCGACGTCGTCGACGGCGAGCTCGTGGCGATCGTCGGGCCGAGCGGGTGCGGCAAGTCGTCGCTGCTGCGAGCGATCGCCGGGCTCGATCCCGTCGTCAGCGGTCAGGTGGTCCTCGACGGCACCGACGTGTCCGCGCTCCCACCCGAGAAGCGGCGCATCGGCCTCGTCTTCCAGGACCATGCGTTGTTCCCCCATCGCCGCGTCGAGCAGAACATCGCGTTCGGTCTCACCCATCTCGACCGCGCCGCACGTGCGCGCCGCGTCGACGAGTTGCTCGAACTCGTGCGACTTCCCGGAGTCGGCAAGCGGTACCCGCACGAGTTGTCGGGCGGCGAACAGCAGCGCATCGCGCTGGCGCGGGCGCTCGCCCCCGACCCCGCGGTCGTGTTGCTCGACGAACCGTTCGCGAGCCTCGACCCGTCGCTGCGCGACGACGTGCGCACCGACGTGGTCGAAGCGCTCCGCCTGCGCAATGCCGCCGCGGTCCTCGTCACCCACGACCGCGAGGAGGCGTTGGCGCTCGGCGACCGGGTCGCCGTGATGTCTGCGGGCCAGATACTGCAGATCGATCGGCCCGACGAGGTGTACGAACGTCCGAGCGACCGGTTCGTCGCCACGTTTCTCGGCGAGGCGTCGTTCCTGGTCGACCCCGACGATCCGAGCCACGCGATGATGGCGCGCCCGCACGACCTGTCGCTCGTCGTGGACGGCGGGGACGATCGAGTGGTCGCTCGTCGCTACCTGGGCGCTGCGTGGCGATACTCAGTCCGTCGAACAGACGGCACCGACGTCGACGTAGATCTCCCCGGGGGGCCGGGCTCCACGCCGTTGAGCGTGGGCGACGCCTGCACGGTCGTGGTCGACGCCGGACACCCGTTGCACCGCCTTCCGGCCTGAGCGACCGGCCCGTCTACGGTTCCGCGCGTGGAACTGCAGGATCGAGTCGTCGTCGTCACCGGAGCCGGATCAGGGATCGGTGAAGCCATCGCCCGCGCCGCGCACGCGGCAGGCGCCCGTCATGTCGTGGTGTCCGATCTGCACGGCGCCGAGGCCGAACGGGTGGCCTCCGACATCGGGGGAACCGCCGTGGCGATCGACGTGCGAGACGAGTCGGCGATCGTCGCGATGGTCGAGTCGACGCTCGACGCACACGGCCCGATCGACCTCTTCGTGTCGAACGCCGGGTTCGTCACGGCCGCCGGCGTGGAGGATTCGAACGAGGCGATCCAGGCGATGTGGGAGGTCCACTGCATGGCCCACATCTACGCGGCCCGTGCGGTGCTGCCGTCGATGATCGCGCGTGGCGAGGGCTACATCCTGAGCACCGCGTCCGCTGCGGGCCTGCTGACGCAGATCGGTTCGATGGCGTACTCGATGACGAAGGCGGCGGCGATCTCGCTGGCCGAGTGGCTGGCGATCAGCCATCACCACCAGGGCATCCGATTCTCGGTGCTGTGCCCGCAGGCGGTGGCGACGAACACCGTGGCCAACAGCCCGCAGAATGCCATGGCGGCCCAGGCCGGCGGTGACGACAAGGGATTCGAAGGTGGCGTGGCGAGCGGCGACGGCGTCCTCGATCCGGCCGACGTCGCGCAACTGTGTCTGCAGGCGATCCGCGACGAGCAATTCCTGATCCTCCCCCACCCGGAGGTCGCCATCTACGTGGAACGCAAGGCGACCGACCGCGACCGCTGGCTGGCCGGCATGCGCCGATTCCAGAGCGCCCTGCATCCCGACGGCAACCTCCCCGGCAACGCGATTACATCAGGGGTCAGACCCGCGATGTAATCGCGCACGGGGCGGGGTGCTTGACTGACCTCATGACTGCGATCTCGGAATCCGTCCGCCTCGAGATCGTCGCCGCCGACGTCGGCGACATCGCGCTGGTGATCGTCGACAACCCGCCGGTCAACGCCCTCAGCTGGCACGTTCGCCAAGGATTGTTCGACGGGATCAGCAAGTCGGTGGAGGACGGGGCGAGGGCCGTGGTCGTGATCTGCGACGGGCGCACGTTCATCGCCGGCGCCGACATCAGCGAATTCGGCGGCAACGTGCCGAAGGCCGCCGGTCTCCACGAAGTGCAGGCCGCGATGGAGAACGCCGCAGTCCCGGTGATCGCCGCGATCCACGGCACTGCACTCGGTGGCGGCCTCGAAGTCGCGCTCTGCGCGCACTACCGCGTCGCCGTCGACTCGGCGAAGTTCGGCCTGCCCGAGGTCAACCTCGGCCTGCTGCCCGGCGCCGGCGGCACGCAGCGCCTGCCCCGGCTCGTCGGGGTCCCCAAGGCCCTGGAGATGATGACCTCCGGTCGCCACATCGGCACCGCCGAGGCCCTCGAAGCCGGCCTGATCGACGACGTCACGACCGGCGGTCCCGCCGAATTGCGTGAGGCGGCCATCGCCTTCGCGAACAGGGCCGTCGCCGAGAACCTCCCGCTCGCACGCGTCCGCGATCGCGACGAGAAGGTGCTCGACGCCCGGGGCAACGACGAGCTGTTCGCCGACTTCCGCGCATCGATCGCCCGCAAGACCCGCGGCTTCCTCGCCCCCGAGTACAACATCCAGTGCATCGAAGCCGCCGCCAACCTGCCGTTCGACGAAGGACTGAAGGTCGAGGGCAAGCTCTTCATGGAGCTGATGACCGGACCCCAGTCGGGCGCCCAGCGCTACGCGTTCTTCGCCGAGCGAGCCGCCAACAAGATCCCCGACATCGCCAAGGACACACCGATCATCGACGTGAAGAAGTGCGGTGTGCTCGGCGCCGGCACGATGGGCGGTGGCATCGCGATGAACTTCGCCAACGTCGGCATCCCGGTCACGATCGTCGAGCGCGACCAGGCAGCCCTGGACCGCGGCCTGGGTGTCGTCCGCAAGAACTACGAGCGCTCGGCGTCGCGTGGCTCGATTCCGCCCGAAGCAGTCGAACAGCGGATGGCGCTGATCACCGGATCGACCGAGAAAGCCGACTTCGCCGACTGCGACATGGTGATCGAAGCGGTGTTCGAGGACATGGACCTCAAGAAGTCGATCTTCCGTGAGCTCGACGAGATCTGCAAGCCGGGTGCCATCCTGGCGTCCAACACCTCCGCGCTCGACATCAACGAGATCGCCTCGGT
>DATKXG010000162.1:0-5314 GCA_035529175.1 Ilumatobacteraceae bacterium
TGGGGCCACCCCGGTGGCGACCACGTCCGGCGCGTGGCCGACGCAATGCGCCGAGTCCTCGCCGAAGCCCTCGACGTCCGCCCGGTGTAACTCACCCACGTTTGCGTTGCATTCCGGATGAGGCGGGTCACCCGAATCTGAGCGCAAACGTGGTGGGGGTTCGGGCTCGGGCTCGGGATGGCGCTCGGTCCAGCGGTACGGTCGCCGGCGGGGAACAACCGACAGAGGGGGCCGATGTGCTCGATTACGTGATCAAGGGTGGGACGATCGTCGACGGGACGGGTGCGCCACCGACGACCGGTGACGTCGGCGTGCGCGACGGCGTGATCGTCGAGGTCGGGGGCACCATCACGGAGGCCGCCAGCGAGACGATCGACGCCGACGGCGCGATCGTGACGCCCGGCTGGGTCGACGTGCACACGCACTACGACGGCCAGGTCAGCTGGGACGACGTGATGGATCCGTCGGCCGGCAATGGTGCAACCACGATCGTCATGGGCAATTGCGGCGTCGGTTTCGCGCCGGTCCGCCCGGGCGGCGAGCAGACGCTGATCGAGTTGATGGAGGGCGTCGAGGACATCCCCGGCACCGCGCTGTACGAAGGCATGGAGTGGGGCCAGTGGGAGTCGTTCCCCGACTACATGGACTACATCGCGAGCCGCCGCTACTCGCTCGACATCGGTGCCCAGGTCGCCCACGGCGCCGTGCGCTACTACGTGATGGGCGAGCGCGGCAGCGCCAACGAGGACGCCACCGCCGACGACATCGACACGATGGCGGCGCTGGTCGCCGAGGCGGTCGACGCCGGCGCGGTCGGCTTCAGCACATCGCGCACGATCGGGCACCGGTCGCTGCACGGATCACCCGTGCCGGGCACGTTCGCGCCGGTCGACGAACTCGTCGCGATCGCGGAGGCGATGGGCCGCACCGGCAAGGGGGTGTTCGAGCTGATCCCGGCGGGCACCGTCGGCAAGCTCGAAGGTCTCGGCGGCGAACGGTTCACGCCGTACGAGGAGTTCGAGCTGATGCGGGCCGTCGCCCAACAGGGCGGTCGCCCGGTGACGTTCACGCTCGTGCAATCCCCCGATTACGACGAGAACCTGTGGCGCGAGATCCTCGACCTCACCGCCGAGGCCAATGCGGACGGCGCCGACATGCACCCCCAGGTCTCGTCACGCCCGATCGGGTTCGTCACCGGCCTCGAGAGCTACCACGCCTTCCAGCGCCGGCCGACGTACATGGCGCTCGCCCATCTCCCGGTCGCCGAGCGCGCCCGCGAGATGGCCAAGCCCGAGGTCAAGGCGGCGATCCTCTCCGAGGCCGACGTCCCCGTCGCCGAGGCCGGCTCGATGGCCAACCTCTACTCGCTGTTCCAGATGGCCGCGCCGATGATGTACCCGCTCACCGATCCGGTCGACTACGAGCCGACGATGGACAAGACGCTCGGCGCCCGCATGGCGGCGACCGGGCGCGAGCCGTTCGACGTGCTCTACGACTTCCTGCTCGAGGACGAAGGAACGTCGATGGCCGCGTTGATGGGCGGCAAGGACATCGCGGACAGCCAGGAGGTGCTGCGCGAGATGTTGCTGAACCCGCACACCGTCACCGGCCTGAGCGACGCCGGCGCCCATGTCACCCTGATCTGCGATGCCACGATGCCGACGACGCAGCTCACCTACTGGGTGCGCGACCGCAAGCGGGGCGAGCGGCTCCCGCTCGAGTTCGTCGTCGCGAAGCAGACCGCCGGCAATGCCCGGCTGTACGGCCTCCACGATCGCGGGCTGCTCGCGCCGGGCATGCGCGCCGACGTCAACGTGATCGACCTCGACAACCTCACCGTCGCCCCGCCCAAGGCCCACCACGACCTGCCGGCCGGCGGCACCCGGTTGATCCAGCCGGTCAAGGGCTACCTCGCCACGATGGTCAAGGGCGAGGTCACCCGCCGCCACGACGCCGACACCGGCGCCCGCCCCGGCACCCTCGTCCGCAGCAGCTGACGATTACATCACGGGTCTGACCCGTGATGTAATCGTCAGGCGAGCGAGACGCCGCCGTAGCGAATGCCCGAGAGGTGCGCCATCTCGCGGTCGAACGTCGTGAGATCGTCGGGCGTGAACTGGTCGAGGCGATCGTGGCCGCACGCTCGAGCGAGCACGACCATCAGCTCGACGGCGGACTCGAGGAACTGCGCGAGCCGGCGGGCCGACTCCTGCACGACGAGCCGCGATCGCAGCCCGGGCTTCTGCGTCGCGATGCCGACCGGACAGTTGTCGGTGTGGCACGCCCGCATGCCGAGGCATCCGATCGCCTGGATCGCCGCGTTGCTGATCGCAACCGCATCGGCGCCGAGGGCCAACGCCTTCGCGAAGTCGGCGGGCGTGCGCAGACCACCGGTGATCACGAGCGTGACGTGGTCCGCGCCGACCCGATCGAGGTGACGTCGCGCCCGCGCCAGCGCCGGGATCGTCGGCACCGAGATGTTGTCGCGGAACACGAGCGGCGCGGCGCCGGTGCCACCGCCGCGCCCGTCGAGGATCACGTAGTCGACCCCGATGCGCAGCGCTGCGTCGAGGTCGGCCTCGATGTGCTGCGCCGAGAGCTTCGCCCCGATCGGGATGCCGCCACTCGCTGCCCGCACGTCGTCGGCAAGACCCCGGAAGTCGTCGTCGGTGACGAGGTCGGTGAACGTCGCCGGCGACACCGCGTCGTTGCCCTCCTCGAGATTGCGCACCTCAGCGATCTTGCCGACCACTTTGTGGCCGGGCAGGTGGCCGCCGGTGCCAGTCTTCGCGCCCTGCCCGAACTTGAAGTGGAACGCCTGCACGTCGCGCACCTTGTCGAGCGACCACCCGAACTTGCCCGACGCGAGCTCGTACAGGTACCGGCTGTTCGCGTCGTGCTCCTCGGGCAACATGCCGCCCTCGCCCGAGCAGATGCCCGTCCCGGCGAGCTGCGCTCCGGTGGCCAACGCGACCTTCGCCTCCTGCGACAACGCTCCGAAACTCATGTCGGACACGAACAGCGGGATGTCGAACTGCAACGGCGACGCCGCGTTCGGTCCGATCATCGTGTCGGTCGCGACCGCGACATCGTCGAGCAGCGGCTTGCGGTCGAGCTGGGCGGTGACGAATTGGATCGAGTCCCAACTCGGGAGCTGGTCACGCGGAACGCCCATCGCGGCGACCGGGCCGTGTGCGCCCGTCGAGCCGGAGCCGAGCCGCTGGATCAGGCCGACGTGCGGCTCCTCGGGTGCGCCGTGGACGTCGGCGAACTCGCCGAGGTAGGCCGAGCGGTCGTAGGGCTGGGGGTGTTCGAGTTCCCACGCCTCGACCTCGTCGAGGTCGACATACAGCCGACCGTCGTCGACCCACGACGTGAACCGCTGCAACGTCTCGCCGTTGTTGTACGCCGACACGCCCGAATCCAAGCGGTAGTCCCAACCGTGCACGCCGCAGATCAGGTTCGGGCCTTCCACACGACCGTCGGCGAGCTTCACGCCGCGGTGCAGGCAACGGCCGTAGAGCACCGAGTGGTCATCCGTCGTCGGACCGAATCGCACCACCACGAGGTCCACGGTCGAGACCAGCACACCGACGGGCGTGTCGAGCTCGAGGTCGTCCCAGGCGGCGATCGGATGGGGTTGCATGTGGTCCTCCAGAGGTCGGGGTCGGGGGATTCGGAAGTCGATGGGGGCTACCCGGATCGCAACGCGACGATGCCCTGTAGGAAGAACTCGACGGCACGGTGGACGGGGTCGGCGGCTGCGTCGAGCTCGGAGCGGCGCAGCACTGCGCCGAACGGGGCGTTCCAGAACTCGGTCGGGCCGGGACGGCCGGCGTCCCACGGGCCGACGTAGAGGTACGGCTCGTCGCAGTACCCGTCGCCGGCCGCAGCGCCGAGGTTCGTGCGCACTCCTGGCCCGGCGTCGAGGTCGATGCCGTAGTCGAAGTGCTCGGGCCACAGTCGTCCGACCGATGCAGCGGACCCGGGGACCGACGCCACCGCTTCGTCGATCGCGCGCTGGCCGATCAGATACCACTCCCCCAGCACCTGCACCGCCGTGCTGTCGAGCTCGATCGGTTCGTCGGGATCGCCCGGCAGCGGCGTGTCCGCGCCGACCCAGAAGTCGGGGTCGGGGTCGAATCCGATCGCCGCACAGAGCCCACCGATCGTGTTGCTCGCAATCGTGACGACGTCGGTGGTCGCTTCGGCGGCGTAGATGTCGGCGCCGACGACCCGTTCGATGAACAGCGAGCCGCCGACGAGCCGCACCCGTTCTCGCTGCGGCCCGACTGGTGGCGTCCCGAACCCGCCGGGCGACGGTGTCAGGTCGAACAGGCCGTCGTGACGGAACCGGGCTTGGCCGAGCACATGGGTGGCGAGTCGTTGCATCGTCAGGCGTTGTGCGGTCCAGTCGTGCGGGAGCGGGTGGAAGTTGGTACCGGCACCGGACATCGGCCCGACCCTATTCGCCTACGATCGGGCGATGCTGCCGCTCGCTGGTGTTCGTGTGATCGAAGCCGGACAGATGATCTCGGCGCCGATGGCCGGTGTGATCCTCGCCGAGCAGGGCGCGGAGGTGATCAAGCTCGAACTCGCCGACGGCGTGGGCGACCGGATGCGTCAGCTCGGCACGTCGCGCAACTCGATGAGCGCGCTGTTCAACAGCGTGAACCACGGCAAGAAGTCGGTCACGCTCGACACCAAGCACCCCGACGGACTGCAGGCGCTCCTCGATCTCTGCGCGACCGCCGACGTGTTCCTGCAGAACTTCCGCCCGGGCGCAGCCGAGCGGATGGGGGTGGGCGAGGCACAGGTCCGTGCGATCAACCCGGACATCGTCTACGTGTCGGTGTCGGGATTCGGCAGCACCGGTCCGAAGGCCGAGCAGAAGGTGTACGACTACGTGATCCAGGCGATGACCGGCATGGCTGCGCTGCAGCAGGGCGACACCGGCGCGCCCCAGCTGGTGCGGCAGTTCGTCGTCGACAAGACGACGGCGATCACGGTGAGCCAGGCGATCACGGCGGCGCTGTTCGCCCGCGAGCGCGGCCACGGCGGCCAGCACGTCGAGCTGTCGATGCTCGACATCGGGCTGTGGTTCTTCTGGCCGGACGGGATGATGGATCGCTCGCTGACGGGTGACGGCATCGCCGAGGCGTCCCACTTCGCGGACATGTACTCGATCCGCCCGACCCGCGACGGCGCCGTCGCATTCGTCGCCAGCGGGAATCGGACGTGGCCGAACCTGTGCCGCGCGTTCAAACCCGAGCTGCTCGACGATCCTCGATTCACCACGATGCGCGATCGCGAC
>DATKXG010000163.1:0-3967 GCA_035529175.1 Ilumatobacteraceae bacterium
CGTGGTTCCCCCAGCCCGGGTCTTCCGGAACCAAGCTGGTTCCCGCAGACCCGGGCTCGGGGGACGTCAGGCTTCGAGGCGGCCGTCGACGATGTGGACGCTGCGGTCGCAGTAGTGGGTGATGCGCTCGTCGTGGGTGACCACGATCGCCGCGATGCCACGCGACTTCATCTCGCCCTGGATCAGCTCCATGACCTGCTCGCCGAGCTTGGTGTCGAGTGCCGACGTCGGCTCGTCGAACAGCACCAGTGCCGGGTCGTTCATCAGCGCACGCCCGATCGCGACCCGCTGGCGTTGGCCGCCCGAGAGCTGCGACGGCAGGTTCTTGGCCCGGTCGGCGAGCCCCAGCTCCTCCAGCAGCTGATCGGCGCGTGCTCTCGCGGGTGCGCCAGTGCGCTTGCCGAGCTCGTCGACCACCAGCAGGTTCTCGCGGGCGTTCAGGAACGGCACGAGGTTCACCGACTGGAACACGAAGCCGACCTTGTCCTGACGGAACTTCGTGAGCTCCTTGGCGTTGTGGCCCGAGATGTCCTCGCCGCCGACGACGATCGTGCCCTCGGTTGCCGACAGGATGCCGCCCGCGATCGAACAGAGCGTGGTCTTGCCCGAGCCGGACGGGCCCACCAGCGCGACGATCTCGTCGCTGCCGAGCGTGAGCGTGGCGTGGTCGAGCGCGACGACGTCGGAGCCGTCGCCCATCGTGTACACCTTGCGGACATCGGTGAGCTGGAGTGCCGTCGACACGGCGGCGGGTGCAGTGGTCATGAGGTGCTTCCGGTCATGAGGTGGTTCCGATCGCTGAGGCGGGGTCGATGCGCAGGACGCGGCGCAGGGAGAACGAACAGCCGAGCACGGCGGCGACGAGCAGGAGCACGACGCTGAGGATGATGCGCGACGGGGTGATCAGCAGTGGGATCGAGCCCGGCGGCAGCAGCAGGTCGAGCAGCACCACGAGCGTGCCGGCGATGAGGGCGGCGATCGCGGTGACGACGACTGCCTGCGCGACGAGTCCGGCGAAGATCGTCGACGACCTGGCGCCGAGCGCCTTCAGGACGCCGTAGAGGCTGGTGCGCTCCACCGTGAGCAGGGCGAAGAACAACCCGATGACGACCAGCGCGATCGCGACGGTGACGCCGATGATCTGGTTGAACGTGCCCTGCTGCTCGGTGACGCCGGGAATGGCGTTGACCGCCTCGTCGACGGTGTAGGAGTCGGTGGCGCCACCGGTCGCAGCGTCGATCGTGTCGGGAAGGTCGTCGCCGTCGCCGCGCACGATCAACGCCTGGAACACGTCCGGTCCGAGCTGGGCGTCGGGACGGTTGGCGCTCAGGGTGTCGCGCCAGGTGTCGGGTGACGCCCACAGGCTCGACTGGCCGTTGAAGTTCGTGTCCTTGACGAATCCGATGATCGCGATCGGTGTGCGCGCCGGGCCGACCTCGATGACCATGCCCTCCTCGACGCCGTCGGCCTTGATGCTCTCGTCGGCCCAGGCCTGGCCGTACGCAGGCGCGTCGGGCACGCCGTCGGGGGCGAGCTCGTAGCCGAACAGCGCGACGCTGGCGAGGTCGCGCGGTCCGTTGCCGGGCACGCGTGCGCCGAGCTGGACGTTGCCGATCCCGCCGACCTCGGTGACACCGTCGACGCCTTCGACCTGGGCGCGGAGCTCGGGGTCGATTCGACTGCGTACGAACGATGCCTGAGCGGTGTCGGAGTAGACGATGGCGTCGGCGTTCTGGGCACGAATTGCGCCGGTCGATGACGCGATCAGCCCGTCGAGTAGCCCGCCGAGGAACATCAGCAGGATCGCGATCAGGGTGAGGATCACCGTGGCGGTCGCGAAGCGACCGGGCCGACGGCGCAGTTCCTTCAAGGCGAGCTTCACGATCCGACCCCCTGACCGGTCGTCGCCTCGATCGGGTCGATCCTGAGCACGCGGCGGGCGGCGACGAGCGAGCTGAGCACACCGAGCGACAGCAGCAGCACGGACCAGAAGATGACGGCCGCCGTCTCGAACTGCAGGGCGATCCCGCCGAGCGCCTGTTGCGACACCGGGTAGTAGAGCAGCGTGCCGATCGCCAGTCCGATGGCGATGATCACGACGACCTGGATCAGCAGCGCCGACACCAGGCGACCCGCCGGCGCACCGATCGCCCGCAACAGGGTGAGCGAGTTCGCCTTCTGGAACGTGACGATCAGGAAGAACAGACCGGTCACGCAGGGGACGACGAGCCCGTAGAGCAGGAAGATGATGTTGAACGACTGCTGTACCTGGGCGACACCCGGCGTCTCGGCCGCCGCATCCTCCCGGGTCAGGGCGTCGAGTGCGAGCGACTGCTCGTTGATCGACGCGACCGCTTCGTCGGCGCTGAAGCCGTCGGCGGGGATCACGCCGAGCACGTTGGGAAGCGGCGTGCCGGCGTCGGGGTTCACGCTCTTGACCGCGTCGAGGTAGGTGTCGTACGACACGAACAGCGTGGGCGCGACGTTGAGCTGGGCGTTCTCTGCCACGCCGACGATCGTGATCTGCTTGCCGCCCGGCAGCAGCGTGACCGTGTCGTCGATGCCGTAGCCGAGCGCCACGTCGGCGTCGCTGACCACGGCCTCGTCGTCGGCGGTGGGGAGGCGACCGTCGATCACTGTGGTCGGTGCGCCGATGCCGTTGCCGTCCGGGCCGAGGACGTAGCCGATCAGCGTCGTGTCGAACGTCTCGCCGTCGGCGTTGCCACTCGGCAGGCCGGTGAACGTGCCCTGCCCGATGGGGCCGGTCTCACCGGTGCCGGGCGCGGCGAGGATGTCGGCCTCCATGTCGGGGGTGATCACGCTGCCCTGCAGCACGCGCTGGCCGTCGACGCTGTACACGAGCACCGGTGCGTTCTGCTCGCGGATCGCGCCGATGAAGCCGGTGATCAATCCGTTCTGCAGCGACTGCTGGAACAGGATGAGGAACACGAGGAGGGCGATCGCTGCGATCAGCAGCGCGAAGCGCACCTTGGCGCGTGCCATTTCCTTGAAGGCGAGAAACATCGTCGGGGGGACCTCGCCGCAGGACGCTAGCGACCCTGGAACCGAATCGCCGTCGTTGGCGACGCTCCCGATGCCGTGGGAAGCTGCCCGCATGATGTATCCGGTTGCGCTGTACCTCCAGGACGCCCACGACATCCGCCAGGGCATCGAGCTCGTCCGGTACGCCGAGGCCAAGGGGTTCGATGCGGTGTGGCAGGCCGACAGCCGTCTGGTGCGCGATGCCGTCGTCCCGATGGCGGCGTTCGCGGCGAGCACCGAGCGGATCAAGATCGGCTCGGGTGTCATCGACATCTGGACCCGCAACGCCGCCCGGCTGGCGTCGACGTTCTCGACGCTCGACGACCTCGCCCCCGGGCGGATGATCTGCGGGCTCGGTGCGTGGTGGGATCCGCTCGCCGCCAAGGTCGGCATCGACCGGGCCCGCCCGTTGAAGGTGATGCGCGAGGTCGTCGACGCCGTGCGCGGGCTCCTGAACAACGAGACCGTCACGATGGACGGCTTCCACGTGCAACTCGACGGCGTCGAACTCGACTACGTCCACCAGGAGCGGCGAGCGAAGGACGTGCCGATCTACATCGGCGCCACCGGCATGCAGATGATGGAGCTGACGGGCGAGATCGCGGACGGCGCCGTGCTCAACTACCTCGTGTCGCCGAGCTACAACGTCGGAGCGCTGGAGGCGCTCGGACGCGGTGCCGCGAAGGTCGGACGCACGATCGACGACATCGACCGGCCGCAGCTCGTCGTGTGCTCCGTCGACGAGGACCGCGATGCTGCACTCGACGGCGCCCGCCTGCTCGTGACGCAGTACCTCGGCCAGCAGCCCCACATCATGAAGGCGTCGGGCGTGCCCCAGACGCTGCTCGACGAGATCGGCGAGGTGCTCACCTGGCCGGCAACGCACGACCAGGTCGTCGCGGCCAGCAAGCTGGTCCCCGACGAC
>DATKXG010000164.1:0-2390 GCA_035529175.1 Ilumatobacteraceae bacterium
CGCCGGCCGACGCGCGAACCCTGTGACACCCGCGTGCGCACACTCGCACGACCGACTCCCTCCTCGCACACCGTCACATCACGATCCGAGGAGTCACCATGCGCCGCCATCACCGACCGATCCCCTTCCCCGGGCCGATCCCGCCCGGGATGATGCGCATCAGCGCCGACATCCCCATCGAGAAGTGGGAGGAACTCCAGCAGGCGAGTCGACGCCGAGGCGTCCACGTGGATCACCTCATCCTCGCGGCACTCGAATTCGCGGCCACCGCATGAGCGCATCCACCCGACGTCAACCGATCGGACAGCCGCGGCCGTGCATCCCGTTCTGCATGACGTCTTGTTATGCTGATCTGGTGCCGCAGCTGGTGACCCGCATCGACGACGAGACCGCCGCAGCCATCGATGCGCTCGTCGACGCCGGCGACTTCGCATCTCGCTCCGACGTCGTGCGCGCTGGTGTGCTCCGGCTGATCGACGAGCGACGACGACAGGCAATCGGCGACGAGATCATCGCCGGCTACCAGCGAACACCCGAGACGGTCGAGGAGCTCGCCGCCGCCGAGGCGAACGCCCGAGCGATGATCGCCGACGAGCCGTGGTGAACCCTCGGCCCCGTCAAGGTGACATCTGGTGGGCCGAAGCCGAGGACAAGCGTCGGCCGGTGCTGATCGTCAGTCGCGACCTCGCCGCCGCACACCTCAACCGGGTCGTCGTCGCTCCGGTCACCCGCACCGTTCGGTCGATCCCCACCGAGATCGCGCTCGGCACGGATGAAGGTCTCGACGTCGAGTGCGCCGCATCGTTCGACAACCTCGGCCCCCAGCCCGTCTCGATGCTCACACGACGCATCGGACGTCTGCACGATGCGCGCAGCCGGATCTGCCACGCACTCGCCGCACTCGCTGACTGCTGAACACTCGGCGACCGGGCCCCGCCCGCTTCTGAGCGGAATACGTCCCGGATGCCGGGATCCATTCCGCACTGAAATGCGTCGGCCGCGGGCTGCGCCTGTCGGGCGCCCACCCGTGGCACGCCCTCAACCGGCGTCGAAGGCCCAGTCGATGTCGGGTTCCAGGCCGAGCTCGGATCGCACGAGCGCGTCGTACTCGCGGGCGTGGGCGACCGCCTCGGTCCGGTTCCCCTCGGCGAGGTGGCTCCGGATGATCAGGGCATGGGTCGTCTCCCGGAACGGCTCGGTTCGCAGCACGACCAGACACAGCTCGATCGCGCCGGCGAACTGGCCGGTCTCCAACAGATGGGTGGCGATCGCCTCCAACGCGTGAACCCGCAGGTTGTGGAACTCGCTGCGTTCGGCCTCGATCCACTCGTCGTACCAGTCGACCAGGACGTCTTCGAGGAACGGCTCCGGCGACCAGACCAACGGCTCCGGATCGGTGTCGGCGTGCAGCAGCCGGCGCGCCCGGTCTCGGGCGTCGTGGAGGTCGACCCGGACCGCCTCCGAGAGCCCGATGTCGTCGCGACCACGCCGCAGGACCCCCGGCATCGAGTGGTGCAGCCGGCTCATCGTCGAACGGAGACGTCGCATCGCGGTCGAGGTCGTCACGTCACCCCACAGTCGCCCCGCAAGCCACTCGCGCCCGATGTCGCCGCCGCGCAGGCACACCAGCGCGAGCAGCCGAGCCTCCGAATGGGTCAGCTCGTGCCGGTGCCCGTCCAGGTCGACACCGAAGTGGCCCAGCACCCGCACCGCGACCTCGTGGTCGCTCCGCCTGGCACTTCCCCTCGTCGACGTCGGCGGTGGCATTCGGTCCCCCGTCCTCCTTGCGCTGCACGCCGCCCAACGTGGGCCTCCAGTATGCACGCGCGCTGCGTGGTTGTCGAGTGGACGCTGCGTGACGGTTCGGCGCGCGACTCGGCGACGTCCGTCGGACGTCGACCGAACACCAGCCGAACGCGAGGAGTGAAGACTCGACCACTGTCCGACAACCAGCGGACACGACCCACACGACGACAACGAGGAGGAGCCATGGCTCGAAAATCACTGGATCTCGAACAGCTCGAACGCGATCTCGAGTCCGCGGGGATGCCGTGGGCTCGCGCGGAGAACTCGATGACGGCGCTCACCGAGGACCAGCGCGTCGTCCGGCTTGGCGTCGCCCCACCCCCGGGCGAGATGACCGTCGAGGCGGCCGCGCACGCCTTCGAGGAGGGACTGTCCGCCGTGGTCCCACCGGGGACCGACATCGGCGCGCCGTCCAAAGTCGACCATCGAGCGCTGAACGGCAGCAACTACACGACACCCGTCAAGAACCAGGGGTCGTGCGGGTCGTGCGTCGCGTTCGCCACGGTCGCCGTGATGGAGACCACCTACAAACGCAAGTCGAACCAGCCGAGCCTGGCCTTCGACCTGTCCGAGGCGCAGATGTT
>DATKXG010000165.1:0-2591 GCA_035529175.1 Ilumatobacteraceae bacterium
CAATCAGCGCATCGAGGTCGTCGAGTACGAGGGCGCCATGCGCCGCCTCGGCCTCACCCCCTGACCGACCCCTCACATCGCCAGGCGATGAGCGAACGCCCCGTATCTGGCGACTTCGCTCATTGCTCGCCAAGACCCGGACGAGTCAGAGTCTCTTGAGGGGGGCCCAGGCGAGCGAGAAGTGTTTGGTGCCCACGCCCGGGAAGTTGATGGTGGCCTCGGCCTTCTCGCCCGAGCCGGAGATGTCGATGATCACACCGCTGCCGAATGCAGGGTGCTCGACGTCGTCACCGATGCGCAGGTCGAGTTCCTGACTGTTGGTCGGCGTCGCCGCCGGCTTGGAGCCCGAGCGGATGGCGGCCTCGACGACCCGATCACGATGCTCCTCCTGAGCGGCCTTGGCGTCGAGGATGTCGGCGTTGATGTCGCGACCGCCGCCGCTGCCGCTGCCTCCACCTCGACGGTATGGCGGCGGGTCGCCGTAGTCGGAGTCACGTCGGCGGTAGCTCTGGCGTCCGTAGGTGGAGCGGCCGCTGATGTTGCCCTTCGACTCGATCAGCGTGGCGGGGATCTCGTCGAAGAAGCGTGACGGCGGGTTGTACTGCGTCGAGCCGAACAGCTGACGGCTCCACGCGTGCGACATGTAGAGCCGCTTCATCGCCCGAGTGATGCCGACGTAGGCGAGTCGGCGTTCCTCCTCCATCTCCGCCGGCTCGGTGAGCGCCCGGATGTGCGGGAAGATCCCCTCCTCGCAGCCGACGAGGAACACGACAGGGAACTCGAGGCCCTTCGCCGAGTGCAGCGTCATCAGCACCACCTGGTCCTCGATCTCACCGTCGGGCAGGTCGTCGGTGTCGGCGACCAGCGCGACCTGTTCGAGGAACTCGTCCATCACGGTGAACTCCCGGGCCGAGCCGACGAGCTCGCCGAGGTTCTCGATTCGGGTGTGCGCCTCGATCGTGTCCTCGGCCTCGAGCTCGGCGAGGTAGCCGGAACCGTCGATCGCCGCCTGCAGCACGTCGCCAGGGCCCTGGTCGGGGTCGGCGACGACGGCGGCCATCGTGTCGAGCAGATCGACGAACGACGCGATGCCACGGACGGCCGGGCCGGTGATGCCCGCCTCGTCGGCACGGCGCAGCGCCTCGACGAACGCGATCCCTTCCGCGCCGGCGAACGAGTCGAGCTTCGCCACGCTGGCGTCACCGATGCCACGCTTCGGCACGTTGAGCACCCGCTTGACGCTCACTTCGTCGGCGGGGTTGATGACGGCCTTCAGGTACGCCATCGCATCCTTGATCTCACGCCGGTCGTAGAAGCGCGTACCGCCAACCACCTTGTACGGCACGCCGAGCCGCATGAACGCCTCCTCGACCACCCGGCTCTGTGCGTTGGTGCGGTACAGCACCGCCATCTCGCGGAAGTTGGTGGCGTCGTCGGCGTGGAGCTGGCGGGCCGTGCCGGCCACCCAGGTGGCCTCATCGCCTTCGTCCTCGGCGTGGTAGCGCACGATGCGCTCGCCCATGCCGCTGTCGGTCCACAGCGACTTCGGCTTGCGTTCGACGTTGTTGTCGATCACCGCATTGGCAGCGTCGAGGATCGTCTGCGTGCTGCGATAGTTCTGATCGAGGATGACGGTGGTGACGTCGGGAAACGCCTCTTCGAACTCGAGGATGTTGCGCAGGTCGGCCCCGCGCCACCCGTAGACCCCCTGGTCGCTGTCTCCGACGACACACACGTTGCGGTGGCCGTCGGCGAGGAGGAGCACCAGTTCGTTCTGCGCCTGATTGGTGTCCTGGTACTCGTCGACGAGGATGTGTTCGAACCGCTGGCGGTAGTGCTCGAGCACGTCGCCATGTTCACGGAACAACTTCACGGTGTTGGTCAGCAGGTCGTCGAAGTCCATCGCACCGGCCTTGAGCAGCCGAGCCTGGTACTCGGCGTAGACGTCGGCGTGTTTGCGATCGAAGATGTTCTGCGCCCGCCGTTGGGCCTCGTCGGGATCGATCAGTTCGTTCTTCCAGAGGCTGATGATCGCGTGGACGCCGCGGGGAGTGAACCGCTTGGGATCGAGGCCGAGGTCGCGGATGACGTAGCTCGTGAGGCGGTTCGAGTCGGCGGCGTCGTAGATCGAGAACTGGCGCGGGTAGCCGAGCGCATCGGCGTTGGCGCGCAGGATCCGAACGCACGCCGAGTGGAACGTCGACACCCACATCGTCTTGACCACCGGACCGACGAGCGCGCCAACGCGCTCTCGCATCTCGGCCGCAGCCTTGTTGGTGAAGGTGATCGCGAGGATCTTCGACGGGTGCACGCCGTTGTGGATCAGGTGAGCGATCCGGTGCGTGAGCACCCGAGTCTTGCCGGAGCCGGCACCGGCGATCACGAGCAGCGGGCCGGACTCGTGCGCGACCGCATCGAGCTGGTCGGGGTTGAGGCCCTCGGCGAACGGCGACGGACCATTTCGCGTGAACGGGTCACCGACCGCGTCAGGCGACGCGCCCTCTGCGGGATGGGGAATGTCGTCGGCGAACAGCTCGTCGTCAGTCATGTGCAGCCCACTCTAGAGAGCGGGTGTCGCAGACCATGCCCGG
>DATKXG010000166.1:0-2210 GCA_035529175.1 Ilumatobacteraceae bacterium
AGCGAGTTCGTCGGCGCGCCGGAGGAACAGCGCATCTTCTGCGGCGTCGCGATCGGACACGCGGACCCTGACGCGCCGATCAACACCCTGACGACCGAACGCGAACCCCTCGAGGTCTTCGCCAAGTTCGTCTGACCAGCGACCCGCGCCCGCGACCCCCGCGCCCGCGCCTCCTGCGTCTCGCGCGGGTTGGGGGAGGCCGGAGTCTGGTGGGGGTGGAGTGGCAGACTGCGTGGATGTCCGACTCTCCCTGGTGGCGCGATGCCGTCGTTTACCAGATCTATCCGAGGTCATTCGCCGATTCGAACGGCGACGGCATCGGCGACCTCGCCGGGATCACCAGCAAGCTCGACTACCTGGCCGATCTCGGCGTCGACGCGTTGTGGCTCTCGCCGATCTTCACCTCGCCGATGCGCGACTTCGGCTACGACGTCGCCGACTACTGCGGCATCGACCCGGTGTTCGGGAACGACGCCGACTTCGACGACCTGATCACCGGGCTCCACGACCGAGGCATGCGCCTCCTGCTCGACTGGGTGCCCAACCACAGCTCCAGTGACCACCCGTGGTTCGTCGAGTCCCGCTCGTCGCGCGACAACCCGAAGCGTGACTGGTACGTGTGGCGAGACCGCAAGCCCGACGGGTCGCCCCCGACGAACTGGATGTCGCAGTTCAAGGGCGTGCCGGCGTGGACCTACGACGAGGCCACCGACCAGTCGTACCTGCACGTGTTCCTCCCGGAGCAGCCTGACCTGAACTGGGCGAACCCCGACGTCGAGGCGGCCATGCTCGACACATTGCGGTACTGGCTCGACCGTGGCGTCGACGGATTCCGCAGCGACGTGGTGAACCTGATCGGCAAGGGCACCGACGTCGAGGACCTCCCCGAACACCTGGCCACGATGCCGTTGCTCGCCACCGACCGACCCTTCGGCCACGAGTTGCTGCGACGCATCCGGTCGTTGCTCGACAGCTACGACCACGACCCGATGATGGTGGGCGAGGTCTACCTCCTGCGCGACGGTGAGAGCGCGTCGTACGTGGGCACGCCGGACGCCCCCGAGTTGCACCTCTCGTTCGACTTCCGTCCACTGCACACCCCGTGGGACGCCGCCCGCATGCTGCGTGCGCTGGAGAAGATGGAGGCCGACTTCGACGAACCGCGCTGGCCGACGTTCGTGCTGTCGAACCACGATCAGCCGCGTCATCGCACCCGCTACGGCTCCGAGGCGCGGGCGCGGGCTGCGGCCGTGATGGCGCTCACCGTGCGCGGGACGCCCTTTCTCTACGCTGGTGAGGAGCTGGGGCTGGAGGACGCGGTCGTACCGTCGGGGCGAGTCGTCGATCCCGATGGCCGCGACGGGTGCCGCGCTCCGATCCCGTGGACGACCGATGGTGACGACGAGGTCGGCCACGGGTGGTCGGTCAGGCCGTGGCTGCCGTTCCCGGCGAACGCCTCGACCCACTCGCCCGCCGCGCAGATCGGCGACGCTGCGTCCATGCACTCGCTGTACCGCGAGTTGCTCGGTCTGCGCCACGAGCACGAAGTGTTGCGGCGCGGCTCGATCGAGTTCGCGCCGGCCGACGGTGAGGTCATCCGGTTCGACCGTGTGCTCGACGACGCCCGCCTGACGGTGCTGGTCAATCTCGGCGATGCTGCGGTGCCGTGGCCCGACGATCTCGGCACTGCCGCCGTCGTGCTGTCGACGAATCCGGATCGAACCCGCGCTGGTGGACAACTCGCCCCCGACGAGGCGACCGTAATGCTTGGTGTCTGAAACCAAACGTGACGCGGGTGACGCTCGATTCCGGTCGTGTGTCGGTATCGGGCGATGTCCGTCGACGTCGACGGGCTCCGGATGGCGGATGTCGAGGAAGGCTCGGGCGCGGCGGGCACCTTCCTGCTCCTGCACGGCGAGCCGACGTGGGGTTACCTGTACCGCCGCATGATCCCACCGCTCGTCGATGCCGGTTTTCGGGTCATCGCCCCCGACCTGATCGGGTTCGGCCGCTCCGACAAGCCGACCGATCGCGCCACCTACACCTACGCCGACCACGTCACGTGGCTCACCGAGCTCGTCGGGGGCCTCGATCGGCCCGCCGGCGGATTCCACGTCTTCGTGCACGACTGGGGCGGGTTGCTCGGGCTGCGGATGATCGCAGAGAACCCGGACTGGTTCGACCGGGTCGTGATCGGCAACACGGCGCTG
>DATKXG010000167.1:0-2909 GCA_035529175.1 Ilumatobacteraceae bacterium
CACGGCCAAGCTCGACACCCGCTTCCTGCAGCTCGGGATCCACCCCGGCGGCGGCCACACGTGGATGCTGCGCCGCATCGTCGGCCCCCAAGCGGCGATGGCGGCGGTGGTGTTCGGCCAGGTACTCGACGGCAAGGAGGCTGAGCGCGTCGGCCTTGCGTACCGGTCGGTGCCCGCCGACTCGCTGCTCGACGTGGCGCACGACTTCGCCGCCAAGGCCGCCACCGTGCCGCGGGAGCTGGCGATCGTGACCAAGCAGACGATCCGTGCGATGGCCGACGTCGACGATCATCCCGCCGCCGTCGCCCGCGAGCTCGAACCGCAGTTGTGGAGCACCAAGCAACCGTGGTTCGCGGAGCGTCTCGCGGCGCTGCAGGCGCGCATCTCGAAGAAGTAGGCGGTCAGCGCGTGCTGCGCTCCAGCGTGGCGACAGCGGACCGGGTCTGTTCGAAGCGCTCGTCGTCGTCGAACCACGTCGGATCGAAGGCCGCCCGGTCGAGTTCGTCGGCGACCGCCTGCGCCGCGGCGCGTCCGTCGTCGTCGAAGATCGACGCGGCGATCTGCGGGTTGGTCGCTCTGACGGTCCTCCCGGGGCCGGGGCCGGGGAGGACCGTCGGGCCGGAGAGTCGGGTGAACCGGTCCTGCAGGAGACCCCAGCGCCCGCGCCGACGGCGGTAGCGGGCGAGGGCGATCAACCGGATGGCCAGGATCACCAGACCGACCGCGAGCGCGGCGAGCATGATCTGGCCGCGATGTGACCCGATCGACGAGACCGTCGCGGCGATCAGGTCGCCACCGATCGTGTCGCCGCCGGCGTCGGCGGCCAACGGCACCTCGGCGGTCGGATCGAACGGCTGCCAGCCGGTCTGCGGGAACCACACCTCGACCCACGCATGGGCGTCGGTGCCACGCACGTTCCACACGCCCGAGACGCGATCGCGCTCGCCCGGGACGTAGCCGGTGGCCAGCCGGGCCGGGACGCCCTGGCTGCGCAACATGATCGTCAACGTCGACGCGATCTGCTCGCAGAATCCGAGCCGCGACTCGAACAGGAAGTCGTCGACGGCGTCGGCCCCGTCGGCGGGTACAGGTGCGTCGAGGTCGTACTCGGTGTTGGCGCCGAGCCAGGCCTCGTAGGCGAGGATCGTGTCGTAGGTCGACTCGCCCGGCGTGCGCAGCGACGTCGCGAGATCGATCGTGCGCTGGGTGGTCGAGTCGGGGAGTTCGAGGAACGGCTGGATCTGTTCGTCGCCCGACATCTCGATGAACCCGGCGAAGAACTCGCCGACGTCGCCCTGGGCGCGCAGGATCTCGGCGTCGACCTGCAGCCGTTCGGACACGACCGTGTAGACCGAGCCGGCGGTGAGCGTCACGTCCGAGCGCAGCGCTCCGTCGGGACGGGTCCACAACGACCCGTCGAAGATCACCTGCACCGGCCGCTGCGCGGCGAACACCACGTTCGGGAGGTCCTGTTCGACGAAATACGTCTGCACGAGTTCCTTGCTCGGAATCGTCGAGCCGATCGCGTCGCCGATCGTCGGTTTCACGTCGATCACCGGACCGTTGCGTGGCTGGCCGAGCTCTGGCGAGACCGTCCAGGTCTGGCCGTCGAAATCGGTGAAGGTCTGCCCCCGCCAGAACGCCGGCTCCGGCGCACGGACCCGCATCACGATCTCGTCGCCGAGCGTGCCGCGCACGCTGGTGTCGAGCGTCTCGGTGAAGCCCGGATAGCCGACGACGTCGCCGACCCTGCCCCGATCGGTGGCGCCGTTGCCGTCGGTCGTCCGCGAGCCGTCGGGGAGCGCCAGTCCGCCGGGCGACGAGACGGTCGGTGCGTTCACCGACAGTGCCGGCAAGCCGAGCCGCGCCGGTCCGTCGGGGATCGGGATCAGGCTGAGCAGGGCGAGCGTCCCGACGCCGATCGCCATGATCGATGCGACCCGCCGGCCGGCCGCCTTCGCCGAGCCGAGGCCCGGACGGCGCGCCGCAACCGGCTGGGATCGCACGGCGTCCCGGTCGACGACACGTCGCGGTCGGCGCAGCGTCGTGAGCAGCGAGGCCCCGAACGCCGCACCCCACGCAGCGAGCCACCAACCCATCATCTCGTCGATGCGGAGTCCGGCCGCGTAGGCCGCGAGCACGAAGGTGATCGCCAGGTGGACGCGCAGGGTGCGGCGATCGACCGCTTCGAAACCGTGGAGGACGACGAGCAGCATCAAGACGTCGGGCAACGGTCCGCGCAACGCGGCGAGGAGTCCGTCCACCGCCGTCGCCTGCACGGCGATGACGGCCAGCGCAGCGACGATCGCCATCACGACCGCTGCCTGCAGCAGGAGCGGCCGTCGGCCGCCTCGCCGAGCGACCCACATCGACACCATCGCTCCGACGGCCACCGAGACGAACAGCAGCAACGACGTGAACGCCGGCGACGGGTCGAGTGCCCCTGCCAGCATGCCCAGACTCGCGAACGCGGCGGCTGCGGCGCTCCACCGGGTCCGGCGCGTGATCGCCGTGGCGGGCTCGGCCACCGTCGGGCGCAGCTGGATCGGCCGACGGAGAAGCCCTGGACGCGGCACCTCGCCGCCGTCGAGCAGCTCACGGTCGATCCGCCTCTGGGCGGCGATCGCGGACCAACGAGCAGCGTCGTTGGCGTCGTGGACGACGTGCGACGGACCATCGCCGGCGCGTACCTCGACGTCGTGTCCGAGGCGCCGTGCCTCACCGAGCGTCCAGCGCAACCGGTCGGGGTCGGCGGCATCGAGATCGATGAGCCACCGCTCGTCGATCGAGGTCACACGGTCGTGCACGATCAACTCGTCGGTCCGCAGCGATGACGCCCAGTGGACCGAGTTCGTCGCGTCACCGCGCCGCCACGGTCGCACGCCGTCGATCTCGCCGCCGTGGTTGCC
>DATKXG010000168.1:0-3644 GCA_035529175.1 Ilumatobacteraceae bacterium
ACTAGCTCAGACCGTGCCGGCGGAGGCACGCGTCGAGCGACGCTCGAACAGCCCGAACGCCACGCGCCATCCCACGAGGAAGAGCGCCAGGAATGCCGCGGCGACGATGACGAACGACGTCGCAGTGCCGTCGTCGAAGACGACGTTGCGCAGCACCATCCCGGCCACGAGCGTGATCGCCCAGATGCCGAGACCGGTCCGCCACTCGGTCGGGCGTCGCCAGGCCCGCAGCAGCAGCCACGCG
This sequence comes from Ilumatobacteraceae bacterium, assembly GCA_035529175.1. Classification (GTDB taxonomy): domain Bacteria; phylum Actinomycetota; class Acidimicrobiia; order Acidimicrobiales; family Ilumatobacteraceae; genus Sva-07. Next base: position 245 of record DATKXG010000168.1, read on the forward strand.
AGCGCGAGCGCGATCAGGAAGGGCGCGGCGGTCTCGATCAGGCCGGTGATCGCGGAACCCCGTTCGTGCTCGCGGCGACCGATGGCCACGAACAGCGTGACGGAGAAGACGTCGATTCCGACAGCGAGCGGTACGCGTCGTTCCATCCCGACAGTCTCGGCCGTCCCGACCCCGATCGCACCCACGTCCACGATGTGCCAGGCACATCGTGGATCTCAGCCTTCGGCGGCGAACCCGCCGATCGTGCCGCGGTAGAAGACCAGCGGCTGCGGGGGGAGGCCGTCGTGGTCGACGTCGGCGTCGAGCGCCGTCACCCGGCCGAGCACGAAGTAGTGGTCGCCCATCTCGTAGACGTGTTCGACCTGGCAGTCGATCCAGGCAACGGCTCGTTCGAGCACCGGCGCGCCCGACGGCGCGGCGTGCCACTCGACACCGTCGAACCGAGTGGACTCCGTGCCACTCTTGGCGAACTTCCAGCACAGGTCGCTCTGCTTGTCGCTGAGTACGTTGACGCAGAAGCTGCCGGCGTCGGCCATCAGCGCCCACGTCTCGGAGTCGGTCTGGGGCAGGAAGCCGACGAGTGGCGGATCGAGCGACACCGACGTGAACGAGCCAATCGTGAATCCGTGGGGCCGGTCGCCTTCGGCCATGCCGGTGATCACCGTCACGCCGGTGGGGAAGTGGCCGAGCACGGAGCGGAAATGCTGCGAGTCGAAGGCGACGGCGTTGGTGTCGGGAAGGGGCGTCGGTTCGCTCATCGACGTCAACTGTACGCTCCCTGCGGATGACGGACCGCACGGCGCATCCCTCCGAGTCCGGAGACAAGGCGACCCTGCGTGCATCGATGCGGGCGATCCGCCGGTCGCTGCCCGATCGCGACGAGCGTTCCGAGGAGCTGTGGCGCCATCTGATCGCGCTCCCGGCGATGGCCGCTGCCGAGACCTTCCTGGCGTTCACGACGCTGCCGGGCGAACCCGACACCCGATCGTTGCTGGTGTGGTGCGCAGCCACCGGCCGTCTCGCAGCGGCGCCCGAAGCCGACGTCGATCCCACGTGGCCGGATGTCGTGATCGTTCCAGGACTCGCCTTCACCCCAGCCGGGGACCGGTTGGGCCAGGGTGGAGGCTGGTACGACCGCTTCCTGTCGGAGGTGCGCCCCGACTGCGTGTCGATCGGCGTGTGCTTCGCCGAGCAGCTCGTCGACGTCCTCCCGGTCGAGCCCCACGACGTGACCATGGATCATGTGGTGACCGATCGAGGTGTGGCCCGGTGAGATTCGAACGCCACGAGCTCGACGCGGCGACGAAGGTCGTCCGCCGTCACGTTCCGCCGACGCCGCAGTACTCGTGGCCCCTCCTCGACGAAGCGGCGGGTTCGCACGTGATCGTGAAGCACGAGAACCACACGCCCGTCGGCGCCTTCAAGGTCCGCGGCGGGCTCGTGTACATGGACCGCCTGGTGCGCGAGCGACCGCATGTCGACGGCGTGGTGAGCGCGACTCGCGGCAACCACGGCCAGAGCCTCGCGTTCGCAGGTCGCCATGCCGGCCGGTCGGTCACGATCTTCGTCCCGCACGGCAACAGCGTCGAGAAGAACGACGCGATGCGGGCACTCGGTGCTGACGTCGTCGAGTTCGGTGCCGACTTCCAGGAGGCTCGCGAGCGTTCGCTGCTGGTGGCTGCCGAACGTGGTCTCGAGCCCGTCCCGCCGTTTCATCGCGATCTCGTGCTCGGCGTCGCGACGTACGCGCTCGAACTGTTCGAAGGTGCCGGTCCGCTCGACACCGTCTACGTGCCGGTCGGGATGGGTTCGGGCATCAACGCCCTCATCGCCGTACGCGACCTCCTGGGCCTCGACACGAAGATCATCGGCGTCGTGTCGGAGCTCGCTCGCTCGACACAGCTCTCGTTCGAACGGGGCGCGGTGGTCGCCACCGATTCGGCGCCGACCTTCGTCGACGGGGTCGCGACCCGGTCGCCGGACGCCGACGCGATCGCGGGCATCGTCGCCGGCGCCGAGCGGATCGTCGCGGTGTCCGACGACGCGACCGCCGATGCGATGCGAACCATCTTCCGAACCACCCACAACGTCGCTGAGTCGGCGGGGGCGATCGCGCTCGCCGGCCTGCTGAGCGAGCCGGTCGAGTTCCGAGGCGACCGCAGCGCCTTCGTGCTCTGCGGCGGCAACGTCGACACCGCGCAGTTCCGCGCCGTGCTCGGCGGTGTGACACCAACGGTCTGAATCCCGACAGCTGCGGCGCCAGATCTGCCGAGATCTCCGAGATGCGACCTTCACGTTCGGCAATCGTCGGAATCGTGGTCGTGGCAGGCGTACTGGTCGGTTGCGGAGGCGACACCGACCATCGACACCGTCGGATCGGCGCAGCTGTCGTTCGCTGCCGATGGCACCTACGATTGGGCGCGGATTCACGCCGACCGTCGAGGTCGCCGGTGCTCGACTTCACGACCGCCGATCCGTCGGTGACGGTGCCGGTGACGTTGACGCCTGCCTGATCCGCTCGGCGAACTCGTCGACCACCGGATCGCGCACCGAGTCGCGGCGGGTGGCGATGACCAGCCGCCGGGTCGTCAGCGGTCGTCCCGGGGGGAGTGCTCGGTCGCCGTACTCGGCCTGGATCGTCGGCAGCACGGTCCAGCCCGATCCGAGGCGGACCATCTCGCGGACGACGTCGGGTTGGTGGCTCTCGGCGGCGACTTCGAGCGGCGCACCGAGCCGTGCGAGCGCGGCGGCAACGATCGTGCGAGTGTGAGATCCGGCGGGGAACAGCACCCACGGTCCCCAGGTCGATGGTCGGTCGAGGTCGCCGTCCGGTGGGCCGTACACGGCGAGCTGCTCGGTGAGCACCGGCTCGGTGTCGATGCCCGCGATCGGATCCGACGGTTCGACGCACACGACGAGGTCGAGTTCGCCGGAGATCAGCAGATCGAGCAACGGCGCCGACGGTGCAACACGCAGCCGGAGGTCGATGTCGGGATGCTCGTCCCGAAAAGCTCGGACGACCTCGGAGTGATGGCCGATCGCGGCGGCGTCGATCATGCCGAGACGCAGGCGGCCGGCGACGCCCCGGTTGATCCGGTTGGCCCAGTCGGCGAGATCACCGGTGAGTCCGAGGACCTGGCGGGCGTGGCTGACGGCGGGTTGTGCGCTCGGGCGGAGCCGGCGGCGGCGTCCGTCGCGCTCGAAGAGCGCCACGCCGAGTCGTCGCTCGAGTTCTGCGAGGCCCTGCGACAACGCAGATGCGCTCACGCCGACCTGCTCGGCGGCGATCGCCCACGACGGCGAGTCGGCGACGGCGACGAGATACTCGAGTTGTCGAATCGAGAGATCGGGGAGCGGCCGCACCCGGTGAAATATACATCGGATTTGCTTCACAATCAGC
>DATKXG010000169.1:0-3730 GCA_035529175.1 Ilumatobacteraceae bacterium
GGGTCGTGATCCGACATCGTTCGAGTACGCGGCGATGGAACGCGAAGCCGCTGTCGACACCCGCAACCGCAAGTCCGGCCTCGGCGTCACTGATCTGCGCACACGGTGGCAAGTCGAGGCCCGCTCGCTCGGTGTCGACCCCGCCAATGTTGCCGACACCGCGGTCGCCTACGCCCACCAACACCCACTGGAGCCGTCGCCGGTCGCCGCGGGCGAGGTCGTCGAAGCATTGGCCGCCCGGCAGTCAGCATGGAACCGCATGGATGTCATGCGCCAGCTCTGCGACACGGTGTCTCCACAACCGGGACACGACGCCACGACGTGGGCGGCAGCTCTGGATGCTGCGGTCGACACCGTGCTCGCCGAGTGTGTCGATCTCGACCCGACCGACACCGGGCCGCGCCGGCGCAGCGATGGGCGGTCGGTGTGGATCGAACCGATCGCCAAGCAATCCACCTCCGCCCATGTCCTCGCCCAGGAGGAACACATCATCACCTTCGCTCTCGACGCCCAAACACCCGAGGCGTCACCGTCGGCGACGATCGTCGAGGGTCGACTCGACGACGCTCAGCGAACCGCCGCGAGCGCCGTAGCCGGCCACGACCGTCTGGTCGTGGTCGTTGGTCCGGCGGGTGCGGGCAAGACAGCGATGCTCGAAGCTGCCGTTGGCGACCTCCACGACCAGCATCGCGTCGTGGTCGGGTTGGCGCCGACGGCACGAGCGGCTGCCGTTCTGAAGCAGGAGACCGGGGCGGAGTGTGACACGGTTGCCAAGCTGCTCTACGAACTCGACCACTCGGACCCGAGGAGGCCGTGGCCGATCCCACCTGCGGGGTCGACGATCCTGGTGGACGAGGCCGCCATGTTGAACACCTCCGACCTCTACCGCCTCGTCGTGCACGCCGAGAAGCGACAGTGGCGCCTGGCGCTGGTCGGTGACCCGTTCCAGTTACAGGCGGTTGGACGTGGTGGAATGTTCACCGAACTCTGCGACACCGCCCGTACGGTCGAACTCGAGAAACTCCACCGCTTCACTCACCGCTGGGAAGCAGCGACCACACTGCGCCTGCGCGCCGGTGACCCCACCGCGATCGACACGTATGCAGCCCACGGCCGAATCCGTGCCGGCAGCCTTCAGGATCATCTCGACACGATCGCGGAGACCTGGACTCGGTGTCGCGACGCAGGCGAGTCGTTGTCGATCGTGACGACCCGCAACGAACACGTCGCCGCGATCAACACCCGAATCCAACAACACCGTCTCGACAACGGCGAACTCGACCCGACCACTGCTACCCGTATTGACGGAGACTGGGCGATGGTCGGCGACATCGTTGTCACGCGGCGCAACGACCGGCAACTCCGCACGACGGTCGGCGAGCCAGTGCGAAACCGTGAACGTTCGACCATCACCAACACCTCCGACACCGGCGACATCACCGTGTCTCGCATCGGCGGACACGGCACCATCACCCTGCCCGTCGACTACGTCCGCGACCACGTGCAACTCGCATATGCCAGCACCGAACACGGCGCCCAAGGCGACACCGCAGACCGCGCCATCACCCTCGCCACGACAGCGACCACCGGCCGCGGGCTCTATGTCGGAATGACCCGGGGACGCAACCACAACGACGCACTCGTCGCCGACACCGACGACCTCACCCAAGCCATCAGTGTCCTCGAAGCAGCCATCGCCGTGGACCGAGCCGACGTCCCTGCCACTGTGCAGCGACGAACGCTCGCCGCCGCCGTCCCACGATCCAGTACACGGCCAAGAGTGCAGGTCCCGGACTGGTTCGACGACCTTCGAGGCGACGCCGACGAACTCGCGCTGTCCGCACGAAGCAAAGTCATCGAACGTGACGAGGAACGAGCTGCGCAGAAACGGCGTTACGTCGACGCTTGCCGCGACCTACCCGTAGCGCAGGCAGCACACGCCCCGTTCCAAGCCCAGGTGGTCGACGCCGAACATGTCGTCACCGAAGCGACCTCGAACTTGTGGAACGCCGAACGCGACCTCCGAAACGCCGGCAAGCTCCAGCGACGATCCGCCCGCCGCAACGTCGCCGCCGCCAACGACGTGCTCGCCGTCGCCGCTGAGCGCCTCGCCAGATGCGAGCAAGCAGCCGAGCCCACCCGTCGACCGCTCAGCGAGCTACGCGACATCGTCGATCATCACGACCGCATCCACAGCACCCGCGAAATGCTCGACGACTGGAACAACCTCGACGGACACGCCGACCGTGCGGAAGTCCTTTGCGATGCTCTCGACACGTGGGAGCGCTGGGCTGAAGGTCACAAGGTCCCCGCTGCGCAACTCCGCAACATGGTCACTGTGCTCGGCGGCGACCGAACCCTGAACGGAACCAGCCAACTTGCCGAGGCAACAACTCGCTGGGCCCACGACGCAGGCATCGACCTTCCCAAGCCGCCACGACCCGACCGCACGATCGACCTCGGGATCGAGCTGTAGGCGTCGAGACGCATGGGCGGGAAGGTCCAAAAGCGCTGCCGTGCACGCCGTGTCATGCGACGCGACGTGGAAGTCAATCCCGGTCAGGAGCCGTCGCGGCTTCGCGAATATCGAGCACTGCACTTGGACCTGATTGCAGTGCGGCGCGGGTGTGACCGCCGGATCGGTGATTCTGGGTGTGTGAAGTGTGCGGGCTCGTCAGGTTCCTGCGAGACCGACGAACACCACCAGAGCACGCGAGAGCCTGATCGTGTCGTCGTCGCTCAACTGGCCAACGCGTTCGCCCAGCTTCGAGCGGGGGATGGTGGCGACCTTGTCGACCATCAGCCGACTGGAGTCGCGGATGCCGGTCACCTCGTCGGCCTCGACGAGCAATCGGATCAACGGTGCGTCGGTCGGATCAGAGGTGAACGCACAGACGGTCACCGACGCGGTGGCGTCGAAGCGGTCATCTTGGACGATGACGACGGGTCGGGGCTTGCCGACGTGGCCGCTGCCCGCCGACGCAGTCCAGATCTCGCCCCGCTTCACCCGTCGCCGGCCAGCGCGTCGATGAACGCTTGATCGTCGGCTTCGTGTGGGCTCGACGCGAGAGCGAGTGACTGTTGGTGCGCCTGTGCGGCGAACTGCGGGGACCGGACGTCGGGAACCCAGATCTGGATGGGCCGGAGCCCTTGTTCGCGGAGTCGCTGGCGGTGGGCGCGAACACGAATGGCGGTGGGTGACGAGGACGGTCGTCGAGCCATGCAGCCAATGTTACATGTAACAAAGTTGAACGCGACGATGCTTCGCCTGCTGACTCCGTGATTCTGTTGCACTGCAGTCGGGCCGTTCCCGAGCGGTCTGTCTGGCGCGGACGGCGTCATTCTGCGTGCAGTTGTCGTGCGGGTCGGATTGGGTTCAGTTCGTTTTCCGGAGGAATTGACGGGCCCACGGAGGCGGAGTTGCTGGAAGCTGTCTGCGTGATCTTCGGTGACGCCTTGAGGCCGGCTGCTTCGGCTCCGTCGGCCGCGTGGATCGCACCGGCACTCCGGGGCGATGCGCTCGCCGCAGACGACGCTGCCGATGCCGAACACGAGACGGCAGTCGCCGCCGAATAGCGGCTGACCACCACTGAGCCTGGATCCACCGAGTAGGTGACGAGGTTGGATGGTGCGCGACCGATATGAAACGACCTTCGATCATGACGGTCTGATCGCCAACGCCGGCCTGATCGTGGTCGCCACGCTGATGTCGAGGCTCGGCCTCGAACGC
>DATKXG010000170.1:0-2148 GCA_035529175.1 Ilumatobacteraceae bacterium
ATCTTTGCGCCGGAGGCGCCGGCTGGCATGGAGAAGAACTGGATCCAGACGATCCCCGGCAAGAGCTGGTTCATCCTCCTGCGTGCCTACGGGCCGCTGGAACCGTGGATCGACAAGACCTGGCGTCCGAGCCAACTCGAACTGGTGAGCTGATCAACACCGGCCGACTCGGCAACCTCGTTGGTCTCGATCCGACGTCTCGATCGGATTCGGTCACGAGTCGAGGAAGGCAGCGACGGCGTCGTCGACCTCGAGGAAGATGTGGTCTTCTCCGATGCGATCCAGGAGGCCGGACCGCTCGAGCATGTCGAGCACCGGCTGGCGCACCCTGGCCCATGACACGTCGATGCCCGCAGCGTCCAGGCCGTCGAGCAACTCCTCGAGCTGTTGCGTCGCGGTGGTGTCGATGTCGGACATCCCTTCGGCATCGACCACCAACGTGCTCGCCGGGGGCTCCGAAGCGGCCAGGCGCTGCTCGACGTCGCGAACGAAGAACGCCGTGTTGGCGAAGAACAACTCGTCGTCGATCCGGTAGATCAACAGACCGGGGATCCGGTGCGCGTCGGCGTGATGCTCCAGCGCACGGAAGGTGTCCGTGCCCTCGACGCGCCCGAGTTCGGCGGTGTGCGGCCTGATCAGCCGTGCCAAGGCCACGAGCATGGACAGCCCGATGGCGAACGCGATCCCGCCGAGCATGCCGAACACCAGCACCGAGGCAACCGTGATGGTGCCGAGCCAGAACTCCGACCGCCTGACCCGCCACAGGGCCCGGAAGTCACGGACTTCGAACAGGCCGAGGCCGGCGACGATCACAATGCCCGACAGCACGGCCAGCGGGAGCTGTTCGAACAGCCCGGTGAGGAACAGCAACGTCGCCAGCACCAGCGCCGAGCAGATCAGCCCGACCAGATTGGTCTTGCCGCCGGCGTCGCGCTGCACGTAGCTACGCGATTGGCTGCCGTTGACGGGGAAGCCCTGGAACAGTCCGGACGCCACGTTCGATGTCCCGATGGCGAGAAACTCCTGGTCGGCGTCGAGCGTGTACCCGCCCGTCGTCGACAACGAGCGTGCGGTGAGGAAACTGTCGGGGTACGCCAGGAGTGCGATGCCGAGCGCGGGCAGCAACAGCTGTGTGAACTGATCGAACGATGCGTCGGGGAGCCCGGGCACGGGCACGCCTGACGTGATGTTCCCGACCAAGGCGACACCTTCCTCATCGAGGTTCCACACGGTCGACGCCACGATCCCCAGCACCACAGCGACCAGCGGCGCCGGAATCCTGGGAACGAGTCTGCGCAATCCGAACACCAGCCCGACGGAGAGCAGGCCGATCAACGTGGTGAGGCCATGGGCGTCACCGAGATTGCGGATGACGGCGCCGATGTCGGTGGTGTAGAGGTTGGTGTCGATGTCCAACCCGAACAGCGCCTCGAGCTGGCTGATGACGATGATGATCCCCGACCCGAACACGTAGCCGGCGAGGATCGGGCGCGACAGGAACTCGCTGATGAAGCCGAGTTTGAACACGAAACCGAGCACGCACCAGCCGCCGACGAGCACGGCCGCCAGCGAGGTGAGCTCGACGACACTGTCCGCGTCGGTGACGAGGGGGGCGACGGTTGCCGCCGCCATCAGCGCAACGGTCGACTCGGCCCCCATGTTCAGATCACGGCACGTCCCGAACACTGCGTAGGCGGCCATCGCGGCCGTCGCGGCATACAGGCCGTGCACGGACGGCATCCCCGCCAGCGTCGCGTAGGCCAACGACTGCGGTACGACGACGGCCCACACGGTGAGCGCAGCCCGAAGGTCCACGCCGGCGGAGTGGCGAACACCGTCGACGATGCTGCCCACGCCCGGCGCGAAGCGGGCGAGGCCCGAAGGTTGCTCGGGCAAGGTGAAACGCTGTGTCATCGCCGGCCGATCCAGACGTCAGCTCAGGCGACGATCGAGATGCCGTCGCCGAGCAGCTTGGCTCCGATGACGACGAACAACACCGACATGACCGTGGCGTTGTTGTCGATCAGCCACTCCTTCATCTCGGTGAGGGTGTGCTCGGCCTTGGACCCGAGGATCAGGTTCATCAGCACCGGGACCGCGACTCCCACCGAGGCGATCAGGACGAACACGACCAGGACGATGACCTCG
>DATKXG010000171.1:0-2562 GCA_035529175.1 Ilumatobacteraceae bacterium
CGTGAGTAGCACGATGCAAGACTCCAAGCCCCGAAGGGTTGAACGCTGGATGCGCAACCACGAATGGAACCGAGTGCGCCACGATTCTCACTTGCGGGGCCGTTTGCACGACATCGCCCTCAACGCAACCCGGCGCGGCGGTCGCCCACTGTGGACTGTCGTTGTGGATGCCCTCACCGGCTCCGCTCACGGCGGCTCCTACGACGACCCGTCACCGCCGACGTGGTACTATCGCAGGCTGCCGACGCGACCCGAGCTCGTCACCGGTTACCCGCGCCGACATCTCGAGGTCATCAAGACCTACGACGACTACCGTGCCGCGACCGTCCACCTGCCAAACCGCGACGAGAATCCCGACGCCTGGTACGACTGGTCGGCAATCGGCATCGACGGCGACGGTGAGTTGTACCTCGGCAAGATGTACTGGGACAACCGCACCTTCCATGGCCTGGACTATGCCGAGATCAGACTGCTCACCACCTACTTGATCCGATGGCGGCTCTCCAACTGGTTCGGTCTACGGGCGTGGCTCTGGCGCGTCGCTCTCCATGCGAGCGTGAAGCGATGAGCGGGCTCGGCGCCGAGGATCTCGAACTCCAGCATCAGGCGAAGCCCGACTACGAGCGTGGTGCCGGCGGGGAGCCGCTCATCACGATGCCCGACGGCAAGCGGGTGCGCTACGCCCGCACGTCGTCGCTCGGCGACACCCTCGACGAGAAGTCCGGTCTGAACAACTGGAAGGTCGCAAAGGCGATGGAGGGGCTCGGCCGCCAGCCCGAGCTGGTCGCCAAGGTGATCGCCGCCTCGCCCTACGAAGACCACCGCTCCGAGTGGACGAGCCTGCGCGAGGACGCCATCCAGGCCGGGCGTGGTTCGTGGAAGGCCGACATGGGCACAGCGGTCCATGCCATGTCGGAACGTTGGGAACGCGAACCCGACTGGGATCCCGGCCCCCCATTCCGCGAGGCGCTGGAGGCCTACACGCGGGTCAAGGATTCGCTCGGGTTGATCTCGCAACTCTTCGAGTGCAACATCGTCAACGACGAGTTCCGCATCGGTGGCACCGCCGACCGGCTCTACGAGCTCACCGAGCCGCTGCTGACGCCGACCGACGAGGTGCTGCCGGCGGGGACGTTGATCATCGGCGACCTCAAGACCGGTTCGTCGTTGGAGTACTCGATGCCGGGCTACGCGATTCAGCTCGCAGGCTACGCTGGCGGGAGTCTCTATGACGTCGTCACCAACACCCGTGTCCCGACTCCGTCGATCAATCAGCGGTGGGCGATCATCATGCATCTCGACGTGGAGAGCGCCGAGTGCGAGTTCGTGTGGGTGGATCTCACTGTCGGTCGCTTTGGGGCTGCTCTGGCGAATGAGGTTCGTGAGTGGCGCCGCAACTGGCGCCGCAAGGACGGCTACTCAGCGACTGTGGTTCCGGTGGTACTTGCGTCGGCTGATGAGATCATCGAGTCCGAGGACGCCGACGAACCCGAGGCTCGTGGTGGTCCTCCGCACCACCACGACCTCGATGCCTGGAAGGACTATGCACGTTCCCGGCTGTCGGCGATCAAGGTCCACGCAGAGGCGCGGGAGTGGATGATGGTCCGCTGGCCGGAAGGTCTGCTGCCACCGAACAAGCACGAGACGCTCGACGACGCTCGAGCTCTGTCGAAGTTCCTCGATCGCGTCGAGGCTGAGTTCGGGATCCCGTTCGCCGAGGGGCTTCCGCTCGATCCCGATTTCGTCGCCAACCGGCGACCGACTGACGCAGGGAGCAGGAAATGATCTACGAACGCATCCGCACCAAGCGGGGCCTCGCCGTCGTCGTGGCGACGACCGAGGGCGGCGACCCGATCGTGGTCGACCAGAAGCCCTTCGACAGGGGAGCGGCGTGGGCGCCCCACGCCCGCATCGAGCGCGGATGGAAGGCCGACGGCGATGAGTGAGTGCGTCGAGAGATACGGGAAGAAGTGACGTAATGGTGTACTGTGGTGGGGTGACCGACTGCATCATCAGCCCACTGGCCCGATACAAGGTGGGGTTGCCGTACGCCAAAAAGGGGAACACCACCCATCATCGGGTGGTGTTCGAAGAGTGCCACGGCCCCATCCCTGACGGGATGTACGTCTGCCATACCTGCGACAACCCCCCTTGCATCAATATCGACCACCTGTTCCTCGGCACGCCTCGCGACAACATGCTCGACAAGGTCGCCAAGGGGCGGCACTCCAACGGCAACGACCGGAAGACGCACTGCAAGCGCGGCCACGAGTTCACCAACGAGAACACCAGGATCGAGAAGGGCGGGCGTCGTCGATGCCTCCAGTGCGAGCGTGACCGATGTCACACCTGTCGGTCTAGAGATTGCGACACTCATCGTGTACTGTGATCTCCGCCGCCCGATCGGGCGGCTTCCAAATTCAGAACTTCGAAAGTTCGGAAAGTAGGCAGTGATGGCCGGTATCGGCGCAGAAGACCTCCAGAGCGGCACTCGTTGGTGGGGCGGTAAGGGCTGCGAAGTCGGCGACAAGATCTCCGGTCTCGTCGTGTCAGCCTCCAAGG
>DATKXG010000172.1:0-7517 GCA_035529175.1 Ilumatobacteraceae bacterium
CCGGCGGTGTGTCGAAGCTGCGGACGGCCACCGTGATGCGTTGGTCGTCGAAGGTCACCGTCGGCGCCGACCGGCGGTCGGTCTGTCCGAGCCAGTCCGACACGATGTCGAGGGCGTCGACCTCGCGCTGGGAACGTTCGATCGCCGCTGTCGATGCGCTGTAGAGCGGCAGGGCGATCGCGACGACCACCACACCGACGACCGCGGAGACGAGTGCGGTGCGACGGAACGTGTTGGCCAGCCGGCGCGGTGGGACGAAGCCCGTCACCACGAACACCACCACGCCTGCGAACACGATGGCGAACAGGTTGGTGGTGTACAGCAGCATCGCTCCCCACGCGAACGTGGCGTTGCCGGCCTCGAGGGAGATGCCGACCGCGCCGAGTGGCGGCACCAGCGCGACGGCGACGGCCACGCCCGGGAGTGACGCCGAGGCGTCCTTGCGCACGGTCGCATAGGCGCCTGCGGTCCCGGCCGCCAACGCCACGACGAGGTCGCGGATGTCGGGTGCGGTGCGACTGGTCACCTCGTTCGGGAGTTCACCGTTGACGAACAACGCGGCGAGCACGTACGACAGCACGATGGCCCACAGCGTGGCCAGTGCCACGACAGCGAACGATCGCAGCGACTTGCGGAACAGCGCCATCGCGATGCACGCCGCCGTGGCGAGCACCGGCTGCATGAGCGGGGCGAGCAGCATCGCTCCGATCACCACGGCAGCGGAGTCCGCCGACAGGCCCATCACGGCGACGATCACCGACAGCGTGATCATCACGGTGAACCGATAGGCCCAGTGCTCCTGGCGCTTGATCCCCAACTCCGCCATCACCCGCTGGCGTTCCTCGGAGTTCAAGTGCCGGTGCCACCACCGCCGAGCAGCCCGTCGGTGGACTCCGAGACTCGGGTCATCGGTCAAGACATCCGACTCCGCACCGACGTGCGGCTCCTCGGACTCCATTCCGGCGCCTTCGAAGCCGGTCGGGCCGGAGAAGCCACGAGGGTGCACCACGGGCCCGATCCTAGGGACCGCCCGAGCCGCTGGTACACGATGCGCGTCGCCCCACCTGTCCGTCGGGGTCCGTCTGCGTCCGGGTCTCGAACGAGCACAGAAGGGCGCGAGACTTGCGCATGGCCGACTACGACCTGATCATCCGGGGTGGTTCCGTCATCGACGGCACCGGCGAAGCAGCCCGCACTGCCGATGTGGCGGTCGCCGACGGCGTGATCGTCGAGGTGGGCGCCATCGTCGGGAACGCGCGTCGCACGATCGACGCTGACGGCGCGCTCGTGATCCCCGGCATCGTCGACATCCACTCGCACTACGACGGCCAGGCCACCTGGGACCAACGGTTGCAGCCCTCGTCGTGGCACGGCGTGACCACGGTGGTCACCGGGAACTGCGGGGTCGGGTTCGCGCCGGTGCACGACGCCGACCACGACAAGCTGATCGAGTTGATGGAGGGCGTCGAGGACATCCCTGGCGCCGCATTGCACGAGGGACTGCGGTGGAACTGGAACTCGTTCGGCGAGTTCCTCGACGCCGTCGACTCGATCCCCCACGACATCGACGTCGCCATGCAGGTCCCGCACGGCGCGCTGCGCCTGAACGTGATGGGCCAGCGCGGCGCCGATCACGAGGAGGCGACACCTTCCGACATCGCCGCGATGGCCGAACTCGCACGGCAGGGCATCGAGGCTGGAGCGCTCGGGTTCAGCACCAGCCGGACCCGCAACCACAAGACCTCGACGGGCGCGTACACCCCGACGCTCACCGCAGCCCCCGACGAACTGATCGGCATCGCGCAGGGTGTGGGCGCCACCGGCACCGGAGTCCTGCAGGTGGTGTCCGACTTCCTCGATCCCGACGGCGAGTTCGCGATGCTGCGCGAGATGGTCGCCACGTCGGGTCGGCCGATGTCGATCTCGATCGCCCGCAACCCGATGATGCCCGGCGCATTCCGTGGCCTCCTCGACCACATCAGCGCCGCCAACGCCGACGGCCTGGTGATGACGGGCCAGGTGGCGCCGCGGGCGGTCGGCCTGATCCTCGGCTTGGAATGCACCCTGAACCCGTTCCTCACCAACCCCGTGTACCGCGAAGTCGCCGACCGCACGCTCGCCGAGAAGGTGTCCGCGCTCCGCGATGCCGGGTTCCGCCAGCGGCTCCTCTCGGAGGCAGCCGAGCGCTCACGCGACAAGCTCGGCGGGAACCTGATCGGCAGGTTCGACCTGCTGTTCGAGATGGGCGACGAACCCGACTACGAGCCGTCGCTGGAGTCCTCGATCGGGGCGATCGCCGCCCGCTCGGGTCGCAGCGCCGAGGAAGTGGCGCTCGACGCGATGCTCGCCGAGGACGGCCACGGTCTGCTGTACCTCCCGTTCCTCAACTACGTCGACGGGAACCTCGACGGGTGCCACGAGATGCTCGTGCACCCGTACACCGTGCCCGGCCTCGGCGACGGTGGCGCTCACGTAGGCACGATCTGCGACGGAAGCTTCCCCACCACCCTGCTCGCGTACTGGGGTCGCGACCGGGACCACGACCGGATCCCACTTCCCTTCCTCGTGCAACGCCACTGCCGCGACACTGCGCGCACCGTCGGGCTGCTCGATCGTGGCGTGATCGCGCCGGGCTATCGCGCCGATCTCAACGTGATCGACTTCGATCGGCTACGGCTGCACAAGCCAGAGATCGTCCACGACCTCCCGGCAAACGGGCGGCGGCTGCTGCAGCGAGCAGATGGCTGGCGCCACACGATCGTGGCCGGCCACGAGACCTACCACGACGGGGTCGCCACCGACGCGCTGCCCGGCCGCCTCGTCCGCGGTGCCAAGCCCGCACCATCGGGCCCGCCACCCACGGGAGGTTCACGATGACCACGACCGACACACCGGGCTCGCTGCGAGAGGTCGTCGAACTGGAGACCCACGCAAACTGGACGGCCGCGCAGATCGGCGATCCCGACGACTGGACCCTGCGACTCACCGACGCCCACCACGCCGAACTCGACGACGCGCTGGCGTCTGCACGCTCGAGGACCGGCGACCTCCTCGACGTCACCGCCGAAGACTTCCCGTTACCGACCCTCGGACCGCTGGTCGCGGCGATGGCCGCTGAGCTGGTCAACGGTCGAGGGTTTGCGAGGATCGCCGCCCTCGATGTCGACCGGCTCGGCGCCGAGGACGCCTCGTGGATCTACTGGGGCATCGGCATGCACCTCGGCGAGCCGTGGCCGCAGAACGCGAAGGGTCACCTGCTCGGCGACGTGAAGGACCAGGGCAAAGCGCCCGACGATCCGACCGCGCGTGGCAACGAGATCGGCGGCCACCCGCTCGGTTTCCACAGCGACGGCTCCGATCTCGTCGGGCTGCTGTGCATCGACAGCGGCGTCAGCGGTGGCGAGAGCCTGGTCGCAAATGCCGTCGGCGCCTACAACGCGCTCGTGCGCACCCGGTCGGATCTCGCAGCCGTGCTCTACGAACCGCTGCCCTACGACTTCCGCGGCGAACAGCGGGCGGGCGCGCAGCCGTTCTATTCGGTTCCGGCGTTCACGCGCCACACGGGTCCGACGGGCGACCGGCTCTTCGTGCGGTACATCCGCCCGTTCATCCAGGCGTCCCAGCGCCATACCCACGCGCCACGCCTCACCGACCTCCAGGTCGAGGCGATGGATGCCTACGACGCGCTGATCAACGACCCTGACAACCAGGTCGAGATGGCGTTGCGGCCCGGCGACATCCAGTTCGTCAACAACTTCCACGTCCTGCACGGACGGCGTCGGTACGTCGACGACACCGATACCGGTCGGGTCCGTTGGCTCAAGCGACTGTGGTTGGCGACCGACATCCTCGGCCCTGACGACCGTCCCGCCCGCTTCCAGCGCGCCGGCGCAATGGCACACTGGGGCTCGCGCCGAACCCGTGCCTGACGACCGGACAGCCCTCGATCCGCAACCGACCGACGGTCGATCGGCGGCCGACACGCTCGACTCGGCGCTGGTCGACGCTCGACAGCGCTACGTCGATGCCAACCCGACCAGCGCGTCGTGGGCGCAGCGCGCCACAGAAGTGCTTCCCGGGGGCAACACACGATCGGTGCTGCAGTTCGATCCGTTCCCGTTCCGGGTCGCGTCGGCGGAGGGAAAGCATCTCGTCGACGTCGATGGGCACCGTTACGTTGACCTTCTCGGCAACTACACCGCTGGCCTGCTCGGCCACTCGCCCGAACCCGTACGCGCTGCCGCGCATTCGGCGATCGACGGCGGTTGGGCGCTCGGCGCCGTCCATCCCAACGAGGTCCGGCTGGCCGAGTTGATCGCCGGGCGGTTCCCCGCAATCGAGCAGGTCCGCTTCACCAACTCGGGAACCGAAGCGAACCTGATGGCACTCGCGCTGGCGACGAACCACACCGGACGTTCCCGGGTCCTCGTGTTCGACGGCGGCTACCACGGCGGGGTGATCACCTTCGCAGGTCACCGCGACGTCAACGTGCCCCACGACTGGATCGTGTCGACCTACAACGACGTCAGCGCGGTGGAAGCCGTGTTCGCCGAGCACGGCAGCTCGATCGCCGCGGTGCTGGTCGAGCCGCTGCAGGGTTCGGCGGGCTGCATCCCTGGCGACCCGGTCTTCTTGCAGTCGTTGCGACGCCACTGCGACGCGGCCGGAGCGATGCTGATCTTCGACGAGGTGATGACGTCGCGACTTTCGCCCGGTGGCGCCCAGGAGTTGCTCGGAATCACCCCCGATCTGACCACGCTCGGCAAGTACCTCGCCGGCGGCTTCACGTTCGGAGCGTTCGGTGGGCGGCGCGACGTGATGGCCGCCTTCGACGCGAGCGCCGGCGGGCGGCTCGGCCATGCCGGCACGTTCAACAACAACGTCGTGTCGATGGCCGCCGGCGTCGCGACGCTCACCGAGGTGCTCACGCCGGAGGTCCTGGCGGCGACCAACGCACGCGGCGATCGACTCCGATCCGAGTTGAACGCGACCTTCACCCGCCACGGCGTTGCGATGTGCGTCACCGGTTCGGGCTCGCTGATGAACGTCCACGGCACCGTCGGGCCGGTCACCTCGACTGCCGATCTCCGCGTCGCGGACGACCGGTGGAAGGAGTTGCTGTTCTTCGACGCGCTCGATGCCGGGTTCTACCTCGCCCGCCGAGGCTTCATCGCCCTGTCGATCGAGATCACCGACGCCGACGTCGACGCGTTCGTCGAGTTCGTCGACAGCTGGGCGGGGTCGGTGACGGCGCGGCGCTGACGCCGGCCTCCGTCAGAGCTCGTCGAGGATCTGCTGGCGCTTGGTGGCGTACTCGGCGTCGTTGACGAGGCCCTGCGCCTTGAGGTCGTCGAGGTCGGCGAGACGCTGCTGCGGCGACTTCGCGGACGCCCCGGGTGGAGGCGGAACGCGGTCCTGCATCGCCTTGGCGAGCGCGGCAGCGTCACGGTCGGAGTCGCGCTGTTCGTCCGCCTCGACCTGGGCGAAGATCAAGGTCCTCACGTTCTCCGGATCGGGGATGTTCTCGAACACCGAGTCGCCGGTCTCGCCGGCCGACTCGATCGTGACGACGCCGTTGTTGGTCATCCGACCGATCAGCGACTGGTCGAAGTTGACGTTGTTGATCCGGTTGAGGGGGATCGACACACCTCGACGCCGGAACATGCCGCTCTGGTAGGCCACCCGTTGATCGGTGATCGCGAACCGCGTCGTCTTCCACTGGAAGAACTCGAAGATCACGTCGATGACCAGGACGATGACCGCAGCCCAGATCACCCAGCCGAGGAACGTGTCGGCCCAACTGGCATCGACGGCCGTCAACAAGAGCAGCAGGCCGATGATGCCGGCAGCAGCCGCGACCTGCTTCCAGAAGTAGAACCAATGCGGGTTGGAGGCGAGGATCATCTTCTCGCCGGGCATCAATTCGATGTCGGAGCCGAGCATGGGCGAACTGTAGCGCTCCCGCCGCCTCCGTCAAGCGGCGAAGCGCACCAGAGCCGTCGCCGCGGAAGCCGCCACGACCACCACGACGAACGGCGCACGGCGCCACAGCGCGAGTCCTGCGACGAGCAGTCCGACGACCCGTGCGTCGAGGACGATCGCCCGGCCGTCCCCCACCGTCGACACGATCGCGAGCGCTGCCAGCAGCGCTGCGGGGAGCAGGTCGACCAGCTGCTGGACACGCAGCGGAAGTGCACGGTCGCCGAGCACGAGCGGACCGGCCGACTTCAATGCGAACGTCCCAAGCGTCATCAGGATCAGCACGAGGGTTGCGTCGCTCATGACGACGGCTCCTCATCGACCCGCCGCACACCGATCCGACCGGCCGCAACGCCGAACATCGACGCCAGGATCGGAACGCCGGGCGGGGCGAACGGGATCAACGTCAGCGCGATCAGGGCGCCGACGATCGCCGTGCGCCGCTGGGGCATCGACGACAAGCGTGGCCAGAGCAGGGCGAGAAAGGCGGCGGGTCCAGCGGCGTCGAGGCCGAGCTGGGTGATCAGGTCGCCGGCGCCGGCGAATGCCACGTAGCCCAGGGCCGTCGTGACGTTCCAGACGACATAGACGCCGACACCTGCGACGAGGTAGCCGTATCGGCGCCAACGCCGCTCGTGCTGAGCGGCACCGACGGCGGTCGACTCGTCGATCATCAACTGCGACATCGCCGCTCGTTGCCACCACGTCCCGACGAGCGCCGGTGCCATGATCACGCCGAAAGCGAGGGACCGCACGTTGAGCAACAACCCGGCGATCGCGGCCGAAGCGATGGATCCTCCGTCGCCGAGGATCTCGACGGCGGCGAACTGTGAGCTCCCACCGAAGACGAACAACGAGAAGCCCATCGCCTGCACCAGCGAGAGTCCAGCCGTTGCGGCGGCAGCGCCGAACACGATGCCGAACGGTGCCACCGACGCAACGATCGATGCGGCTTGACGGTGGATCGCCCGCTTGCGGGCAGCATCGTCGACCTCGTTCACGGGGCGCAGTCTGGCGCCGGTAGCGTCGGGCGACGTGGTCGTGACGGGTGGTGAGAGTGCTCGTTCGGTTCGCAGACCAGCAGCGTCGTTCAAGGTTCGTCGCCGTTCGTTGTCACCGAAGCGCCAAGCCGAGTTCGACGAGTGGATCCAACGATGGGGCCTCGACATCGAGGGTCCGATGCTCGATTGGGCCGAGGTCTTCGATCGAGGTGACGACGATCGACGTGATGTGGGTCTCGACGTGGGCTTCGGTCACGGCGAGTCGACCATCGAGATGGCCGCCGCCGAGCCGCACCTCGACGTGATCGGGGTCGAGGTGCACACGCCGGGCGTCGTGACCGTGCTCGATGCGATCGAGCATCGCGGCCTGCATCACATCCGAGTGGTGCACGGCGACCTCCTGCCGTTCCTCGATCGCGTCGCGCCCGAGTCGCTGGCCGTCGTGAGGATCTACTTCCCCGATCCGTGGACGAAGCGCCGCAACTTCCACCGGCGCCTCGTCGGACCGGATGTCGTCGCTGCGCTCACGGATCGCCT
>DATKXG010000173.1:0-4226 GCA_035529175.1 Ilumatobacteraceae bacterium
TCGTTCGACGTCGACCCCGCGGGCGCCGAGGCGACCCGGCGGGCCTTCTTCGGCTCGCACGCCGACACCGCCGACCTGGTGCTCGGCACCCACTGGGAGCCGTGCGCCTGCTACGTCAGGTCGGACGGCGAGGTGTGGCGCATCGAACCCGCGCGCTGACCGTTCGTACCGCTGGCCGCGGCGCGCGACAATGTGCCGATGGCGAAGATCAAGCAGGGGCGCTGGACGGCCGAGTACGACGGGGACTTCGTGGTCTTCCTCATCGGCGCCCGCCCGAACAGTTTCATGCACGTGTTGCGCTCGTTCGGCGACCTCGGCGGGCGACGGGGGATGAACCACATGCTGCAGTACCTCACCGAGCATCCCGAGAAGGGGTTGTTGGGGTACCAGAACGGCTTCCCGACGATCGTGCAGTACTGGAAGTCGTTCGAGCACCTGGAGGCGTTCGCCCGCGACCAGGACGACCCGCACCTCGAGCCGTGGCGCAACTACTGGCGCCGAGTTGGCAAGTCGGATCGAACCGGGATCTGGCACGAGACGTTCCTGGTCCGCGCCGGCGAGTGGGAGGCGATCTACGGCAACATGCCTCCGACCGGGCTGGGCAAGGCGACGACGCTCGTTCCCGTGTCGGAGTCGAGCACGGCTCGACTGCGGGTCCGCCGCGCAGCGAGCACCGCGCCGGCCGAGGGCTGATCGGGTCCATCGTCTCTGGACGATCCCGGCTCCGATCCGCACCATGGAGGCATGGTCTCGATCGTCGATCCTCAACTGCGAGTCGAAGCTCTCGAGGGGCATCCGGGAGAACGACGTCTTGTCGTCACCTACTCGATCCAGGTCCCGCCGTTCGACCCCGACCTCGGAGCGCTCATCTCCGAGGACGTCGTCGTGACCGCCCGCGACGAGCACGATGCTCCCGTGTTCCCGGCGCACCTGGAAGTGCATCTTCGCGACGAGGTGACCGCGCAACCCGGCGTGACGCCGCGGGAGCTCTCCACCGAGGTCCACCGCGCCGACCTCGACGTGGAGCAGGACTGGTGGCGGATCAACGAGGGCGGCGGTTTCGAGCCGATCGCCGAGTTCGTCGACCATCTGGTGGCGCGGGTGACGCTGCGGGTCGACAGCTTGATCGTGGCGACGGCGGTGTCACCGACGATCACCGGGTCGTGGGGAGCGCTCGGTGACGACTGAGACGGTCGGGTCCGCGAGTCGGGCGAGCAGCGACCGGTATTCGTCGAAGCCGGCGACCACGAGACCGGCGACCTTGGCGCGGTCGTCCCACCGCCGCACGAGCGTGGCCGCCTCGTGGTGGGAGAGACGCTCGAACGCCTCCACCTCGGCGGGCGACATCGGCCCGCCCTGCAACGCCAGGCTGCGTGTCGACGACGGCGACAGATCGTCGAGGTAGCCCGGCTCGACCGCGCACAGGTAGCGCTTCGCTGCGACGTGGAGGGCGACGGGTGCGGTGACATCGGGACCGAACCAACGGGCCAGGTAGCGGGCGCCGACGCGTTCGTGGTGGAAGTCCTCGTCGAGGTTCTCGTCGAGCGGCACGTTGTCGTCCGACACCAGGTGGCCCACGTCGTGCAGGAGTGCCGCCGCGACGAGGTGGTCCGCAGCGCCCTCCGAGCGCGCCAGCGCCGCTGCCTGGAGTGCGTGTTCGAGTTCGGTGACCTCCTCGTCGTACATGCGGCGCGCCGTGGGTGACGCGAACAGCGCGACGAGCTCGTTCATCGCGTCACCGGTCGGCCGAGGAAGTCGTCGCTGATGCTGATGCGGACCCGCTCGCCCTCGAAGTCGTCGCCTCGGGCGGCGAACTCTGCCCGCTTGTCGGCGTAGTAGCGGTCTCGGTGGTCGCCGAGCGACGCTGCGTTGTAGGTGAGGTAGGCCGCGCGGCGGGCTCGGTCGGTCGTGTTGGTGTCGCTGTAGTGGGGTGCATACGAGTCGAAGAACAACAGATCCCCCGGCTCCAAGGGCACCGGCCGCCAGGCGAGCCGGTCGGCGGTGGCTGCCTCGATGCGGCCCCGCTGGTCCGTGGGCAGTTGGCCGTCGGCGAATCCGGGCGCCACGTACAGGCAGCCGCTCGCCGGCGTCGCCGGATCGAGTGGCACCATGCACGAGATGTGATGGTCGACGAACCGGTAGGCGGTGGCGTCCTGGTGCGGTGCGAAACCGCCGCCGCCCGGCTGCTTGTAGTTGATCTTCTCCTTGAACAGCACCGCGGGCTCGCCGAACAGCCGGCCCAGGATGTCGACGACGAGGCCACTGCAGATGAACTCGCGGAGCACCGGATCGTCGTGGACGAAGTCCTCGCTACGCGCCAACACGGCGCCTGCGTCGATCTGTTCGAAGTGGTGCAGCCCGTGACCGGCACCCGCGCCAGCGTCTTCGACGGCCCGGCGTTCCACTCTCCTCACTGCGGCGTCGAGCTCCTCGAGACGGTCCTGGTCCAACGCCTGGCGGACGACGAGCCAACCGTCGCGGTGGAAGGCCTCGACGTCGACGTCGAGCTCGTCGGTCATGCCGGCACGCCCTCGAGTCGGAGGAGCCGAGCGATCATCGGCGCCCAGTCGAGGACCGACGGCTGGGTGCGTTCGATCTGGCGGGCGACGGGGGCGACGCGGGGATCGCCGCCCGAGACGATCGCCATCTGGGTGCGGCAGCGAGGGCTGCCGTGCTGGCCGTGGATCGGGATCGGTGGGGATCCGAACGAACGGCCGGGTTCGGTCCACGCCATCCACACGTTCGGCGTGAGCGCGCTCGCCGACTCGACGCCGTCGACCGACCGGATCAGCTCGAAGAGACGGTCGTCGTCGATCACGCCGTCCGACCGGTGGACCAACGCTGCTGTTCCCTCGTCGGCCACCTCGAGGCCATCGATGTCGGCCAGTGCGCCGGAGAGTTCGACCGGAGTGAAGTCGGTGATCGTCTCCTGGTCGTGGTCTGACACCGTGAGCACCATCGTGTGGTCCCACCCGTCGCCGAGGTGGGCGATCACCTCGCCGTACGCGGCGTCGGTGGCCCGGTACTGCTCGATCGCCTCGGGCGAGTCCGGTCCGTGCAGATGAGAGGTCGTGTCGGGCTCGTTGAGGTGGATCACGGCGAAGTCGACCTCGAGATCGAGGTCGTCCAACACCGAGAGCACTGCGGCATCGGAGGCGTAGCCGAACGCGCAGCGCTCCGTTCCGTCCGGCAGGCGACCGCCGGGTGGCCACACCGCGTCCGCCTGCGAGCCGCCCATCTGTCCGATCAGCTTCTGGTCGCCGGCAACGATCGCCGACCGTCCGCCGGCGGCGCCGACGCGCTCGAACAGCGTCATGGCTCCCGGCCCGGATTTCGGTGAGGGCATCCAGCCGTCAGCGCTCCAGGTGTGGTTGCCGTGCACCCCCGTCACGACGGGATCGACACCGGTCACGAAGGCGGCGTGGTTGGAGTAGGTGACCGACACCGGCAACGACAGCGCACCCATCGGCGCCCGTCCGCCCCCGACGGCCTGGCGCCACAGGTTGGGTGTGGACGCCGGGCCGACGTGGCGGTGCGGCATCGCATCGATCACGACCATCACGACGCGGAGCCGCCCGGCGAGCTGTGTCACGTCCCCAGCGTACGGTGGGGCGTCGCGTCGGCCGAGCCGCAGCGCGGACTGTCGTGTCGGGAGATTGGCGAAGGGGTCGGTCGAACAGGGATCATGGCGTGATGAACCACCCCGATCGTCACGACCGTGAGCGCTGGATCGCGTCAGGTCTGCCCGACGCGGTGGTCACGATCATGTTCCGCGATGGCACGCTGCCGCCGCCGCACGCCGCGCGCTGGTACGACTCGTCGCTCACCACCGACGAGATCACCGAGTTCCGCCGGTCCGGACGTCCGGCCCCCGACGTGGCCTTCGCCGCGTCGCTCGAGGCGCGTGGCCTGCCCACCGACATCGCGTTCATCGAGACGTGGGCAGGGTTCGATGCCGCCACGATCCTCGGCGCGATCGACCGTGGCTTCACCTCTGGCGAACAGTTTGCGTCGTGGGCCGGAACCGACGCCGACGTCACCGAGGCGGCCCAGCTCGCCGGGGTGCTGTCGGGCGACGTCGAACCCGCCAAGGCACTCGGACACCTTCGTGCCGGCCGGACCCCCGCGGAGATCGCGTACGCCGACGAAGCGGGCATCAAGGTGAAGAAGGTGCCGGACTGGATCGAGCGCGGTCTGTCGGCGCAGGCCGCGGCGAGCTGGTCGTC
>DATKXG010000174.1:0-5239 GCA_035529175.1 Ilumatobacteraceae bacterium
CCGTATCCGCCCTGGACCTTGCTGTAGGCGACGCCGGCTCCGATGAAGTATCCGATGCCGACGACGATCAGGAAGATCCCGAGTAGACCGAGTGGCTTCTTGAACATGATGACCCCTTTCGAGTCTCCAATCGGTTCGTGATCACTTTCACGAACCACTGGAATCATCCTGTCGGTTGCGGGCTCAAATGTTCCGGGCCGAAGGTCCCAGTTTCTCTCGAATGGGACCTTCGGCCCGGCCGGCTCGCTGGACCGCCCCCTCAGGTGGCGGCGGGCACGGTTCGGCCGCTGAACGCCGCGAGCTGCTCGATCGCTCCAGCGGACGCGCCGGCGTCGGTCGGCAGCTTGAACGTGTCGCCGTCACGCATGTCGTCGGTGAGCGCATCGTGCGCGAAGCTCGCCACCGCGTCGACCACCTCGGCCGGGAGTGCCAGAGGCTGTCCGGTGGCGGTCGCCAGGTCCCAACTGTGAACCAGCCCGTCGAAGGCGACCAGGCGAGCGAGGGTCTCACCGTCCATCGAGCCGAACGGCGACTCGATCGTTCGCTCCATCGCGCCAGGCGACTTGACGGACTCGAGGAGGTCGTCCATCACGGTGCGGAACTCCTTCGACGGCACCAGCCCGTCGGCACCGGCCGGGCGCGGTTCGGGCGGTTGCTCGCCCCGGAACATGTATGCAAAGGTCCCGCCGCCCCCCATCATGTGGTCGAGGACGTCCTGCACGGTGAACTTCTCGCAGGGAGTCGGATCGTTCATCTGCATCACCTGGATGCGGTCCACCAGCGCACTGCAGGTGGGAAGGATGTAGGAGAGCTGTTCGGTCGGCCCCATGTGATTGCCCCTTTTCGGTCTGATCGTGTTGCGCCGGATCTCGGCACTACACCTGAGGCGTGACAATCGATGTCACGAAGGAACACGTCCGACGTCGTCGCGCGTGGATGGCGCGTCGACACAGGGACCTTTCGGCCCTTTCGGCCCTGTCGGCGGGGCCGACCTGGCGCGACCGTTGAGTTATGAACGGTCATGACACCCAAGTCCGCGTGATCGACCAGGTCGATCTCGACGCCGCCGACATCGTCACGTGGTCTGCGGCCTCCAGCCCGACCGAGCTCGTCTCGCTCTACCTACCGACCCACCACGCTGGCCGGGAGGTCACGCAGGACCCTGTGCTGTTCCGCCGGCTCGTCGCGAGTGCCGCGGAGGAGGTCACCGACGGTGGACTCCTCACGGCTGCCGCACGTCTGGTCGACGACCGGGAGTTCTGGTCGCACGGTTCAGCCGGCCTTGCGGTGCTCGCCGACGCCGACACCACGACCGCGATCCGGTTGGCAGAGCCGACCGGAGAGTTCTCGATCGTCAGCGATCGCTTCCACCTCAAGCCGCTGGTGGCCGCGCTCGCGCGGCGCGTCGAGTTCGACATCCTCGCGATCAGCCGGCACAGCGTCCGGCTCGTGACCGTCACCGGATCGAGAGCGGTCGAGACCGAAGTCCCCGACTTGCCGGCGAGCATGCCGGACGCGCTGCGATGGGACGACCGCGAGGCGCAGCTCCAGAGCCATTCCGGAAACCGGGCAGGTGGCGGCCAGGTCACTGCGACGTTCCACGGCCAGGGCAGCGCCAACGACACGCGTGACGTCGACCTCGATCGCTACCTGCACCTGGTCGACCACGCGATCGCCAGCTATCGATCCGCCGCGACACGTCCGCTCGTGCTCGCGGGCGTCGACGACATCGTGGGCGCGTACCGCAAGGTCACCCGCTGTCATCACGTGGTTGACGATCACGTCGCCGGCAGCCCCGACCAGTTGCGAGCCGAGGAGCTGGCCGAACGAGCCCGCCGATTCGTCCCGCCGTCGGCCGCCGACGCGGAACAGACCGCACGCGAGTCGTTCCTTGCCGGCGCGACCGCGACGGTCCGCACGGTCGAACAGTCCGTGATCGCAGCTGCCGCCGGCCAGGTCGCGTCGATCTTCGTCCCCGCTGACCTGGAGTACTGGGGTCGATACCGGCCAGGGCATCGCCTCCTCGAGGAGCACGACACACGAGGGCCGGGCGATCACGACCTCGCCGACGTCGCCGCGGCCGAGACACTGCGGCATGGCGGGCTGGCGTTCGTCGTCCCAGCGGGCGACATCCCCGGCGGCGGTACCGCGGCGGCGACCCTCCGCTACTGACTTCGGCGACGACTCCTCCTCACGAAGGACTACTCGTAGCGGAGGGCGGCGCCCGGCATCATCCGGATCACGCGGCGCAGCGGGATCCGGACCACCAGCAGCGTCATCGTGATCGTGACGACGAGGCCGACGCCGATCGGCCAGAGCGGGAAGCTGAACTCGAAGGCGGCGTCGAACCGCTGCTCGAACACCCAGAGGATGAATCGAGCGATCGCGTAGCCGAGGGGGATCCCGAGGAGCCAGCCGAGGACGGCGATCACCAGCCCTTCCGTGCGGAACATCGTGCGCAGGTCGCGACGTCGAGCGCCGATGCTGCGCAGTACGCCGATCTCGCGGGTCCGGTCGAGCACATTGCTCGTCATGGCACTGACCAGGCCGATCAGCCCGATCGCGACGACAGGCAGGCCCATCGCCATGACGACGGTGACGATCAGACGGTTCTCGGCGACGTTCTCGGCGCGGTCGAGATACCGAAGCGTCGAGGAGACCTCGTAGCCACTGCGTTCGAGTACGGACTGGATGCCTGCCGCCGCGGCGTCGACGGTCTCGGCGCCGGGGTCGACGGTGCGAACCCAATAGTTCGTCGTGGTCCAACCCTCGTAGTCGAGCACGGTCGTGTACGGCGTGAACATGCCGTCGCCGTTGTTGACGAGCTGGCCGTCGACCCCGATCACCTCGAGTTCGATCGGTCCGCGACGTGTCTCGACCGTCACGACGTCGCTCACCTCGAGGTCGTTCGACGCAGCGAGCGCTTCGCCCACCACGACGACCCGCGCTGCGTCGGTGGTTTCCTCGACGGTGAACCAGCGTCCGTCGATGACGTCGTGGTCGTAGGTGCTGTCGGCGGGCAGCCCCCAGACGTACTTCTCTCCGTCGAGTTCGACGCTGCTGTAGATCATCGGGTGGGCGAGGGCGACCTCGGGCACCGACTCGATGAGCTCACCGGCTCGGGCGTCGAGGCCGGGGTCGCGGTTCCAGATCGTGATGTCGCCGCCCTCGAGGTCGAACGAGCGGAGGTCCTCGTTGACGGCGGTGATGAGCACCGAACCGAAGCCGAGCATCGTGCCGACGGCGAGCGCGATCGGGATCGCCGTGGCCAGGCTGCGGCCGGCGCGCCGGGTCGCGTTCCGGACACCCATCTGGGCACGGCGCGAGACGAAGGGGAACCGGGCGGCAACTCGATCGAGCGGACGCATCCCGTACGAGGCGACGACGCCGTGGTCGTCGATCGCCTCGCGGACCGTCACACGCGCGGCGCGGTGGAGTGCCGGCCACGACGCCGCGAGGGTGCCGCCGATTCCGACGAGCAGGCTGAGCAGGAACGCGAGTCCGCTGAACTGCCAGCCGACCCGTGTGCCGCCGAACTCGTCGGTCATGAACGTCATCAGGCGGTTGCTGAGCGGGAGTCCGACCGCGATCCCGATCATCGTGCCGACCCCGCCCAGGAGCAGCGCGGTCCGGAGGAAGACCGCAGCGATCGAACGGCGTCGTCCGCCGATCGCCTTCATGATCGCGATCTCGCGGGTCTGCTCGCGGACGAGGGTGTTCATGGTCGTGTAGATCAGGACGAGCGCGGACAGCAGCGCCACGCCCGCGATGACGTAGAAGACGACGACGAAGTTGCCGAAGTCGTCGGAGCCGGGCCACTCACCGGGTCGCCAGACCTCGAGCACGTCCCAGTACGCGAGCCCGGGGACTTGGGTGGCGAGGATCGAGCGAAGTTCGGCGACGGTGGCATCGACAGCCTCCGGTGAGGCGTCGGCAGCGAGGATGTCGATCGAGTTCGGCGCCGGGTAGTTCATCACCTTCTGGACGGTGGAATTGGCGAGATAGAGCACGGGAGCGTCGCCGCCGACCTCGCTGCTGTAGCGCAGGGTGCCGCCCCGGCCGGACACGGAGAACGGGGTAAAGCGACCGCTGAACGTACGGAGTTCGACGGTGTCGCCGACGGTGCCCCGGAACCGGCCCGAACGCTGATTCTCGCTGTCGGTGACGAGTTCTTCGGGCGCCGCAGGGAAGGATCCGGCTTCGAGCGAGACGATGTTGACCGACTGCTCGTCGAAGTCGGCGACGCCGACGAGGATCACGCCCTGGGTGCGACCGTCGATCCGCATCTCCGTGCGGGCGAGGGTGCGGACGTCGAGCGCAGCCACGTTGTCGACGGCGCGCAGGGCAGCGAGCTGCTCAGCGTCGAGATCGGCCGCGTTCGGAGCGAGCCGGGCGGTGTGCATGGCATCCGCGCTGACCCGCTGCTCGAGCGTGTTCTCGACGTTCCTCGGGATGGCGAACAACCAGACGCCGGCGACCGCGACGGTGATCGTGAGGATGGTGAGGATCGATCGCCCGCGCCGGCGGGTGAGTTCTCGGGTCGAGCGGCGGGTGAGCGCGGAGATCATGGCCCGTCACCGTCGACCACCTGCCCGTCGCGGATGGCGACGACCCGATCGGCCCGAGCTGCGAGTTCGCGGTCGTGGGTGACGTAGACGATCGTCGTCCCGGCGGCGTTGACGTCGCGCAGGACCGAGAACATGTCAGATGCGGTGTCGGTGTCGAGGTTGCCCGTCGGCTCGTCGGCGACGAGGAGCTCGGGGTCATTGGCGAGAGCGCGAGCGATCGCCACCCGCTGCTGTTCGCCACCGGAGAGTTCGGCCGGGAAGTGGTCGAGGTGGTCGCCGAGCCCGACCTGGTGAAGCCGGGCCGCTGCGGTCTCGGAGCGCTCGCGGGTCGATCCCGTACGAGCGAAGTCGAGTGGCAGCATCACGTTCTCGGACGCGGTGAGGGTGGGCAGGAGCTGGAAGAACTGGAAGATGATCCCGACGTGTTCGCCGCGCCAGACCGCGAGTTGCTCCTCGTCGAGTTCGGACAGGTCGCGACCGGTGACGGTGACCCGCCCCGCGGTCGGTCGATCGATCCCCGTGACGATGTTCAGGATCGTCGACTTGCCACTGCCACTCGGTCCGACGACGGCGACCAACTCACCCGCCCCCACGTCGAGATCGACGCCGCGCAGCGCCGGGTAGGCGACGCGTCCGGTCCGGTAGACCTTCTCGACGCCGCGCAACTGGAT